>JAODBI010000084.1 GCA_025463875.1 Actinomycetes bacterium
TGGGCTCGCTCGACGCCGATGGCTACCTCTACCTGAGCGACCGCCAGACCGACATGATCCTCGCGGGCGGGGCGAACATCTATCCGGCCGAGATCGAAGCGGCGCTCGACGAGCACCCGCGCGTCCGTTCGTGCGCGGTGATCGGGCTTCCCGACGACGACCTGGGAAACCTCGTGCACGCGATCGTGCAGACCGACGACGGCACGCCCATCGACCTCGACGAACTGCGCACCCATCTCGCCGAGCGCCTCGTCCGCTACAAGATCCCGCGCACCTTCGAGTTCACGAACGACGCGCTGCGCGACGACGCCGGCAAGCTCCGCCGCTCCGCGCTGCGGGCCGAACGGCTGACGCCCTCGGATGGTCTGCAGCCCGGGTAGCCGGATGCGGGGCGAGTCGCTAGACTAGAATCACGTTCTAGATTCTGAGTCCGGCCTCGATCCGGGCCGGCCCGGAAACGGGAGAAACGGGAGACGCCATGGGAACCGTCGAATTCGACGTCTTCGACGCCGACAACCACTACTACGAGGCGACGGACGCCTTCATCCGCCATCTTCCGAGGCACCGTTCGAAGCTCGTGCAGTGGGCGAACATCGACGGCAAGAACCGGATGATCGTCGACAACAAGATCTTCCGCTTCATCCCGAACCCGACGTTCG
Organism: Actinomycetes bacterium; assembly: GCA_025463875.1. Classification (GTDB taxonomy): domain Bacteria; phylum Actinomycetota; class Acidimicrobiia; order IMCC26256; family PALSA-610; genus PALSA-610. The sequence continues at coordinate 660 of JAODBI010000084.1, forward strand.
ACCCGGTCGCACGTCCCGGTTGCCTCGACGACTACTTCCGCGGCAAGCAGGCCGGCGACGACATCCGCGCCGCGTTCGGCGAGCTCGAGCCGATCAACCCCGCGTACCGCGAGCCCGAAGCGCGCGTGAAGTTGATGGACACCCAGGGGATGCAGGGTTGTTTCCTGTTCCCGACGCTCGGTGTCGGAGTCGAGGAAGCGCTCCTGCACGATCCGGGCGCGGTGCATGACGTGTTCCACGCGTTCAACGAGTGGATGCTCGACGACTGGACGTTCAACTACGACGACCGCATCTACGCGGCGCCCTACATCGCGCTGCAGGATCCCGAGCGCGCCGAGCAGGAGGTCGCGTACGCGCTCGAGAACGGCGCGCACGTGGTGGTGATGCGCTCCGGTCCGGTGCGCGGACCCGGTTTCTCGCGCAGTCCCGGCGATACGGTGTACGACCCGATGTGGGCGCGTCTCGCCGAAGCCGGCGTGCTCGCCGCGTATCACTCGGGCGACGCCGGTTACAACCGCTACGCCGACGAGTGGGGTGGAGGCGGCGACTTCCAGGCGTTCCGCAACGACCCGTTCCGCAACGTCACGGGTGGTCACCGGCCGATCTACGACACCATCGCCGCGCTCGCGTGTCACGGTGTGCTCCGCCGGCACCCCAACCTGCGCGTCGCGACGATCGAGAGCGGCTCGGAGTGGGTCGGACTGTTGCTGAAGGCGCTGAAGAAGTCGTACGGCCAGATCCCGGGCGCGTACGACAACGTCGACCCGGTCGAGCAGGTGCAGAACCACGTGTGGGTCTCGCCCTACTACGAGGACGATCTCGTGGAGCTGCGCGACGAGCTCGGCGCGACACAGATGATCTTCGGCTCCGACTATCCGCATGCCGAAGGTCTCGCCGATCCGAAGTCGTTCGTCGACGACCTGCCGACGTTCTCGGTTGACGAGATCCGGCTCGTGATGCGCGAGAACGGACTTGCGCTCTCGCAGCCGCGCCCGTAGCTACACGAGCTGGGCAGGTTTCACCGCGACGACCAGGTCACGCGTGATCGCGTGGTCGACCCGGTGTTCGAACGAGGCCTCGTGCTCGACCGGCACGAGCCCTCGGGCGTGAAGGATCTCGACGAGCTCGGCGCGCTCCAGCACCTTGGCATTGAACGAAAGGCCGAGTGCTGCGCCGGGCTTCATCGCGCCGGTCCAACCGCGGAGCGCGCCCTCGACGAGGAGGCGCGGATCGCGCGTCGGCGAATTCGGGTGGGCCCGACTCGCGTGTTGGACGCCGTAGGGGAGGTCGCCGACGACGAGGTCGAACACCGGCTTGCGGTAGTGCTCGCCCGCCTGGGTGGTGTCGTCGTTCACGAGCCGCATGCGTTGCACGTCGTCGGCCTTGTACTCGTCCTTGTCGCGTGCGAACACGATCTCGACCCGGCGTCCGGCGACCTTGCCGTCGCGGCGGAGCGGCATCGCCGTCGCCTGGTGCTTGAACCGCTTGTCCTTGAGCCAGGTCACGAAGAACGTGCGGTACGCGTCGTACGCGGTGCGGTCGATCTCGATGCCGTCGACGTCGAAGCCGTACGCGAGTCCCTGGTTCAACGACGTTCCCCGCCCGCACACCGGATCGAGCACCCGCAACCGCCGGCCCGGCCAGTCGGTCGCGTGCGCCGATGCCGCGAGCGTGACGTTGAACAGCAACTTCGTGAACTGCTCGTTGGTCTTGCCCTTGTAGCGCATGATCGTGAGCAGGTCGTCGTCGAGATACGCCATCGGCGTGAGCGGTACGGGGACGAAGCTCGTGTCCTCGATGATGCGGAACAGGGCGAACGCGGACGAGAGATTCGAGATGTGGCCCACTTCGCTCGTACCGAGATCGTCGTCGGCCTCGAAGCGCACGTAGTCGACGCCGCCGATGACGGTGGGTTCGACGGAGTGCAGCGCGCCGCGCAGCATGCCGGCGTTGACCACCGCGAGCTCCGCCGCGTTGAGGTCGGCCGCGTTCTTGCTGTAGACGCGATTCGTGCCCGGACGGAGGAGCAACGCATAGACGGTCATCGCCGTGCAACGTACCGCCGGGCACGGAGGCGGCGGCCCGGCTGCCTAGGCTGACCGCTCGTGACCCGCCTCATCTTCCACATCACGACCGCGCCCGAATGGGATGCCGCGCGGCGCGCCGGCGAGTACCGGGCTTCCAGCCTCGACACCGAAGGCTTCATCCACTGCTCGTTGCCGACCCAGGTGAATCACGTCGCCGACTGGTTCTACCGCGACATCCCCGATCTCGCGCTGCTGTGCATCGACCCCGGGCTCCTCACGAGCGAGCTGCGCTGGGAGCCGTCGTCCGACGCGTTCGCCGGCGAATTCCCGCACGTGTACGGCCCGATCGCGATCGAGTCCGTCGTGTCCGCCGTCCCCTGGTCCCGCGGCGACGAAGGCTTCGCCCTCCCCGAGGAGATCCACGACCTCCTCGACGGCTGAACCCCACCAAACTGTTCGCAACATTTTCGACCTGTAGCGGTCCGTTTCGTTGCAAACTGTTTGCAACATTTTCGACGCTCACGGGTGCGTTTTGTTGCGAACTGTTTGCAACAATTCCGGCTTAGGTGAGGTCGGGGAGGCCCAACTCGAGGTTGGCTTCCTCCAGGCCACCGTCGACCTCGAAGAGCTTGCCGGTCACGAAGCTGCCCGCGGGTGAGGCGAGGTAGAGCGCGCACAGCGCGATGTCCTCAGGGCGACCGAGTCGCTTGAGCGGAGTGCGCCGCACCATCTCGTCGTGGACCTCGGGGTTGTCGAGCACGATCTCGAGCGCGCTGGTGGCGATCGAACCGACGGCGATCGCGTTGACGCGCACCTTGGGAGCAAGGTCGGCCGCCGTCAACCGCGTCATGTGACTCAACGCGGCCTTCGCGGTTCCATACGCAACGAACCCGCGGTCGCGCAGACGGCCGATGGCGGACGAGATGTTGACGATCGAACCTTCCCCGCTCGCGAGCAGATGCGGGGTCGCAGCCTTGCTGAGCACGAACGCGGTCGTCACGTTGAAGTGGAACGAACGCTCGAAGAAACCTGGACTTGTGTCGAGGAAGGGTCGGGGCATCGTCCCGCCCGCGTTGTTCACCACGATGTCGATGCGCCCGAGCTCGGCCGCCGTACGCGCCACGATCTCTTCGAGCACGTCATTGTCGTTGACGTCGGCCGGGATGACGAGTGCGTCACGGCCCGCGGCGCGCACGTCGGCCGCGACTTCGTCGAGCTGCTCCTTCGTGCGCGCGGTGAGCACGATGTTCGCGCCCGCGTCGGCGAACGTGCGTGCGATCGACGCACCGATGCCGCGCCCGGCTCCGGTGACGATCGCGACCTTGCCGTCGAGCCGAAACGCGTCGAGCGCGCTCATGCGAGGTACCGCGAGATCGAGTCGACGATCGCGACCGGCTTGTCGCCCCCTTCGCGTTCCATCGTGATCCGGGTCGTGGCCTGCACGCCGCCCGGAACTTCCTTGGCCTCCAGGAGCTCACCCTTGGCGCGCACCCTGGAGTTGACCGGAACCGGAGCCGGGAAGCGAACCTTGTCGGCGCCGTAGTTGATGCCCATCGAGATGTTGCTCACGTGCACGAGCTGCGACAGGAAGTACGCGGCCAGCGACATGGTCAGGAATCCGTGGGCGATCGGTGTACCGAACGGCCCGGCCTTGGCGCGCTCGGTGTCGACGTGGATCCACTGGTTGTCGAGCGTCGCCTCGGCGAACTTGTCGATCTGATCCTGGGTGATCGTGACCCAATCGGTGGTTCCGAGGTCGGAGCCGACGGCACCGAGCAGATCCTGGGGAGAGGCGAAGTTCGTGGTCATAGTGGGGACGCTATAAGGGCCGGCGCGCTCCGCGCTCCACGGGCCGCCCGCGCCCGCCGAGCGCGGACTCCACCGGTCCGGTGCTCGTGAGCGAAACCGTGTTTCGGCGCACGTGTCACCTACGGTTGGCGCATGGCCCGCCCGTCCTCCAACGACTACTCCGCCGAGCACATCCAGGTACTCGAGGGCCTCGATCCCGTCCGGAAGCGACCGGGCATGTACATCGGGTCGACGGGTCCCACGGGGCTTCACCACCTCGTCTGGGAGGTGGTCGACAACGCCGTCGACGAGGCCATGGCGGGAGTGTGCACCCGGATCGAGGTGACGATTCTGGCCGACGGCGCGGTGCGCGTCACCGACAACGGCCGCGGCATCCCGGTCGACGAGCACCCGCAGTACAAGGGCAAGTCGGCGGCCGAGATCGTGATGACCACGTTGCACGCGGGCGGGAAGTTCGGTGGCGGCGGGTACAAGGTGTCGGGCGGTCTGCACGGCGTCGGGGTCTCGGTCGTGAACGCGCTGTCGGCCCGCACCGTGCTCGAGGTCGACCGGGGCGGTAAGACGTACCGCCAGGAGTACGCGGCCGAGAAGTCGGGCAAGGCGCCGGTGCGGCCCGGTGTGCCGCAGGGCAAGTTGAAGGTGGTCGCGCAGTCGAAGCGCGGGCACACCGGCACGAGCGTCACCTTCTGGCCCGATCCCGACGTGTTCGACGAGATCGAGTTCCGCTACGCGACGATCGCCGAGCGTCTGCAGGTCATGGCGTTCCTCAATCGCGGGCTCACGATCGCGCTCTCCGACGAGCGTCCCGGTCACAAGCAGTCGGAGTCGTTCTCGTTCGACGGCGGCATCGTCGACTTCGTGCGTCATCTCAACCAGTCGAAGGAGCCGCTGTTCAAGGAAGTCGGCTACTTCGGCGACAAGGGGCCCGAGGGCGAGGTCGAGGTCGCGTGGCAGTGGAACACTGGATATCACGAAGGCCTGCATTCCTTCGCGAACGGCATCTCCACGACCGAGGGCGGCATGCACGTCGAAGGTTTCCGGCGGGCGCTGACCCAGGCCGTCAACCGTTACGCGAAGGATCGCAATCTCGTGAAGGGCAAGGACGCCGCGTTCCAGGGCGACGACGTGCGCGAGGGTCTGACCGCGATCGTGTCCGTGCGGCTCGGCGATCCGCAGTTCGAAGGGCAGACGAAGGGCAAGCTCGGCAACACCGAGATCCGTTCGCTGGTCGAGCGCGCCACCAACACGCACCTGACCCGCTGGCTCGAGGAACATCCCAATCCCGCCAAGGCGATCGTGGCCAAGGCGTCGAACGCGGCCCGGGCCCGGAGTGCGGCCAAGTCGGCCCGCGATCTCACCCGGCGCAAGACCGCGCTCGACGGCGTCGGCATGCCCGACAAGCTCGCCGACTGCGCGTCGCGTGATCGCGAAGGCGCCGAGCTGTTCCTCGTCGAGGGCGACTCGGCCGGCGGTTCGGCGCGCGACGCTCGTGACCCGAAGAATCAGGCGATCCTTCCACTGCGGGGCAAGATCCTGAACGTCGAACGGGCGTCGATGGACAAAGTTGTCGCGAACGCCGAGATCCAGTCGCTCACCGCCGCGATCGGCGGCGGCATCGGTGCCGACTTCGACGTTTCCAAGGTGCGTTACGGAAGGGTGATCATCCTCGCCGACGCCGATGTCGACGGCGGTCACATCCGCACGCTGCTGATCACGTTCTTCTACCGACAGATGACGCCGCTCGTCGAGAACGGCCTCCTCTACGTCGCGCAACCTCCGCTCTACTCCGTCGAGATCGGCGGCGAGAAGCAGTACGTCGCCGACGACGCGGCGCGCCTGCGCGTCTCCGAGGAGCACCCGAACCGCCAGCTTTCCTTTGCCCGCTTCAAGGGGCTGGGCGAGATGGACCCGCACGAGCTGCGCGAGACCTGCATGAATCCCGCGACGCGCCACCTCTGGCAGATCGACGTCGACCAGGCTGCGATCGCCGACGACGTCCTGTCGGTGTTGATGGGCGACGACGTGGAGTCGCGTCGCAACTGGATTCAGCGCAACGCCAAAGACGCCCGCTTCCTCGACGTCTAGGAAGCCGACTTTCAGGGAGCCCGCCCCATGGCCCGGCGCAAGACCACCAACCAGATGACTCTCGAGCCGCCCTCCGGCATACCGACTCGCACACTGCAGGAAGAGGTCGAGGGCGCGTATCTCGAATACGCGATGAGCGTGATCGTGCAGCGCGCCTTGCCCGACGTGCGCGACGGCCTCAAGCCGGTGCACCGCCGCATCCTCTGGGCGATGCACGACGCGAACCTGCGTCCGGACCGGCCGTTCGTGAAGTGCGCGCGCGTCGTCGGCGAGGTCATGGCCAACTACCACCCGCACGGCGACACCGCGATCTACGACGCGCTCGTTCGCATGGCTCAACCCTTCTCGCTCAGCGCGCCGCTCATCGACAAGCACGGCAACTTCGGCTCACCGTCCGATCCGCCCGCCGCCTCGCGTTACACCGAGTGCCGGCTCTCTCCGTTGGCGATGGAGCTGCTCGCCGGCATCGACGAGGGAACGGTCGACTTCGAACCCAACTACGACGGCTCCAAGAACGAGCCCATCGTGCTGCCGGCGCGCTTTCCGAACCTCCTCGTGAACGGCTCGCAGGGCATCGCGGTGGGCATGGCGACGAACATCCCGCCCCACAATCTGGCCGAGGTCTGCACCGCGGCGATGAAGCTCATCGACAAGCCCGACGTGACGCTGTCGGAGCTCATGCGCGTCGTCAAGGGTCCCGACTTCCCGACCGGCGGCCTCATCATGGGCGACGAGGGGATCAAGGACGCCTTCCGGACCGGGCGCGGCACCGTACGCGTACGGGCGCGCCACGAGATCGAGGAGCTCCCGCGGCGCGGCGGGCAGGCGATCGTCCTCACCGAGGTGCCGTTCCAGACCAGCGTCGACGCGATCTCGGGGAAGCTGACCGAGCTCGTGCTCGCGGGGAAGATCGACGGGGTCCGCGACATCCGCAACGAGTCGGGCCAGGGCAAGACCCGCCTGGTCATCGAGCTCCGGCCCGACACCAATCCGCAGATCGTGTTGAACAACCTGTTCAAGCACACCGCGGCGCAGAGCACGTTCTCGGTCAACATGCTCGCCCTCGTCGACAATGTGCCGCGCACCGTGACGTTGCAGGAGGCGTTGCAGCACTGGCTCGACCATCAGGTCGTCGTCGTTACCCGGCGCAGCCAGTTCCGGTTGCAGAAGGCGCTCGACCGGCTCCACATCGTCGAGGGTCTGGTCAAGGCGCTCGACATGATCGACGCGATCGTGAAGGCGATCCGTGCGTCCAGGGACCGGGGCGCGGCCCGCACTGCGCTGATGGCGAAGCCCTTCGACTTCTCCGAGATCCAGGCGAACCACATCCTCGACATGCCGCTCGGTCGCCTCACGCAGCTCGGCCGCGACGAGCTCGACAAGGAGCGCAAGGAGCTCCAGGCCACCGTCAAGGAGCTGAACCGGATCCTCGGCAAGCGCGACGCCCTGATGACCGTGATCCGCGAGGAGCTGGTCGCGATCCGCGACGAGCACAAGGCGCCGCGCCGAACGCAGATCGTCACCGACGACGCGGGCACGCTCGACGTCGTCTCGCTCGTCGAGGACGAGCCGTACGTCGTCACCGTGACCGCGCGGGGCTACGTGCGCGCGGTCCCGACCCGCACCCGCAAGTCGCTGGTCGCGAACCCGGGGGAGCGCGACGCGGTCGCGCAGGCGATCGACACGACCGCGCTCGCGGGAGTGCTCTTCTTCACCGACCGCGGACGCGCCTACCGCGCCACCGTTCACGATCTCCCCAAGGAGAAGTTGAGCGCGGCGCAGAACCTGTTCCAGTTCGGCGACGGCGAAAAGGTCGTGGCCGTGCTCGACGCGCGCCTGCACGAGGACCATCCGAATCTCGTGTTCGTGACCGCGAGCGGCGGAGTGAAGCGCACCGCGCTGAGTGAATTCGCCGAGGCGTCGGGCCGTCAGAACGGGATCGTCGCCATGAAGCTCGCCGCCGACGACCGGGTCGTCGCGGTGTTCCCGGGCTGGGACGACTACGAGTTGCTCCTCGTCACCGCCGACGGTCAGGGCATCCGGTTCGCGGAGGAAGATGTGCGACCCGTCGGTCGTTCGGCGGGCGCGATCCGGGGTATGCGCGTCAAAGCGGGCGACCGCGTGATCGGCGCGTGCGCGGCGACCACGGGTGAGCTCGTCGTCATCGCCACCGAGCAGGGCTTCGCCAAACGGACCGAGGTCGACGAGTTCCCGATTCAGACGCGGGGCGGCTCCGGGCTCAAGGCCGCGAAGATCGACAAGGCACGGGGCAAGATCGTGGCGGTCACGGCCGCGGCCGACACCCTCGCGTTCCTTGCGGCCGACGCGTGCCTGGTCGTTCCCGGTCAGGGTGTGCGCGCCGCGTCGCGCGACGGCGGCGGCTCGAAGGTGTGCCCCGAGGGCCTGCAGCGCGTCGTGGCGGTCGCGCCGCCGCGCGACGACATCTGAAGTCGGTACAGCTGACGTGCGCGCCTACGGCGCGGGATTCTCGACCGTGTGCCAGTCGCGGGTCGTGAGGTACGTGCGGAAGTGGTTCGCGACGCTCGCCACGTCGTCGTGCGTCTTCGGGTGGCGGAGCTCGTACAACTGGAATCGGGGCGCCGACCGCACGAGGTCCCACAGGGCGACGGCGTCGTCACCCGTCGGTGCGGGCACGACGACGGGGCCGTAGACGGCGTAGTCCGGCTGGAGGATGAGGGTCGGAACTCCGTGGGCGCCGTAACGCGCAACGGCGTCCTGGTGCTCCTCGCGCACCTCGTCGAGCGTCGACTCGTCCGCAATCGCGCGCTCCACAAACGAGGCATCGAATCCGGCGTCGGCGATGAGCTCGGCATGGACCGCGGGAACGTGCGTCTTCACGCCGCCGTTGAAGAACCCGTGGCCGACCGCCTCGTACCAACGGTCGAGCGCGTCGTTCCCGAGCTCGCGCCGGATCAACGCGCCGACGCGCATCTGGCCGAAGCCGTACGACCACGGACGCTCCCATGGATGCGCCTTGCCCTCGACGAGGTTCACCTCCTCGAGCGAGAAGAACCGCCACGTGATGTCGAGCCCCTGCCGGCTGCGGACCTCCCGGATCCAGACCGACGTCTGGTAGGCGTACGGGCACATCGGGTCGAAGTAGAAGGTCAGCGGCTCGGGCACGGCTCGCAGTCTCCCTGATCCGCCCCGCCGGGCACAACGAATGGTCGGTGGAGATCACGATCACGCACTGCGCCGACGGCGCATACATCGCACAGGAGATTCGATCATGGCCTACGGAATCGTGCTGGAGTTCACCGACGTCGACCGCAAGCAGTACGACGCGGTGAACGACAAGCTCGGCCTCGACATGACGAACGGCAAGGGCGACTGGCCCGCGGGCCTGCTGAGCCACGCCGCCGGTCCGCTGCCGACGGGATGGGTCGTGAGCGAGATCTGGGAGTCGAAGTCGGCGCACGAAGGCTTCATGGCCGGACGGCTCGGTGCCGCACTGGCCGCCGTCGGCGTCCCCGCTCCGACGCGCGTCACCGACAGCGACTTGGTGAGCTACCGCGCGCCCTGACCGAGCCCGCGCCGGCGCGGTACCGTGCGCGCATGACCGAGCCTTTGGTACTGCGCCTCGACGAAGTGTGGCGCGACATCGCCGAGCTCTGCGACGGCCTCACCGCCGACCAGTGGGACGCGCCGACCGACTGCCCGGGCTGGACGGTGTTCGACAACGTCGCGCACATGATCGGCACGGAACGCATGTTGGCGGGAGAGCGGCCGGCGGCCGGCGACGACGCGGCGGCGTTGCATGCGCCGCACGTGAAGAACGACATCGGCAAGGCCAACGAGACATGGATCTCGTCGTATCGGGGTTGGGACGGTGCGAAGCTGCTCGACGAGTTCCGCGCGGTCACGGCGCGCCGGCTCGACACGCTGCGGTCGATGACGGAGGCCGAGTGGGAGGCCGAGGGATTCACGCCCGAAGGTCCCGGGCCGTACCGGCAGTTCATGGCGATCCGCGTGTTCGACTGTTGGTACCACGACGAGGACATCCGCGAGGCGATCGATCGTCCCGGCTTCCTGGAGGGCCCGGTCGCGGATCTCTCGTTGGCCCGCATCCCGGCGAAAGGTCTCGGCTACGTGGTCGGCAAGAAGGCAGGCGCGCCCGCGGGCAGCGTCGTCGTGTTCGTCGTGGAGGGTGGGCCCGAGATCGTCGCCGCCATCTCGGTTCCGCCCGAGGGACGCGCCGTGTTGCTCGAAGCCGCACCCGCGGATGCAACCGCGCGCATCACCACCGATCGCCGTACGTTCGCGCGGCTCGCGGGCGGCCGTTGGACGGGGGCCGAGGCGCGCGAGCGGGGCGTCGTCCGGGTCGACGGCGACTCCGCGCTCGGCAACCGCATCGTCGACAACATGGCGTTCACGCTGTAGTGCCGCCCGGATCTCGTCCGAGCCGGATGTTGCTGTTCCGGAGGATCCTCGGCGTGGTCCTCGTCGCCATCGGCGGCGTCTGGATCGCGCAAGGTTCCGGCGCGTTGCACGGTTCGTTCATGACCGGCGAGGCGCTCTGGACGGTGATCGGCATCATCGCCGTCCTGTTCGGCATCGCCCTCCTGGTCGGCGTCGCCCGCGAGCATCGCCGTTCGCTGCACGACGAGTGAGCGAGCGAGGTCGGCGGGGGTGTGGGACCATGTACCCCGAGCGAAACCGAGGTGGGCAGCATGGCCGTGATCCGATTCGGGCGCCGCGAGCCTCGGCTCGCGCTGGCGATTATCGTCACCGCCCTCGCGGCGACCGCGCTCTTCTCGATCGCGGTGCTCGAGGCGATGGGCGTCGTGCGCGTGTTCGCGGTGGTTCGCGCCCACGCTGACGGTGGGGTCAGTGCCGAGCACATGTACGGCATCGAGTATCCGTCGCGGGCGCTCACGACCGCGCACGAACGTGGAGTGCTGTTCGTGGCCGTTGCGTTCACGATCTGGGTACTGCGACTCGCGCGTCGCACCGCGGGCTACTTCATCGGCGGGTGGCGCGCGATCGGTTTGTTCGTGCCGCCGATCACCGTCGGCGTGCTCGCGGGTGCGCTGCACGCGGCGACCGAGGGCGTAATAAGCGAGGCGGAACGGCTGCGCTGGCACCGGCTGATCACTGCCTGGTGCTCGATCACGATCGGCGCACTCATTCTCGACTCGGTGATGCAGCCCGGTTGGAGCACGATCGAATCGTTCGCCACGCTCGGTCGAGCATGGTCGGTGTTCGTCGGCGCGGCCGTCGCGGCATCGGTGCTGCTGGGTGTCGGGCTGGCCGCGCGTATCACGTGGCGGTGGCAGCACCTCACACCGGACGCGGCAAAGACGCTGGAACGGCGCCTCGCGGATCTGCCGTACGTGTGACGGGCAAGCCCTTCGACGTCGTTTGTGAGGTGGAGCCGCCGACGCGGCCCGACCTGATGCACGTGCGGCACCAGATCGGCGTGCTCAGCAAGGTCGCGAGCGCCTTCCTGATCCCCGACAACCACATCGGTCGGGCGACGGTCTCGAGCGTCGCGGTCGCGCACGAGGTCGAACGCATGGGTGGCCGCTCCATTGCGTGCCTCAACGCGCGCGACCGCAACCTCCTCGGCTTCCGGCGTGATCTGCTCACCGCGGCCGCCTACGGCGTCGACCAGTTCCTGTTCGTCTACGGCGACCGCCCGACGCTCGGCGCGCGCACCGGTCAACTCACCGTGCAGTCGATGATGCAGGAGTTGCGCACGTTCCCCGAGACGCACGACTACTCGGCCGACCGACCGTTCCGCGCGGGCGTCTCCGCCGGCCCCGGCCGGTTGCCGGAGTGGAAACGCGACGCCGACTTCTTGTTCGCGCAGGTGCGATTCTCCCTCGACGAGCTGCTCGAGTGGCGCGCCGGCATCGAGTTCGACGGCCCGGTGCACGCGGGCGTCATGGTGGTCCCGAGCGCGGCGATGGCGCGCAAGATCTCCGCCGACATCCCGCAGCTCGCGGTTCCGGACGCCTGGCTGCGCGCGATCGAGCGGGATCCGGCCGCGGGCGTCGAGCTCGCGTGCGACCTCGTCGAAGGGATCCGCGATTCGCGCGCGTTCGACGGTGTGCACCTCATTCCCGTGAGTCGCTACCGGGAGGTTGCGGCCCGGCTCGAAGCCCGGCTCGGGTAGACGGCGCGCCGGTTCCCGGAGTGACCGGGCGCCGGCGCGGCGTGTACCGTCCGCGGGATGAAAGCCTTGCTGTACGGCGTGAAGCCCGAGTCCGTGCCGGTCCCCGAGACCGACAACCGTCTGTTGCGCAGCCTGGCGCAGACCCCGATGAAGCTCGTCGAGATGGACGAGCCCGGGTTCTTCCTTCCCGATTGGGTCGTCACGCGCCCGCGCCTCACGGGCATCTGTGGCTCGGACTCGAAGCAGGTGTTCATGGACTGGGGCGAGGTGCGCTCGCCCGACAACCCCATGAAAGGGTTTTTCTCATTGCCCCAGGTGCTCGGGCACGAGGTGGTGGCCGACGTCGTCGCGCTCGGTCCGGAAGCCGAAGGCCTCGAGGTCGGCGACCGGGTCGTACTGAACCCGTGGCTCTCGTGCGGGCCGCGGGGCGTCAGCCCGTTGTGCCCGGCGTGCGCGGTCGGCGACTACAGCCTCTGCTACTCGTTCGACGTCGGCCCGATCCCGCCGGGGATTCACATCGGCACCGCGCGCGATGTCAACGGCGGCTACGCGCAGGTGATGTCGGCGCACGACTCGCAACTCTTCAAAGTGCCCCACAACGTCTCGGACGAGCTCGCAGTGTTCGCCGACCCGTTCGCAGTCTCGTTGCACTCCATCACGCGTCACCCACCCACTCCCGGCGGCAAAGTGATGGTCTACGGCGCGGGCGCGCTCGGCACGTGTGCGACGGCGATCATCCGTGCGCTGTACCCCGACGTCGAAGTACTCGTCGTCGCGCGCTTCGAAGCGCAGGCCGAGATGGCGCGCAAGCTCGGCGCCAAGGTCATCGGACACTCACCCGCGTCGCAGGTGATCGAAGAGGCGGCGGCGTGGTCGGGTGGGGTGCTGCGCGCGAGCGACGGCCTCCCGATGGCGTTCCCGGGCTTCATCGACGTGGTCTACGACACGGTCGGCAAGCAGGAGACCTTCGAGGTCGGCACGCGCGTGTTGAAGGCGCGCGGCACCTTGGTGAAGGCGGGGGTGCACGGTCCCACCTGGTGGGAGGACACGCCGCTGTACTTCAAGGAGATCTCGATGGTCGGATCGAACGCGTTCGGGCTCGAGGAGGTGGAGGGGGTGCGCAAGCACGGCATCGACCACTACCTCGACCTCGTCTCGTCCGGCCGCATCGACCTCACCGGGATGCTCACGCACACCTTCCCGCTCGACGGCTGGCGCGACGCGTTCACCGCGCTCGCGACGCAGGACGACTCGGGCGCGATCAAGGTCGCGTTCGACTACCGGGGCCACTGATGGGCAGCCAGGCGCAGCCGGGAGGCCCGGTCGTTCTCATGGGGCACGCGGGCGATCGAGGGCCGGAGGGCGTAGCCGCATGAGCAACGTCGTCCTCGTCGACATTGCCGAGCGCGTCGCGGTTATCACGATCAACCGTCCGGACCAGCGCAACGCGCTCAACCGCGACGTGCGGCGCGACCTGCCCGCGGCCATCACGCGGTGCGACGCCGACGACGCCGTCGACGTGCTGATCCTCACCGGCGCGGATCCCGCGTTCTCGGCCGGCGTCGACCTGAAGGAGTTCGGCTCGGGGCAGGTGCAGCAGGGTGAGGGTTTCGCCGAGGTCGGCGAGAGTCGCGACACCTTTCGCGGTGCACTCCCGCCCCACACGAAGCCGCTGATCGGCGCGGTCAACGGGGTCGCGGTGACGGGGGGCTTCGAAGTCGCGCTGAACTGCGACTTCATCATTGCCTCCGACCGGGCGCGTTTCGCCGACACGCACGCGCGCGTCGGCGTGATGCCGGGCTGGGGTCTGACCGTGTTGCTCGCGCAGCGCATCGGCGTCGCCCGCGCCAAGCAGATGAGCTTCACCGGCAACTATCTCGACGCGCAGACCGCGTACGCGTGGGGACTCGCGAACGCGGTCGTTCCGCACGACGACCTGCTGCCCCATTGCCGCAAGCTCGCCGCCGACATCGTCTCCAACGACCAGATGGGTGTGCGCCGCATGTTGCGCACCTACGACGAGGTCACCGGCACCACGGTCGACGAAGGCTGGAAGATCGAAGCCCGGGTGAGCCGCGACTGGGAAGGTCCCGGCTTCGACCCTGCGAGCATCGAAGCGCGCCGCATGAAGATCGTCGAACGCGGCCGCACCCAGATCAACCCCTGAAACCCTGCCAACAGTGGGCAGGAGAACGTGCGCCTGACGCCGGAATTCCTGCCAACAGTGGGCAGCTTCGTTCCGTCGCAGGTCAGGTCGTGACGACTTGGGCAGGGCCGTTGGTGATCCGGAGGATGTCCTGGCGGAGGCTCGTCGCGTCCCGGAGCTCGAGGGCGAGCATGAGGTCGGCGACGAGCTCGAGGTCGTCGGGCCAGGGTTCGACGCCCCGTCCCGCGCCGTGGACGACCGCGCCCCGCGCCCGAAGCGCACCGGCGGTCGCGCCCGGCGTGCAGTCGGCGACGAGGTCGTCCCACCCGGCGGGAGGCGGTTGTGCGACCGACGGTGATCCGACCACGTACGTGCGCGCGAGCGACGCCTCCCACCCTTCGCGCAACACGCCCGCGCGCAAGACCACCTGTTCGTCGGCGACGAGCTCGCGCTCGGGCGGTAGCCAAGTCGACGACGAGTCGCCGAACGGAGCCGCGACGGCGTCGAACGCGGGAGTCGTCGCTCCGAGGAAGGCGAACTGTGCCGCGCAGACACCCCGTAGATCGCGCGGCCGGACACCAGGCCGGAGCGCGCCGACCATGGCGTCGAGTCCGTCCCTCGCCACGACCGAGGCGCGCTCGACGCCCGCGACCTTCTCCCGGTCGGGAATTCCCCAGAGCTCGGCGAACATCGGACCCGCATCGATGATCTCCGCCGACGGCGCGACGCGCGCCACCAGCGCGCTCGCCATCGGTGACATCCCGTCGACTCCCACACGGTGCGCCTCGGAGACCCCCTCGATCGCGGCCAGCGCGTTCACCAGCCGCTCGGGGTTCCACGTGACGCCGTAGAGATGTTCCACGGGAAAACCGTGCGGGAGCACCGCGTCGGTGTTGGAGAGCACGTGCACGGCGGCCGGATGACGGACGACCACGCAGCCGGGGGAGAAAGCCCGCGTTCCCGCCAGCCACAGCCGTCCCGCGTCGGAGACGGTGCGTGCGTTCGCCTCCCGGCCGAGGAACAGCACGTCGACGTCACCGTGCGCCATGAGCGACAGGCACGCGGCCAGCCGGCTCATCGTGCGCCCCCGTCGTCGAGCGTCACCGGGGACGAGAGCCGCACGTAGCCGTCGGTGGTCACCGCGACGATCTCCTCCGAGCGATGCCCCGCGTCGCCGTCGACCCAGATCACCGGTTCGAAGACGAGCACCATCCCCGGCTGCAGCACGAGCGACGCGTCGAACTCCGCGCCCAGGTCGGTCCCGACGAACGGCATCTCCGCGCTGTCGGTCCCGACCCCGTGCGCAAGATAGAAGTACGAGAGCCACGGGAGGCGACCGTCGTCGAGCCGCGCGGCCTCGACGAGGTCGGCCGCGGTCGCGCCCGCGTTCACCCGCGCCAACGTGCGGTCAACCACCGTGCGCCACATCGCGAACTGCTCGCGTTGGAGGCCGTTCGGCTCGTGCCCGATGATCCACGTCGCCCCGAAATCGGAGGCGTATCCGTGCAGGTTGATGCCCGTGTCGACCCACAGCACGTCGTCCGGTCGCAGCTCTTCGTCGACGACCGGGATCGGGAAGACCGGTTCGCTCGTGATGCTGTAGGGCCCCTCGGCGACCGAGCGCGGCATGACCTGGAACACGGGATCGAAGGTTTTCGCGGTTGCGACCAGCTCGGTGACCGCGCGGAGGAACGCTCCGGACAACTCGCGGGGGAGTCGCCCGGGCTTCGCGAGCGGCCGCACGACGTGCATCGCGGTCTCGTTGATCGACTGCGCCCGCCGGATGCACTCGAGCTCGTCGGGCGTCTTCGTCACCTTTGCGGGACCCGTCACGACGCCCGCGTCGACGACCGAGCGCGACCGCAAGGCCTGCCACAACGGGAAGGGCGCGTCGTCGATCGCGACGACACCCGCGCCGAGCCCGCGCAGGAGCTCGTCGGCGCCGGCCGGGGTCTCGACCTCGATCGCGCGGTGGAGGTACTCGTCGGGGATCTCGGGCGGCGCGCCCTCGGGAAAGTCGGTGTAGAGGTGCGGCCACGGTGCGCCGCGTTCGAGTACGGCAACGGCGCGCCACCAGGACGCGCGCATGTGATCGGCCGCCGGGGCGCGCGCACCTGTGGCAAACGAGACGTTCTGCTGACCACACAGCACGAGCACGTCGACGCCCGCGGCGTCGAGGGCGGCGTTCAGTTTCGCGATGCGGTCGTGGCGCATGCGTGCCAGGTCGAGGTCGCAGATCGGTTCCGTCACGCCGAGCCCGCCGCGACCCGCTCCGACGTCTGCAGGTACACGGCGACGTGGGAGATGAGACCGTCGCGCACGTCGAACACGACCGTCTCGTCCGTACGGAGCCGATCCTCGCCGTCGTCGACCGTCTCGTTCAGCTCGACGGCGACATGGTTGCCGTCGACGATCATCTCGACGACCGCGAGCGCGTACCCCGAAAGCGAGCTGATGACGTCCTCGAGGTATTTGGCGTACGGCTCCCGCCCCCGGAACAGGTCGCGGTACGGCCCGACCCGTTCGACGTCGGGTGCGAGCGTGGCGGCCAATGCGTGCCAGTCAGCCTTGGCCATCGCGTCGAGATAGCGCTGCACCGTGTCCCGCGCGAACGCGGCGTCGAGGATGCGCCGCGACCCCGCGCCCAGCGGCACTTCGGCGATCAGCGCGAGTCCGGCCGGGCTCATCTTGCGCGCGGTCTTCGTGATGACGCCGGGGAGGGTCGCCGGATCGAGTCGGGCTGCGGTCTCGACGAGTTGGGTCTCGAGGAACACGAGACACAGCGCGTCCTCGAGCACCTGTACGTCGTCGTGCTCGGCCGCCCGTGCCAGGCCGTCCTTGCGGACGATCGCCTGCACCCGCTCGATCGTGGGCTCGTCGTAGCCGACGTCGGCCAGGAGCAGGCCGAGCTCGCGGGCGTGTTGCCCGTGCAGGTCCTTGCGCCAGCGCAGGTAGCCGGCGCGACCGGCCGGGTAGCTCGTGCGCGGCATCGTCCAGCGGCGGAAGTGGTGTCCGCGCGCCGCGAGCAACAGCGCTTCGTCGGCCTCGGGCTTGAGCCGCAGCACCCATTCGGTGACGAGATTCGCGTGGATGATCTCTTTCGGACCGCGGCTCCCGCGCACGGTCACGAGTGTGGGATCGGCAACGTTCGCGTCGTCGATCGCGGCGAGAGCAGCGCGCAAGCGTGCGGACGGGGCCATCGGCCGCAGCCTACGCAGCCCGGCGCACGAGGGCGCCGCTCCGTATCTATGGGTCGCTCGCGCTGCGCCGTCCGATGTGGGGCTGCGCGGGAGATCGGTCGGCTCCGCTGCCGCTCCGTCTTTGTGGGTCGCTCGCGCTGTGCCGTCCGATGTGGGGCGGCGCGGGGAGATCGGTCGGCTCCGCTGCCGCTCCTACTTCAGGTGAGTCGAGAACCAGTCGAGCGCACGGCGCCACGCGTCGGCCGCGTCGTCGGGTCGGTAGTCGTCGCGGCGATCGCAGTGGAAGCCGTGTCCGGCTTCGGGATAGCGAACGATCTCGGTGTCGACCGGCGCGGCGGCGAGCGCGGTGCGCAGGGTCTCGACGTCGGCGACGGGAATCGAGGCGTCCTGATCTCCGAAGAGGCCGAGCCACGGAGTCTGCAATGACGCGACCTCGTCGACGAGAGCGGGGAACTGGGGGAACCGGGCGTTCACGAGCCCGCCTCCGTAGAAGCCGACCGCCGCCCCGAGCGCGCGCCGCAGCGCGACGAGGAACGACACCCGGCCGCCGAAGCAGAAGCCGACGATGCCGATCTGCGCATCCCCGTAACCGGCGGCTCGCAGGTGTTGGAGGGCGGCGTCGATGTCGGTGAGGATCGCCGCGTCGCTGCCGAGGTTCCCGAAGTGCTCCATGACCTTCTCGAACTTGCCGTACTCGACCACCGCGCCCGGACCCGAGCGATGGAACAGGTCGGGCGCGATCGCGTGGTAACCGGCGGCGGCCGCGCGGCGGGTGACGTCCTCGATGTGCGGATTGACGCCGAACGCCTCCTGCACCACGACTATCGCGCCCCGTGTCTCACCCGGGGGCTTGGCTTCGTACAGCCGCATCGGACCGTCGGCGGTCTCGACGATGACGTCAGTTCCAGAGATGTTCGTGTCGCTCATGCCCGGGAAGCTACTCAGTTGGTCGGGAGGATTCGTCCGCGCGCCTCGTCGCCGGCGTTTCCACCTCGACGAGCTCACCGCTGTGGACGTCGAAGACGAAGCCGCCGATGGCGAGATCGGCCGGGAGGAGTCGACAGGCTCGGATGAGCTCGATGTCGGCGTGCAACGTTGCGAGCTGGTCGGTGCTGGTCAGGAACTTCCAGCCCTCGGCGTCGACCCCACGCTCGGCCGCGATCCGGGCGCGCAGCTGCTCGTCGGTCGTTCCGACCATGGCGCACTCGGTGTGCTGCACGACACACACCCGGGTCACTCCGAGCAGGTTCACCGCGAGGACGAGGGAGCGCAGCGCGTCGTCGGTGACCCGAGCACCCGCGTTGCGGATGATCTTGGCGTCGCCCGCGCGGAGTCCGAGCAGGGCGAGCGGATCGATCCGGGAGTCGATGAACGTCAGCACGGCCAAGCCTTTGGCCGCGATTCCGGCCACGCCCGAGTCGTGGAACTCGCGGCTGTAGCGCCGGTTGGCATTGAGCAGATCGTCGAACACGCGTGCGTTTTCTAGCAGGCGCCTTCTATCTGGGCATGGTCCGCACCGGCGCCTCGATGATGCGGTCGATCATCCCGTACTCGAGCGCGTCCGGCGGCGTGAACCACCTGTCGCGCTCGCCGTCGGCGAGAATGCGTTCGACGGTCTGCCCGGTGTGCTCCGCGGTGAGCTCGGCCATCAGGCGGCGCATGATCGTGAACTGCTCGGCCTGGATCGCGATGTCGACCGCGTAACCCTGCACCGAACCGAGGGGTTGGTGCATGAGGATCCGGCTGTGCGCGTACGCTGCCCGGCGGCCGGGCGCGCCGCCGCACAGCAGAAACTGCGCCATCGATGCCGCGAACCCGACGCACACGGTCTCCACCTCGCAGCGCAGCGTCTGCATCGTGTCGTAGATCGCGAAGCCGGCATCGACCTCGCCGCCGGGGGAGTGGAGGTAGAGGGTGATCGGGAGCTCCGGCTCCTCGGCTTCGATCACGAGGAGCTGGGCACAGACCCGTTCGGCCAGCGGGCCGTCGATCGTGCCGGTCAGCATGACGCGTCGCTGCCGGAGCATGCGGCGGGAGACGTCGTCGCCGAAGCTGACCGGGACCTGGTCGAGCTGGTCCGGCTGGTCCGGTTGTTCCGACGGTGCGGGCGGGGCGGAGGACCTCATCTGCAACTGCATGGTTGCAGATTAGCCTTCCCGGCGCCTGTACGTAGAGCGCGCTAGGCTGCAACCCATGAGTTGCAACGAATCCGACCTCGTGGTCGAACGTGATCTGGAGCTCCCCGCCCCGCCCGAGGTCGTCTGGGACGAGTTGGCCGGCATCCTCGGTGACGAGGTCGAGCTCGCCGCCGAACCCGGCGGTCGGTTGCACACCCGCGACGCCGACGGCGAACGGGTCGGGGTGGTGCACGAGGCCGTACCGAACGAGCGGCTCTCGTTTCGATGGATCTCGGCCGACGGCGACGACGTGCCCTCCGAAGTGGAGATCACACTGGAACCATCCGGTATCGGGACCATCGTCCATACGCGCGAGACGCGCCTCGACGGCGCGCACCTCGTGCGTTCCGCGTTCTCCGCCCGCGCGCGTGCGCGTGTCTGAGACCCGCTCACCTCGCCCGCGCCGCGATCAAGTCGATCACGTCTTCGACGCACTGGCCGATCCCACCCGCCGCCGCATCGTGGAGCACCTCGGTCGCGAACCGGCCAGCGCGGGGGAGATCGCCGAGCGACTCCCGGTGTCGCGCCAAGCCGTCGTGAAGCATCTGGCCGTGCTGGAGGACGCCGGACTCGTGTGCGGCGAACGCGACGGACGCCGGGTGGTGTTCCGGCTCACACCCGGTCCGTTCGCGCAAGCCGCGGGCTGGATGCACGACGTCGGCGCCGCGTGGGACCGCCGCCTCGACAAGCTGGCGCGCCGGATCACGACACCACGCTGATCGCGGAACCCGTTCCCGGCCCGTGCGCTACGGTGCCGCCGTTCAGCGGTCCCGCCGGTCAGTCTCAACGGGAGGTACACAATGAGCTTCCGGGTCGTCGTCGACTTCGACAAATGCGAGAGCAACGCCCTGTGTATGGCTGCCGCGCCCGAGGTGTTCGAGGTGCGCGACGACGACTTCCTGTACGTCCTGCAGGAGGAGCCACCCGACGAGCTGCGCGCCAAGGTCGAAGAAGCGGTGCGGGTCTGCCCCAAGCAGGCGATCACCATCGCCGACGCCTGAGGCGCGGCGGTGCCGGGCCTGGAAGGAATGGCCGCGCTCGTCACGGGCGGCGGCAGTGGCATCGGCCTCGGCTGCGCGCAGCGGTTCGCGGCCGACGGTGCCCACGTGACGATTGCCGGCCGCACCGAGGCGCGCCTCACGGAAGCCGTGAAGGACATCGGCACGGTTGCCGCGTCCGGAGCGACCGCCCGCTACGTCGTGTGTGATGTCACTGACGAGTCCGACGTCGAACGGGCGGTTGCCGGCGCGACGGAACCCACCGGCCGGCTCGACGTGCTGTTCGCGTGCGCGGGCGGCTCGTTGCACGGCGGCCCGATCGTCGCGTCCGACGCCGACGGATGGCGCGCGACCGTCGACCTCAATCTCGTCGGCACATTTCTCTGCATCAAGCACGCGGCCGCGCAGATGATGAAGAGCGGCGGCGGGTCGATCGTCGGGATGTCGTCGATCGCGGGGCACACCACGCACCGCTTCATGAGCGCGTACTGCGCGAGCAAGGCCGGCATCGAGATGCTGGTGAAGTGCGCGGCCGACGAGCTCGGCGAGCACAACATCCGAGTCAACGCGGTGCAACCGGGCATCGTCGACACCGACCTGATGACCTTCATCACGGCCGGTGGCCCGATCCTCGACAGCTACCACGAGAACATGCCGGTCGCGCGCGTCGGTACGGTCGACGACATCGCGGCGGCCGTGCGCTATCTCGCCGGGCCCGAATCGACGTGGGTCACCGGCCAGATGTTGGGCATCGACGGCGGCCACCAGCTCCGGTCCGGCCCCGACTACGGCTCCGTGCTCGGGGCATCGTGATGGGCGGCTAGCGCAGTGGACTTCGAGGAGACCGAGGAAGAGAAAGCGTTCCGCGTCGAGGTGCGCACGTGGCTCGACGCCCACGCGCGGCGCCGCGAGGCGGGCGAGCAGTCCGACCACTCGTACATGCCGGGCGACGGCGATCCCGATGCCGACGACAAGCACGTCGCCGCGTGCAAGGAGTGGCAACGCGTCGTGTACGACGGCGGCTGGGCCGGGATCACCTGGCCGGCGGAAGCGGGCGGGCGGGGCGGCCCGGGTTGGCAGGCGCGCATCTTCAACGAGGAGCAGTCTCGCTACAACGTCGCGACCGGCGTGTTCGCGGTGGGGATCGCGATGGCCGGGCCGACGATCATCGCGTGGGGCACGCCCGAGCAACAGGAACGGTTCCTCCCGGCGATGCTGCGCGGCGACGACGTGTGGTGCCAACTGTTCTCGGAGCCCGGCGCCGGCTCCGACCTCGCCGGATTGCGGACGCGCGCGGAGCGCGACGGCGACGAGTGGACCGTCAACGGCCAGAAGGTGTGGACGTCCGGGGCGCATTACAGCGACTGGGGGCTCCTTCTCGCCCGCAGCGATCCCGATGCGCCCAAGCACAAGGGCATCACCGCGTTCCTGCTCGACATGCACGCACCTGGTATCGACGTGCGACCTCTCCGCCAGATCAACGGCGCGTCACACTTCAACGAGGTGTTCCTCACCGACGTGCGGATTCCCGACGCGATGCGTCTCGGCGCGGAGGGCGGCGGCTGGCGCGCCGCGAACACGATGCTCTCGAACGAGCGGGCGATGATCGGCGGCGGAGGGCGCGTGGGATTTCGCGACCTCGTCGCGCTCGCGCAACGCTGCGGCGTCACCGGCGATCCCGTGGCACGCCAGGAGCTCTCCCGGAGCTACACGCGCACGCAGCTCATCAAGTGGCTCGGGCTCCGGGCCCGGTCCCGCAAGGACCAGGGTCTCGGCCCCGAGGCGTCGGTGTTGAAGCTCGCGGCGTCCCGGCGCCTCGAGCACGACGGCAACCTGGTCATGGGGCTGCAGGGCGCGCAGTCGATGCTCTACGACGACGACGCGATCCAGCACGGCTACTGGCAGCAGCAATTTCTCGGCCAGTGGAGCAGCCGCATCGGCGGCGGCACCGAGCAGATCCAGCGCAACGTCATCGGCGAGCGGGTGCTCGGGCTGCCGAGCGAGCCCCGGCCCGGAAAGGACACCCCCTTCCGCGAACTTCCGTCCTGAGGAACCCGGGCCAAGGATCAGGCCTCAGGAACCCAGGTCGCGCGTCCGATTGTCAGAGCAGCATGCGCAGGTCACGGGCCGCCCGCCGCCCCGCCGCCGGTCTCGTCCTCTGCCTCGGGGTACTCCTCGCGGCATGCGGCCCGAGCGGGAAGGTCACGACACCGAGCGGCCCCGGCACCACGGCG
>JAODBI010000130.1 GCA_025463875.1 Actinomycetes bacterium
CGGCGACGCTCGATCGGGTCTTCTCGGCGGTCTCGGACCCCACGCGCCGCGCCATCCTGGCTCGTCTCGCGGAGTCCGACGCCCGGGTGACCGACGTCGCCAGGGCGTTTCCGATCTCGCTCAACTCCACGTCGAAACACATCCGGGTGCTCGAAGGCGCCGGCCTCGTGCGACGGAAGGTCAGCGGGCGCGAGCACATCTTGAGCTTGGACCCCGCCCCGCTTGCCGATGCGGCCGAATGGATCGAGCACTACCGCAGATTCTGGAGCGATCAGCTCGCCGCGCTCGACGCCTTCGTCACCCGCCGCGACCGCCCGGAGAGATCGTCATGACGGACGAGTTCGTGCTTACCGTCCGGCGGGAGATCCCCGCGTCGGCGGAAGATCTCTTCGACGCATGGTTGGACGCGCGCAGCCTCGGAACGTGGCTCAAGCCGTCCGGCACCCGGGAGACTCGTGCCGAAACGGATCCGCGTGTCGGCGGAACGTTCCGCATCGTCATGATCGACGACGAATCCGCGATGGAGCACACCGGTACGTATCGCGAGATCGACCGACCTCGTCGGTTGGTCTTCACATGGTCGTCGCCTGCAACGCAGTTCCGGGACTCGATCGTGACGGTGACCTTCCAACCATCGTCGAACAGCTCGACGCTGGTCGAGATCCATCAGATCGGGCTTCCTGACGAGGAAGCGAGGGCGGCGCATCACGGGGGATGGTCGGACATCCTGCGTGAGCTCGACCGCAGACAAGAGGAGATGAACTGATGACGGCCTCCCGGACACTCGGCACTCGCGAGGAATGGCTCGCCGCGCGTCTCGAGCTGCTCGAAGCCGAAAAGGACTTGACGCGCCGCAGCGACGAGCTGGCGCGGCGGCGGCGTGAACTCCCCTGGGTGCCCGTCGAGAAGGACTACCGGTTCGCGACCGAAGACGGCGATGCGTCGCTGCCGGATCTGTTCGGCGGGCGTTCGCAGATGCTCGTGTATCACTTCATGCTCGGGCCGGACTGGGACGAAGGTTGTCCGAGCTGTTCGGCGGTCGCCGACGGCTTCGCCGGCAGCATCCCGCACCTCGAGCACCACGATGTTGCGTTCGTCGTGGTCTCGCGCGCGCCGCTCGACGAGATCGTCGCGTACAAGCAACGGATGGGATGGAATTTCCGCTGGATCTCGTCGTTCGACAGCATGTTCAACTACGACTTCCACGTGACGATCGATCCCGCGGTGGCGCCCGTCGAGTACAACTACAAGCACCGGGCGCAGCTCGAGGCCGAGAACGTCGCGTGGCGCGACTGGTCGGGCGAGCAACCCGGCGTGAGCGCGTTCGCGCGTGACGGCGACGACGTGTTCCACACGTACTCGGCGTATTCCCGCGGCCTCGACGGGCTGTGGTCGATGTGGCAGTGGCTCGACCGCGCGCCGCTGGGCCGCAACGAAGGCGACCTGTCATGGTTCCATCGCCACGACGAATACCCCGTAGCGGCCGGCCGGCCGTCGTGATGCTCGCGCACATCGCAGGCCTGCAATGAATACACGCCCGATCGTGTCGTCGGAGGAGTGGGAGGCTGCGCGCCTGCAACTCCTCGTCAAGGAGAAGGAGTTGACCCGCGCCCGTGATGCGCTGGCCGCCGAGCGTCGGCGGATGCCGTGGCAGGCGGTCGACAAGCAGTACGCGTTCGACGGACCTGAGGGGGAGGCGAGTCTGCTCAACCTGTTCGACGGCCGCCGTCAGCTGATCGTCTACCGCGCCTTCTTCGAGCCCGGCGTGCACGGCTGGCCCGAGCATGCCTGCGTCGGCTGTTCCATGGTCGCCGACCAGGTCGCGCACGTCGCGCATCTGAACGCCCGTGACACGACGCTCGTGTTCGCGTCGCGCGCGCCGCAGGCGGATATCGAGCGCGTGAAGGCGAGGATGGGCTGGGACATGTCGTGGTACACGATGACGGACGACTTCGACGCCGACTTCGGCGTGGACGAGTGGCACGGTACGAACGCGTTCATCCGCGACGGCGACCGCGTCTTCCGCAGCTACTTCATCAACAGCCGCGGCGATGAGGTGATGGGCGGCACCTGGAGCTACCTCGACCTGACTGCACTCGGGCGCCAAGAGGAGTGGGAGGACTCGCCCGAGGGCTATCCCCAGTCGCCGCCGTACGAGTGGTGGACCTGGCACGACGAACCACGCCGGACGGATTCGGAGTGACGACTAGGAGCGTCGCAGGTCGCGAGCCAGATACAGCAGCACGGCCAGCCCGAGAATGTCCCAGAAAATCCGGTGCGCATTTATGAAGCCGGCGGTGTTGTCCGCGATTGCGACGAAGAAGCCGTCTGAATTCGATGAAGGCGCGCGGTGGCCGGTCGGACCGGACGGCGGTTGCACCGAAGACTCGAGCCCCGCCCTTGCAGTCCATCGGGTTCCGTACGCGTCGAGCGTGACGGTCGCCGTGGTCGCGGTCGGATTGGCGCGGAAACGCAGCTGGTATTGCGCGGTGAGGTCTGCGGCGATCGGGTTCAGCGTTCCGAGGAGGGCGTCGGGCGTTGACTCGACCGACGGGATCTTGCCGAGCGCATCGCTCGGACCCGCGTTTGCGCTCAGACGAATCCAACGGACGCTCACCTCCGCACCCGCGGTACGCGAAGTGAGCTCGGAAGGCGCGGCCGGCGCGTTTCCCGGTCCGGTGGAGACGACCACGACGACTGCGCGCGAGTTCGCCGTCGTGACGGCCATTACGGCCCCGAGCGCGCGGGGCCAGTTCCGCGTCCCACCGAGCTGAAGCTTTCCGATGGCGGCCAACGCCGTGCCTGTTCCCACCGCCGGGGTGGTGACAATGCCCGAAGTACTGGTTCCGATGACGACGGGAAGCGTTGGGTCGAGCTCGAGGATCCACTCGGCCGCGGCGCCCTGCTCGGCAGTGAACGTACTCGTGCCGGTTCGACCGTCCGCGTCGAGCAGAATTGCGACAGTCGGACGGTCGCGTGAAACGCGGTAGACATCGGCGCGTAGGGGGGTCGCCGCCGTCGCAACGGTGAGGTTCGCCGACAGGTCTTGGTCCTGGTGCATGCTGATCGGGAGCGCGATCGTTGCGGTGACATCCGGGAACGCCGAGGTGTCGACTGCAACGATCCGGAGTTGGTCACTCGGCGCACTCTGGAGAGGTTCGGCGACCGCAGCCTCGGTCCCGCCCAACCACGCGGAGATGGTTGCCGACACGAGAACTGCGAGCGCGAGAGTGGGCACACGCCGCGCACGCGGCCGCGCCGAGCCGGGCCGAAACGCGCGGCTCGGTTGGTGCGGCGAGAGCGCAGGGTGGGTCATCGCCGTGCTCGAGCTCAGCTCGGCCGCGCGAACACGACGACGTTGTCCGCGTAGTGGTGGGTGTGCCAATCGAAGTCACCACCGCACGTGATGAGCGCGAGTTGAGGCGGACCTACGCGAGAGCCGACCAGCAGCCGGTCGAGATCGGCCTTCGCCACCTCCTCGCGGCGCGTCACCGTGAAGCGCGCCGTACGCCCGTTCGCGAGCGAGACCTCGGCCGTCGCTCCGATGTGGACGCTTCTCAGCGTGAAGAACACGCCGCGCTGCCCGTGCCAGTCGACGTGGGCTGCGAGAACCGAAATCCCGGACTGTCCCGGCGCCGGACCGCCCTCGTACCACGCGACGACGGTCGCGGCGGGCGGGACCGCGAGATCGCCGTTGCTCGGGTCGAGCCCGACCGGGACCACCGAAGTCCCGCTGGTGACGCCGCTCAACTCCAACTTGACCGGGGTCGACCCTTGTCGCTCTCGCAGCGCAGCCAACGACGCGGACTCCTGCGTCAGTCGCACTCCTTCAGGAGAGAGGCGTACTGGAGTAGTCCCTTGCCAGATGTGCGAACGATCAGAACTGTTGGCGATTGCGATGGAGGCGACCGGCACCGCTCGCGCTTCCCCCCGCGCGACCGGCCTCCCGCATCCACCGGTGATCAATCCGAGGACGCATACCGAACCGAGGACCCGCGAACGTGTCGACCGTCTACGCCCGTGCATCACTCGACCGCGGCCACGACGTCGTTCGGCGCCGTCGGCTCATGGCGCCCGCAACTGCGGCGAGCGAGCAGAGCGGAAGTAGCACGGCAACGTTGCGGATCAGGTCGCCGCTCCGGGCTCCACGAGCAGCGAGCCCGCTGTCTCCCGTCTGCACCTGCGCGAGCGGGCGCCCGGCCGTAACCGTCTGCACGGCGATCCACGCGAGTGTCGCCTTGCTCTCACTTCCGATCAGGTACATGTCGGTGCTGCTGCCGGGCGCGAAGGGGACGGCTTGTGCCGGGGCGAGCTCCTGAGGAGTCCCGGTCTTTGTCACCGACACTCTGTACGTTCCCGCCTTGACCTGGGTCGCAGCCTGCCCAGGATTCGCGAGCGCGGTGGCCACCCGGGTCGCGTCGACATGGACGTCGATCGGCGGAGCCGCGGCGTCGTGCCGCACGATCACTCGCGCCTGACCGGCGGGAATCGCTCCTACCTGGTCGGGGTAGACGCTGAGCTCGGGCTTGCCGTTCGCTCCGAGATGCACCACGGCCGACTCGTTCTGTCCGGCGGTCACCGTGATCTTGGCGCTGAGTGCCGGAGGACTCGTCGAGGGTTGTGCGGCGAGGCGCACGTCGACCTGGTGGGTGCCGGCCGGAACGCTCAGGACCGAGGTGCTTCGGTCGGGGCGGAACGTCTGCAGCAACAGCTTGCCATCGAAATACACGTCGGCGACGACACCGCGCAGGCCATGCACGATGCGAACGCCACCGGTTTGTGCCGGCGCCGCGCTCGCAGGCGCCGCGACCCACGAGACGGCAAGGAAGATCGCCGACAGTGCGGTCAGCCCCGCGGAGCACATCGGCGGCCGCACCCGCCTCTGGAGTACGCCGACAACCTGTCGCAGAACACTCTTTGCCCGCTCCACTTGAGCCTCTTTCGCCGCGCTCGTCACGTGCGGAGCTCGTCAAGACAACCGAAGACAACCGCGCGTCTCCCGTTCGCTCGGTACCCCCGACGCGAAGACCCAAACGAGGTGCCGGGAGGCGAGTGGACTGTGATGGACAAGTCCGAAACTGAGTGGATTGCTGTATGCACGAGGCGTCTCTAACGAGAAACCACTCTCGTAGTGATGCACACCGCATATTCCGGACGCCGAGCATGTATTGGACTCGTTCACAGTGCACAGACGAGGCATTGCTGGCAGCCCGAGCGTGGGAGTTCGGTACCGCCGGGACTGCCAGCAACCCTTCCTAATTTCCCGGGATCGACAGCTACCAACCGCGCTCACACCTGACACGCCGCGCCGGCGCCCGAAGTAGGACACGGCTCCGCGCACGCTCCCTACCTCAACCGCACATAACCCCCACGACGCCTCTTCGCGGACAACGAAATGTCTGACTAGGGCGTGCGCCACGTGCCCCGCGGGGACATGCACGCAGACGAGACCTTTGACGATCTCGCTGCGAAAGGTGCTTCGGGCCTCCTTCACCCGGCTCGGAGCACCTTCTCGCGTGAGAGCTCATTGTCGTGATCAATCGCTTCTCGCCCGCGAGCGACGTACGTCTGTATCGTGACGCCGGATGTTCCGGTTCACCTTCTCGCTCAGTGGTCCAGTCGAGCGGCAACGCGTGACGGCCGCTTTGAAGGTGCCGGCGATCGGGAACGTCCGGATCGTCGCAGCCTTTGCAGACGAGACGACGGTTGAGGCGTACCTCGAGTTCGGCGGCACCGCGGGTCTCCGCGAGGTGGCCGCCGACGTCGCCCGCCGACTCGGCGTCACCGAATACGAAGTCACTCGCGTGGATTCGCTCTGTAACGGCGCCGCAAATAGGCCGGACCCGGATCGCGCGTCACGTCGTCCGGCTGAAAGTCCGAACCTGGATCGTGCGTCGCGTCGCCCGGCCGACATCACTCAGGTGCGCATCGATCTCGACGACCGCACCTTGTCCGTGCAGACCCGACACCGGCCGCACGAGACGGTCGAGATGATCGAGGTGATACAGACCGACGATGCCGTCATCATCACGGCCCTGGTCGCCCCGCCCGACAACGTCAGCGAACAGTTCGCATCGTTCGGAATCGCATTTAGCTGGGTGGACACCGTCCTCGACCGGCCACTGGGCAACCGTCGGGTCATCCGGCACGACCCCGACCGCAACGCGCCGGCGTCCCGATCCCACTGACGACGCCGTTCCGCGTTCGCGCCGGGAGTTCGGGGCTCTAGGAGTTCGCGGCTCTAGGAGTTCGCGGCGGCGCGCATGTCCGGTGCCGCGCAGGCGTTCGCGAGGCACGGCAGGCCGAGCATCGACTCCCAAGCGTGCAGCGTGCCGGCGTAGCCCGCTCCCGGCGTCGCGACACTGCCCGGCTTTGCGGTGGGAGCGATCCACATGTTGGGGACCGGGTGGTCTTCGTCGTACCAGATGAACACCGCGACCTTTCCGGCGCGGTAGGCGGCACTGTCGAGCACCGACTGCACATGCTTTCGCGCCCAGGCGTCCACGACCGAGTTCCCGCACCCGTGGTCGTGACCGTCGTTGCACAACGTCGGCGTGACGAATGCGAAGGCAGGAAGGTTGTTGGGGTCGAACTCGCCGAACGGTCGAACCTGCTCGGTGCAATGAGCGCGGTCGTCCGCCCCCCAGAGGTACAGAGCGGGAATGTGCTTGGCGGCGTTCCCGCCTGCGCTACAGGGAACAGTCGCACCTTCGACATAGTTCACGGCCGACAAGCCCGCGTGCCGCACTTGGCGGAAGATGTTGTCGGCGGTGGTGCTGCACGACTCCGAGGGGGAGCAGTCGTCGACCGTCCCCGCCTGGGGAGCGCCCGTCACCTGACCGGCGTACTGAGTAAGGCTGTTCTGGGCAGTGGAGGTTTCCGTCCAGTCCGTGAAGTAACTGCACTGTTGACCAAGTTCGTGCAGGTACGACATCTCGGGACCGAATCCGAGACCGACGTCGGACCAGGTTCGGTTCTCGAATGCGAACACCACGACCGACGCGTACCGCTTCGGGACACGACCGGAGTTCCCGCACACACCTCGAGCACTCGCCGGTCGCGACGACGACGCCGCCGGTTGATCCGTGCCCGTCGCAGGTACCGAGGACGCGCGGTTGGTCGTCGACGGAGATGCGGTGGGTCGAGGTGCGGAGCTGCACGCGATCGCGAGGAGTGTGCCGAGTCCGATGATCGTGATGTTCCGGCGCAGGGCATTCCGGCGCGAGTTGTGTTCGGTCATGCGCTCAGCATCTTGCGCCGAATCATCACCGGAAGTCGGTCGGGTCGCCGGTTCGTCAGGCTCGAGCACCGACGGCCGAACCACGACGTACTTCTTGTCGAATGGCGATGGCTGACTTCCGGCCTCATGAACCTCTTGGTCCGGGACAGATCGGGCGCGGCTCCCGAACTGTCATCGCATGGGAATCAAGACAGGCCGGGGCAGGCCGTTGATCGTTGCTCCTCCCGGAGAGAGCTGGAGTGCCGGTGCCGGGCACGAGGGGGCGAGCGCGACCGTGATGCTCGCGGTGTCCGTCGCGCCGGGGACCTGCGCGCTTCCGGCAACGAAGGGACGCGGCTGCGGATGTGGATCTGCATACAGCGAGCCGCCCGACAACTCCGGCGATTGCGTGCAGACCACCGCGAGACCGGGAGCACGATCCGGCACGCCGGATGCGTTGTCCGTCCTGACGACGAGTCGTCTGCGCGGTGGCGCGCCGGGAATCGGATCGGGCACCGGCCCCACGTCGGTGACCACGATCGTGAGTTGCCCGAGCCGGAAGGGGTGGCCGAACCGCGCAGTACTCGGGTCGACGGCCACGCTCGTAGGCACATTTTGCGTAGTCGACGTCGAGGTTTGGTTGTGTCCGTTGCTGGCGCCGCCACACGCGGCGAGCATCGCAACGAAGATCGTTGCCCAGAGTCCGGTTCTGGTCGACGGTGGCACCGTCGAACTCTTCCTCAGACGTCTCGGCACGGACGAGCGCGGGTTTCGAGCAAACGGGCATGGATTTGACTCGACCGCATGACATAAGGTGCGCGCGGCGGGAGCGTACGTATGGATTACGAACGCGGGGGCCAGGATGCGGTGGAATCGTGGGAGCACGCGACGCGGAGCAGGGCGGCGCGTCGTTGGCGGAGTGCTGTGCGCGCTGGTCGCGATCAGTGGGGTGGCGCGCGCGTCGGCCGCTTCGGCGGCAACGACGTTCGATCCGCACCTGACGCGTGCGCCGTATCTGACCGATCTGGTCGGAACGCATGTACTGGTCAACTGGGCGACTGATCGGTCGACCACGACGGGATCGTTGCGCTGGGGCGCGGTCACCAGCGGCACGTGTTCGCTGACGTCCACTCTGGCCGCGACGCGGGTTTCGATCACGGTCGGGTCGGTGCTCGAGTATCAGTGGAAGGCGTCGCTCAACCTCCCGAGCCAGGGCACGTTCTGCTACCGCCCGCTCCTCGGGGCCACCGACCTGCTCGGCGCCGGCGCGTCACCACAGTTCCGGACCCAGGCGGCCGCCGGCGACTCGAGCCCGTACTCCTTCGACGTGTTCGGCGACTGGGGCCTGGTCGATGGCAGCGGCAACAGTCCCGACCAGGCGAACCTGTTCTCGCGGATTGCCGCGAGCGGTGCCCGCTTCGCAGTCACGGTCGGCGACAACGGATATCCGAACGGCAGCCAGATCAACTACGGCGACCTTCAGCAAAAGGGCGCCAACACGAGTGCGATCTTCGGGCCCAGCTTCTGGACCGTTCCGGGCAGCACGATTCCGTTGTTCACCGCGGCCGGAAATCACGGACTCAGCGGCCCCTCGCACACCGACATCACGACATGGGCGCAGGACACGGCGGTGTCGAGCTCGGGTGGTCGCTACCAGAACGACGTCTACTGCTGCGTCAACGGCACGACCTCGGCGAACTACGCGAGCGAGTGGTACGCGTTCGACGCCGGTCCCGCCCGCTTCTACCTCCTCGACTCGGCGTGGGGTGACTCCAACACGGGGACGGCCGACGTCTACGCGAACGACGCGGCCGCGCACTTCACGCCGGGCACGCCCGAGTACGAATGGCTTCGCAACGATCTCCAGACGCACCCGTCGGCGCTCAAATTCGCTTTTTCGCATTATCCGTTCTATTCGGATAACCCGAGCCAACCTTCGGATACCGCGCTCCAGGGACCCACGAAGCTCGAGGGTTTGCTCGGGCAATACGGGGTCAAGATCGCGTTCAACGGTCACGCGCACATCTACGAGCGAAACAACGCAAGCGCCGCGGGCATGCCGATCACGTACGTCACGGGCGGCGGTGGCGCGACCCTGGAACCGATCGGTTCGTGTCACCCGTACGACGCGTACGGCATCGGCTGGTCGCCGACCTCGCTCAAGGGCACCAAGTGCGGCGCCGCAGCCGCGCCCACCTCCGCGAGCAGCGTCTTCCATTTCTTGAAGGTCACGGTTTCGGGAACGACGGTCACCGTCGCGCCGACCGACGAGCTCGGCCGCACCTTCGACGTCAAGACCTATACGTTCGGGAGCTCGTCGGCACCTGACACGGTCATCGACACGAAGCCGACGAATCCGACGAACGCGACCAGCGCCGGGTTCACGTTCCACTCGACGGTGACCCCGGCGACCTTCACGTGCAGTCTCGACGGTGCCGCGGCGACGCCGTGTACGAGCCCCGTCAACTACACGGGTCTCGCGGCCGGAAGTCACACGTTCAATGTGACTGCGACGGCGGCGGGAGGATCCGACCCGACGCCCGCAATCGCGACTTGGACGATCGACACCACACCCCCAGCGGTGCCGACGGGGCTGGCCGGCAGCGCCGCGTCACCCACCCTCGTCAATCTGTCCTGGAACGCCTCGGCCGACGCGAGCGGAATCGCGGGCTACGACGTCGCGCGCAACGGCGTCACGATCGGCTCGGTCGCGGGAACGGTCACGTCCTACACCGACACGACCGCGTCGCCGTCGACGACATACCAATACAGCGTGCGCGCCCGAGACAACGCCGGCAATCCTTCGGCGTTCAGCCTTCCCGTCGGCGTGACGACACCTCCGCCCGGAAGTGGAGCGAGTCTGGTGCAGTCGGCCGGATCGTCGACGAAGACCGTCACGCTCGCGGCACCGAGCACGGCGGGTGATCTCCTCGTGCTCTCCGCAAGTGTCTTTACCGGTCTGAGCCAGCCGATCACGGCGATCAGCGATGGCAAGAACGCGTGGACCAAGGTCGGCGCGTTCGCAGTCTCGGGCGCGAACTCCGACGGCGAGATGTGGTACGCCGCGAACGCGGCGTCGGTGAACAGCGTCACCGTGACGACCGGCGCGACCACGGTGGCGTTGAAGCTGCAGGAGTTCTCCGGCGTCGCGGCCACGAACCCGCTCGACGGCTCCGCCGGAAGTGCCAACACCGGCACGACCGCGAGTGCGGGCACAGTCACGCCGACCGCCACGAACGATCTCGCGGTCGGCTTCGTCGCCGGCCACAGCAACGCGCAGGCGATCGCCGTCAACGCGCCGGGCTACCTCGTGCAATCGCAACAGACGGCTACGACCCCGAGCATCGCGACTGTTGTCGCGGGATACAAGCCGCTCGGCGCCCCGAGCGCGCAGACGTTCGGCGGGACCTTCCCCGCCGCGATGTACTGGGCGAGTGGTGTCGCGCTCTTCAAGACGGCCGGCGGGGCGCCGCCGCCGAATGATTTCTCGATGGCGGCGGCGCCGAGCTCGGTGTCGGTGACGGCGGGTCAGTCGGCGTCGAGCAC
>JAODBI010000137.1 GCA_025463875.1 Actinomycetes bacterium
CGATCATGATCATCCGGCCGCGTGCGGTCATCGGAGCGTTACGGTGCACCAGAGCCTCCCGAGGGCTTGTGACGGTCGTCGAACAACCACCACGATCCCTCGGAGGCTCACTTCATCGGCGGACCCAACCCCACGTCACCAACGTGGATGGGCAACACAGCTAGTCGAAGTCGACGCTTACGACGCAACCTTCCCAACCGCGCAGATGCAGCGGGCTCTCGAACCGCTCGCCGTCGCGGGCCCGGTCTGTGCCGATAAGGATGCGGCCGACGATGTCCTCGAGGGTGATCTCGGCGTCGGAGAAGTTGACGGCCACGGCGTGGCGATCACCGCGCTTCCAGGCCCAGACTCCATCCGGCGCCGGGATCGGCGCGTAGTTACCGACGTTGAGGTCGGTCGACTGTTTGCGCAGCGCGATGAGGTCCCGCGCGAACATGAGCATCGACGCCGGATCAGAACGCTGATTCTCCACGTTGCGTTCCGTGTTGCCGATCGGGAGCCAGGGCGCGACATCGGCCCCGGTGAAGCCCGCGCCGAGCGCGGCGTTCCACGGCATCGGGGTCCGGGCCGCGTCTCGACCCGCGTAGGCCGGCCAGTACTTCACCCCGAGCGGATCCCGGAGGTCGGGCGGTTCGACCGCGACATCGCGCAGACCGATCTCGTCGCCCTGGTACAGCACCGGCGTACCGCGCAGACCGAGCAGCATGAGCAACGCGGCGCGCGCCTTGCGCGGATCGTCGCCGGCCCAACGCGTCGCGAAGCGAAACATGTCGTGGTTCGATCCCGTCCACGCCGGCCACGCGCCGTCCGGAAGGAGCGCCTCGACGTGCTCGACAATCTCGCGCATCGCCGCCGCCTCGAGTGGCGCGTTGATGAAGGGAAAGTTGAACGCGAGCTGTAGCTCGTCGAGATCCGCGCCGTAGAACGCGCCGAGCGTCGCGGCGTCGTCGACCGGTGTCTCACCCAGCAACAGCCGGGGCGGGTCGTAGGAGTCGGCGATGCGCCGCCACCGCTTCAAGACGTCGTGCAGCTCGGGCCGGTTGGCGTTGTAGACGGGCCGTTGACCGAACACCTGAACGTCGGCGGGATCGTCGGGCGTCGCGGGCGGGTTGTCGCGCAGCTCGGCGTCCTTGATGATGATGTTGCAGACGTCGATGCGGAAGCCGTCGACGCCCCGGTCGAACCAGTAACGAATGATGCCGTCGAACGTGTCGCGGACCTCGTCGTTCCACCAGTTGAGATCCGGTTGCTCACGCAGATGGTTGTGCATGTAGTACTGACCGGTGGTCTCGTCGAACGTCCACGCCACGCCGCCGAAACTGCTCCGCCAGTTGTTCGGCGGCGAACCGTCGGGCGCCGGATCCGCCCACACGTACCAGTCGCGATGACGCGCCGACCTCGACGAGCGCGCATCGACGAACCACGGGTGTTCTTCGCTCGTGTGGTTCGGGACGAAGTCGAGCAGGACCCGGATTCCACGTTCGTGCGCGGCGGCGACGAGCTCGTCGAACGCAGCCGACGTTCCCATCTCGGGTTGGATCGCGCAGTAGTCGGCGACGTCGTACCCCCAGTCGGCGTTCGGAGAAACCGTGATCGGGCTCAGCCAGATCGCGTCGACTCCGAGCCACTGCAGATACTCAGTGTGCTCGGCGATGCCCGACAGGTCACCGAAGCCGTCGGCGTTCGAGTCGGCGAACGACAGCGGATAGATCTGGTAGAGCACACCTGTCTTCCACCACGGCTCGAGCGCGCCGGCGCTGGCCACCCCTACGACATGGTCCATGAGCAGCATTGTATGCGTCCGCATATATCGCTACAGTCGGGCCCATGACCACCACGACGAACAGCATCTGGGTGCGGCGCCCGACCGCGGTGCCTGCCGGCGAACTGAGTGCACCCACGTTCCGCCTCGAACGACCCCTCGCCGGCCTCACGATCGGGCTGCGCACGGATCGGGCATGGCGCTCGTGGCAGCTGATCGCAGGTGTCTGGGACGAGTACCTGCAGCGCGACGGCGCGCAGACGATCTCGGTCGAGACCGGCGCGCAGATCGGCCAGCCCGCGTCGAGCGACCGCAAGCAGATCGACGAGCTCGCGGAGCAGGTCGACGCCGCCATCGTCGGCCTGGGTACCTGCGGTTCGTGCACCACGTTCACGATCAAGGACTCGGTCGCGGTCGAGGAGCACGAGAAGCCGGTCGTCGCGATCGTCTGCGAAGAGTTCACCGTGCACGCGCACAACGTCGCCCGCCACGTGGGGCACGGAGATCTCAGCGTCCTCGTGCTGCCGTATCCGCTCGAAGCCCGGCCGACCGAAGAGCTGCAGCAGATCGCACGCGACTACTACCCCAAGGTCCTCGAGCTCCTGGGTGTGACGGCGTGACGCTCGCGAGCGAACGGGTCGAGGTTCCGGCCGATCCCCGCGCGCAGTACGAGCGGTCACTCGAAGAGCACTGGAGCGACGGCGTTCCCCAGCTCCCGGCGACCGACGACGCGATCGAGGCGCTCATCGCCGCGGCGCCGTACCCGGCCGACCACGTGGTGTGTGTGCTGCCGCCCGTCAACGGCGTCGCCACCGTCGAGCTCGTCGCCGTCAACGCGGCGCTGGCCGGCGTCGAGCCGGCCGCGTTCCCGTTCGTTCTCGCCGCGCTGGAGGCGCTCTCCGAGCCGGAATGGAACGCCTTCGGACTGACGACCACGACGTCGAGCGTGTTCCCCATGCTGATCGTGAACGGACCGGCGCGCGACGAGGTCGGGATCGACTACCGCGCGAGTTGCATGGGTGGCGCCGCGGGCCGGGGGTCGATGACCATCGGGCGCGCGGTTGCGTTGTGCCTGCGCAACATCGGCGGCCAGCGCGCGGGCGAGACGACGAAGTCGGTGTTCGGCCAGCCGGCCCGGTTCGGGTTCTGCATCGGCGAGTGGGAGGAGCGCTCGCCGTGGCCCTCGCTCGCGCAACGACGCGGCTTCGGGGTCGACGACAACGTCGTCACCGTCCACGGTGGCAAGGGAACGTTCCCGATGGCCGACATCCACAACGACGACGCGCGCGACCTTCTCTATCTCATCGCCAAGAGCATGGCGTACCCGCTCGCGAACATGTTCCTGGGCAACGTGGGGAACGGCGAGGTCGTCGTCGCGTTCAATCCGATGTGGGCCGAACGGTTCGGCGCCGCGTTTCCCGACGTCGACGACCTGACCGGGTACCTCCAGGAGAACGCGTGGCAGCCCATCGACCTCTGGCCGGCAGCCAACGCGGAGATGCTGCGCCAACGCGGCCGGGTCGACAGTCACGACCGCGTCCACCTCGTCGAGCGCTCGGATCAGATCGTGCCGATCGTCTGCGGTGGTCTCGGCAGCCTGCACGCGATCGGGTTGCCGAGCTTCGGCGAGAGCACGATGCAGAGCAAGCGGGTCGTGCGGAAGTCGTGACGATGGACGAAGCGTTGGTCGCGGCGGCCGTCGACGAGCTCGCCGGATTCCTCCGCGCGGACGGCGCCGATCTGCTTCTCCGCGACGCGAACTCGAAGACCGCGCGAGTACACCTGGCGCTCGTCCTCGACGATGTCAGCTGCGCTGATTGCATCCTGGCGCCCGACGAGCTGCGCAACACGATCAGTGCCGCGTTGGAACGGCGGATCGCCGGGGAGTTCGAGCTCGTGCTCGACGACCCGCGGCGCGGTCGGTGACCGCGGCCCGCACAACACACGCAGACGATCCGCTCGCGAGCTGGAGCGCGCTCGTCACCGTGTACCAGTCGGTGCTGCACGACGTGGTCGCGGCCCTCGAGCAGGAGGCGGGCCTGGATTCGGGAGTCTTCTCCGCGCTCGCGTACCTGGAGCGGGCAGAACCGCCGCACCGTCTCCCGATGGGAGAGCTGCAACGCGCGATGCATCCGCGTTACAGCCAACCCGGGTTCAGCCGGCTCGTGCAGCGGATGGAGGCCGACGGCCTCGTGGAACGCCGGTCGGATCCTGCCGACCGGAGAGCGACGGTCATCGTGACGACACGCGCGGGTCGCAAGCAGTTCCGTACCGCGAACGTCGTATACACGGACGCGCTCCGCGTCTCCTTCGGCCGGCATCTGCGTGATGACGAACACGCCAAACTCGCAACTGTGCTCACGCGTGTCGTCGACCAGCGTGCCGGCGCCGCCCGCGACGAGGCGCGGAGCAGCTGATTCACGAACTGTGAAAAGCGGTAGTGGGTCAGTTTGATTGGCGCTTCATGTAGTACTGCTGGGTGTCGCGGTCGTGGCTCAGGATCGAGGCGAGCTCCCATCCTCGCGACCCCAGTTCGTTCAAGAGGTTGATGACGTCGGGAGCGTTGCCGCTCTCGGCTCCGGCAAACTGCCAGCCCCCGCCAAGTTGGAAAATGAAGATGTACTCCCATTGCTGCATGACGCGACCGTAGAGCGGGCTGCGGCGAAGTCACCACTGTGCGGCGTACCCGCATGGGCTGCGGCTGTAGCGTTCGGGCCCGTGATAGGGGCGGGGTTCAGTGCGACGTTGGTCGCTGCGAAGACGACGCCGTCGACAACCGTTCCCCGATTCATCCTGACGCTGCCGCCATCTCATTCGAGCACGCATTGGGCGGCGATCTTCGGGGTGCTATTCGCTGCGTTGACCGCGATCCTGGCCGGCCTCGCTGCCTGGGGTGCTCGATTCGCGGGAGTGCAGGTACGCGAGGCGCGCATTGCCCGGCTCCAGGCCGCTTCGGCGGATCTCTCCGAGAAATGGGGGGCTCCAGCGCTGGAGGAGGCTCGGAGGCTCGTCGGCGACTACGCGACTCCTGCTGATCTAGCGGTGGCCTTCGCCGAGGCGTCAGAGGCCAATGGGGAGAACTACTACGTTCTCGTCCGAGAGCCCAACTTCTTCGAGGATCTCGCTGTATCGCTCGAACTCGGATCGTTGGATTTCGAGCTCATCCAGAAAGCCCTAGGCAGCGTGGTCGTCACGCGCTGGCTGCAGTGGCGAAACGCAATCGAGTGGTTGC
Source organism: Actinomycetes bacterium (assembly GCA_025463875.1). Taxonomy (GTDB): domain Bacteria; phylum Actinomycetota; class Acidimicrobiia; order IMCC26256; family PALSA-610; genus PALSA-610. The sequence goes on from JAODBI010000137.1 coordinate 4,995, forward strand.
GCGGCGACGAAGCAGACGCGATCGCTCCCCAGAACGATCTAGCGTTCAGCGAGTTCGAGGCCCTCGCTCGTCGAATGGCGCACGAGCTAGGGATGCCCCTCCCCGAGAACTAGTTCCCCGGCGGCGGCTTCGGGATGTGGGGCCCGGGGCCAGTTGGCTTGTACTTCACGGGATCCTCCTTCCCTCGCTGATAGCGAACAACCCTAACCCGCTAACCCTTCCCATCGGTAGAGGGGCAAGATCCCTGAAGTTGAGGGCAAAGGTACGATTTGCTCATGCCCAAGCGGTCAAGCAAGCCCCGAGATCCGAACCAGCTCGCCGCCGCCATCGTCGCGCAAGCAACCGGCGACGAACTCGAGGTCGAGCCCGAACCCGTGAAGAACGCGGCCGCGGTCGAACTGGGCCGCCTGGGTGGACTCAAGGGCGGCAAGGCCCGAGCGGAGAAGCTGAGCCCAAAGAAGCGGTCACAGATCGCCAAGAAGGCGGCCCAGGCGCGTTGGGCGAAGCGGGACGATAGCTAGCGAACGCCTGTTCGTGTTTCGGATGCTTGCCTGAGAGTGCATATCGCGCGATGCTTGCCTGACGATGCGTCGATGAAGGGCACGGCATGGCTTCCAAGAAGGACATGAAGGCGATCGCCAAGAAGGGCGCACCCAAGGGCGGCAAGGCCCGAGCCAGTGTGCTCACGAAGGAACAGCGATCCGAGATAGCGCGCAAGGCTGCGCGTGCCCGATGGGGTGATCCGGCCGAGCCGGTCGAGGTCGCTGAGGTCGAGACGGCGCCCGCGGCCGCGGAGCTGCCGTACTCACTGCTCCGCGGCGAGCTGACCATCGGTGACGTGAAGATCGAATGTCATGTGCTGAACGACTACCGACGTGTGTTCACGCAACGCGAGGTGGTGCGTGTCCTTTCAGGTGGTCGCGGCAGTGGTGACCTGATGATCTACCTGAAGCGCAACGCGCTGTTCGACCCCAAGATGCTCGAAGGCCGCGTCATCCAATTCAACGTGGCCACGCCGAACCCCGCGAACGGATATGAGGCGACCCTCCTCATCGAGATCGCCGACCTATACCTCCGTGCTCGCGATCAGAACAAGCTCAAGCAGGGACAGGAACGTATGGCGATGATGGCGGACACCATCATCCGATCGTGCGCCAAGGTCGGCATCATCGCCCTGGTCGATGAAGCAACCGGCTTTCAGAGACTTCGCGAGAAGCGTGCCCTGCAACTGAAACTCCAGGCGTTCATCGCTGAGGACATGCAGGAGTGGGCGAAGATGTTCCCCGACGAGTTCTGGTTCGAGCTGGCACGCCTGGAGGGCACGCACTACTCGCCGCGGCATCGACCGTTGCGTTGGGGCCGCTACGTCATGGCATTCGTTTATGACGCTGTCGACGGCGATGTAGGTAAGGAGCTGCGCAAGAAGAACCCGAACCCGCATTTCAAGCGGAACCATCACCAGTGGCTCAAGGACTTCGGGCGCGACAGGGTCCAGAAGCAAATCTGGCAGGTCGTTGCCGTCATGAAGGTCTGCGACGACATGACGGAGTTCCGGGCGAAGTTCGCCAAGGTGTTCAGCAAACAGCACCAGCTCGAACTTGACCTTTGGGGTGAACCGGCGTGACGAGAAATCCCACGTCAGACGCACGAGCTACGCGGGCGCAGTGAACTTTC
>JAODBI010000139.1 GCA_025463875.1 Actinomycetes bacterium
TGAAGTCTGTGTACGAACGGACGCACCCCAGGGCCTAGGGAGCAGGGCGAGCAGAGTGGACGAGTCCGCCGCGGACATCGCCGAACTATGGCGTGACTACAAAGAGGGCGGGACGTCCGACGCGCGCGAGCGTCTGATCCTCCACTACTCGCCGCTGGTCAAGTTCGTGGCCGGACGCGTCGCGGCGGGACTCCCGCAGAACATCGAGCAGTCCGACCTCGTCAGCTACGGGATCTTCGGCCTCATCGACGCGATCGACAAGTTCGATCCGGGCCGGGGCTACAAGTTCGAGACGTACGCCATCAGCCGCATCAAGGGTGCCATCATCGACGAGCTGCGGTCGATCGACTGGGTGCCCCGCTCGGTGCGCGCCAAGGCGCGCTCCATCGAGCGTGCGTACTCCAAGCTCGAGAACGAGTTGCGCCGCAGCCCGGACGACAAAGAGGTCGCCGCCGAGCTCGGGGTGACCGAGGGCGAGCTCGCGACCACGCTCGGCCAGATCAGCTTCGTGGGTGTCGTCGCGCTCGACGAGCTGCTCTCGGCGGGTTCGGAACGTGGTAGCGGCGCAACGGTGGGCGACACCATCGCGGGCGGCGGCCACGATCCGGTCGAGGCGTTCGAATCCGAGGAGATGCGTCAGGTCCTGGCCGATGCGATCAACCGGATGCCCGACCGCGAGCGCCTCGTCCTCACTCTCTACTACTACGAGGGCTTGACCCTCGCCGAGATCGGCAACGTGCTCGGCGTCACCGAGAGCCGGGTCTGCCAGATCCACACGAAGGCGATCTTCCAGCTGCGCTCCCGGCTCTCCGAACCGCTTCCCGAGCGCGGCATCGTCACCTGAGTTCTGTCGCGCCCGTCGGGGAGCGGCCACAGGTGTGCACCAAAACCGGCGCGGATCGATGTTGTTCGTGCACGCCTGCTCGGTTCCTGCGAATCCGGAGCGGCGCGCCCGTAGGTTCGGCCGATGCGCAGACGCCGTTTTCTCTGCCGGGCTTTTCTCTCCCGGGCTCGATCCTCGGCCGCTCTCGGTGCCGGCCTCATCGCGCTGGTCACGGCAACGCTCGTGGGGCCCGCGGGGCCGGCGTCGGGCGAGCCTCCCGCCGTGCGCGCGGAACTCCGCCCCGCCGTGCGCCCCGCACTGCGCCCGGTCCTGGGGCGGGTCGTCGCCGGGTTCCGGGCCCCGCTGACCCGTTACGGGCGTGGCCACCTCGGGGTCGACTTCGCGGCGCGGCCGGGGGCGGCGGTGCGGGCCGTCGAAGCGGGCACGGTCGAGTTCGCCGGACGGGTCGGTACCGCCCGCCACGTCGTGGTGCGCGACGCCCGGGGCCGCCGCGTGTCCTACTCCTTCCTTGCGTCCATTCGCGTCCGGATCGGTGCGCGGGTGCGACGGGGCGAGGCGATCGGGACCACGGGCGGAACCGGACCCCATCACGGCGGCGGCGTGCTGCACCTCGGGCTGCGCATCGGCGACACCTACGTGGACCCGATGCGCCTGTTCGTCGATCCCGTCGGCACCCCGTTCGGGGTGCACCTCGTCCCCTACGGCCCGATTCGCCGTTTCTAGGGGCCGCTACACTGGAGAGGCTTCCGGACCCATTCCGGGGGCGTCCATCAATCATTCGCACGCCCGTGATCCCAAGGTGGTGCCGACGGTGTTTCAACCGATCGGCTCTCGCGCGGGCGGTAGACCCAACCTAGGGGAGGCGCGGCCGTGGCCGTCGTGAGCATGAAGCAGCTATTGGAGGCCGGAGTCCATTTCGGTCACCAGACCCGGCGCTGGAATCCGAAGATGCGTCGTTTCATCTTCGGGGAGCGCAACGGCATCTACATCGTCGACCTGCACCAGACGCTGGACCGCATCGACACTGCGTACCGATTCGTGCGCGAGACGGTCGCGAACGGCGGAACGGTGCTGTTCGTCGGCACCAAGAAGCAGTCGCAGGAACCGATCGAGAACGCGGCCAACGGCTGCGGCATGCCCTACGTCAACTTCCGTTGGCTCGGCGGCATGCTCACCAACTTCCAGACGGTGCACTCACGTGTCGCGAAGCTGCGCGAGTTCCAGCGCCAGGTCGATTCCGGTGAGGTCGATCTCATGTCGAAGAAGGAGGGGCTGAAGGTCCGCCGCGACCTCGCCAAGCTCGAGCGCAACCTCGGCGGCATCAAGAACCTCGAGAAGCTGCCGTCGGCCGTGTTCATCATCGACACGAAGAAGGAGCACATCGCCGTCACGGAGGCGAACCGGCTTCGCATCCCCGTCGTCGCGATCGTCGACACCAACTGCGATCCCGACATCATCGACTACGTGATCCCGGGCAACGACGACGCCATCCGATCCGCGCAGCTCATGTGCCGTGTCATCTCCGACGCGGTCATCGAGGGGCGCGAGATCGCGCGTCGCCGCGGCGCGCGCGCCGGCACGCGTTCGGAAGAGGTCGCGCCCGCCGCGCCGGCCAAGCCGCAGCGCAGCGCAGAGGAACAGGCCGAGTTCGATCGCCGGCAGGCCGAGGCGCGCGACGCCGCGGCCGCCAAGCAGCGCGAGATCGAAGAGCGCGCTCGCCTGGCCAAGGAGGCGTCCAAGTCGGCTCCGGCCGCCGAGGCGTCGCCGGCTGCCGACGCGCCCGCCGCGGCGCCCGAGGAAGAAGCATCCACACCTCCGTCCGCGGTCGCGACCGCGGAGGAGCCCACGGAACCCGCCGCGCCCGAGGCCGGCGAGAGCAGCGAGGGCTGATCCATGGCCGAAATCTCTGCCAAGGACGTCGCCGCGCTCCGGAAGATGACCGGCGCCGGAATGATGGACTGCAAGAAGGCGCTCCTCGAGAACGACGGTGACTTCGAACGCGCCAAGGACTGGCTGCGGGAGAAGGGCATCGCCGGGGCGGCGAAGCGCAGCGGACGCGCGGCCGATCAAGGCGCGATCGAAGTGCTCGTCACCGACAACGTCGCCGCGGTCGTCGAGCTCAACTGCGAGACCGACTTCGTTGCGAAGGGCGACGGCTTCGGTCAGTCGCTCGCCGCGCTCACGAAGCTCGTCGTCGACGAGGGCGACACCGACCTCGGTTCGAAGCAGATCAGCGGCGAGACCGTCGACGACTACGTCAAGGGCCTCTCCGGCACACTCGGCGAGAAGATCGAGATCGGGCGGGTGTTCCGGTTCGAGACCACCGACGGACTGCTCGACGGCTACAAGCACCTTCAGAACGACCGGGGAACTGTCGGGGTCATCATCGAGCTCGGCGGCGTGGACCGCAACGATGTCGGTGCCCGTGCCGTCGCACACGACATCGCCCTGCACATCGCCAGTGCGGCACCCCGTTACGTGACCCGCGACGAGGTGCCCGCCGAAGAAGTGGCGCGCGAGCGTGACATCTACGAGATACAGACTCGTGAGGAGGGCAAGCCCGAGCAGGCGTGGCCCAAGATCGTCGAGGGCAAGCTGAACGGGTTCTTCAAGACCGTCGCGCTCCTCGAGCAGTCGTTCGTCAAGGACAACAAGCAGACGATCGACGCGGTCGTGAAGTCGCTCGGACCCGACGCGCACGTGCGAGGATTCGCACGGGTCAAGATCGGCGAGGAATAGGCGGCTGCCGCGCACGCGCCGATCGCCCGCAGGATCACACGAGAGGAGCTGCCGATGACCACGAGCCGGTACCACCGGGTGGTGCTGAAGCTCTCGGGTGAGGCGTTCGCCGATCAGAAGATCGGGTTCGGTATCGACGCCGTGGTCGTCCAGCGCATTGCCGAGGAAGTCACGAAGGCCCGCGGTGATCTCGGCGTCGAGATCGCGATCGTGGTCGGCGGCGGCAACATCTTCCGCGGGCTCACCGGTGCGACGCGCGGCATGGACCGCGCCCGCGCCGACTACATGGGCATGCTCGCCACGGTCATCAACGCGCTCGCGCTGCAGGACGCGTTGGAGTCGATGGGACAGCCGACCCGCGTCCAGACCGCGATCACGATGGCGCAGGTTGCCGAGCCGTACATCCCGTTGCGGGCGATCCGCCACCTCGAAAAGGGTCGTCTCGTGATCTTCGCGGCCGGCAACGGCAACCCCTACTTCACGACCGACACCACCGCCGCGTTGCGCGCCGCGGAGATCGGCGCGGAAGCCGTGTTGAAGGGAACGCACTCGGGTGTCGACGGCGTCTATAGCGCCGATCCGCGCACCGATCCGACCGCGGTCAAGATCGAGAAGCTCAGCCATTTCGACGTGCTGGCCCGCGGCCTGCAGGTGATGGATTCGACCGCCATCACGTTCTGCATGGACAACTCGCTGCCCATCATCGTGTTCGACGTGATGCAGCCGGGAAACATCACCCTGGCGCTCACCGGTGAGCCGATAGGCACGCTCGTGCATCCCAAGGAGGCCACGTGACCGCCGCCAATTTCGACGACGCCAAGGACAAGATGCACAAGGTCGTGGTGCACCTGCAGGACCAGTTCGGCAGCGTGCGCACCGGTCGCGCCTCGCCCGCGCTCGTCGAGAAGCTCCGGGTCGACTACTACGGCTCGGAAGTGCCCCTCCAGCAGCTCGCCGGTTTCTCGGTGCCCGAAGCGCGCGTCCTCGTGATCGCGCCGTACGACAAGGGTGCGTTGAAGGCGATCGAGAAGGCGATCCAGGCGAGCGACCTCGGGGTGAACCCGAGCAACGACGGCGCGATCATCCGCATCACGTTTCCCGAGCTCACGACCGAGCGGCGCAAGGAGCTGGTGAAGGTCGTGAAGAAGATGGCCGAGGACGGGCGGGTCGCGGTCCGCAACGTGCGGCGGAGCATCCGTCAGGAACTCGAGCACAAAGCGAAGGACGGCGACATCTCCGACGACGAGTTGACCCGGGTCGAAAAGGAGCTGGAGAAGCTCACCCACGAGGTGGTCGCCGAGATCGACACTCTCGTCGGGCACAAGGAAAAAGAGTTGCTCGAGGTCTGATCTCCCGCATCCGGGCGGGTTCGCGGTAGTCGACATGCGAGCTGCGAGAAGGAGCCCCTAGCCTGAGCGGGCTTCTGGGAGGATGACGTGACGGACCGAGACGAATCCGACCGTGCCACCGCGACCCCGGTCGAAGGGGTCCGGATCTTGGGTGCGAAAGAGACGCCGGCCGTGCGCGACGACGATCGTGAATCGGTCGACCTCGACGTGACGTCGCGCGACGAGACTCCCGACACGCGTTCGCCCTTCAAGCACCGGGCGCCCGTGCCGATCGTCGGCGACGACGACCCCGACGATTCCGCGCCCGAAGCTCGGGGCGACGAGCCGTTCCCGAGCGAGTCGTCCGACGAGGACGGAGGCGATGCCGCGCCGCCGCCGGGCGAGGTGCCCCCGCTCCCGCACTGGACCGAGCCCGCCACGGGTGCCGTGCCGGCGATCTTCGCCGACGACACCGGCGAGCACGTGATCGACGACGACCTCGATGCGTGGGCGCCGCTGACGGGGAGCACACCGCGCTTTCGCGCCGAGGGCTCCGACTGGGCCGAAGCCGATTTCAGCGAGGACCTGACCGGCGAGCACGAGCGCCTCGGCGCGCTCGACGAGGAGGAGCCGGCCGACGAGGAGGCCGAGTTCGCCGAAGCGCTCGCGCAGCGGCGCCGGCGAATGCCACGCGCGCCACGGGCTGCGCGCGGTGGTCGGGGTGCGGTTCCC
>JAODBI010000364.1 GCA_025463875.1 Actinomycetes bacterium
GGAGCCCGGCCGTGAAGTGACTGAGTCCGGCCTTCGACGCGGAGTACGGCGCGAGGCCGGGGAGCGCGTTGGTGCCGGCCAGTGACGACACGTTGACGATGGAACCGTGATCGCGCGTCCGCATACCCGTCAGCACGGCCCGGCTGAGGAGTATCGGCGCGGTGAGGTTGAGGTCGACGAGACCCGCGATCGCCGCGCTCGACAGGCCGACGAGATCGCCCGCGAGGTCGACGCCTGCGTTGTTGACCAGGACGTCGATCGGGCCGCCGGCCTCGATCGTCCGCACGAGTGGCTCGATGGCGGCGGCATCGGTGAGATCGGCCGGATACGCCTCTCCCCCGAGCTCCGCGGCCAGCTTCTCGAGAGGTTCGGCCGACCGGGCGACGAGCACGACCCGTGCACCGCGCGCGGTCGCCTCCGTCGCGAGCGCCTTGCCGATCCCGCGCGACGCGCCGGTGACCACCACCCGCGCCCCGGAGAGCTTCATCCGCCCGCCGTGGCGGCCGCGCGCTCTTGTTCGATCGCGTTCAACTCCGTGTACTCGACGCTCGTGTCGACGAAGTCTTCGTACTCGAGCACGCCCATCTCGCGGAAGCGGTCGCGCAGCCACGGCGTACGGGCGTCGAGCAATCCGAGCTTCTTGCAGTTCGGGACGATCTTGGCGAACAGCATCCGCTGAAAGAGGATCTCCTCCTCGTTGTTCTGGCGGATGAAGTACGGGACCATGGCCCGCGCCGAGACCCCGAGCCGCTCCCAGACCTCCTGGTGCAGGAACCGGTCGCGCATCCGCAGCGATCCCTCGTAGACGAACTCCTGGCGCTCGCGCAGCTCGGGGCCCGACAACTGGGCATACGCCTCCTGCAACGACAACACGCCGAATGCCACATGACGTGCTTCGTCGCTCATGACGTAACGGATCAGTTGGCGCAGCAGAGGTTCGGAGCTGGTGCGGTAGATCGTGCCGAACGCGGCCAGCGCCAGGCCTTCGATCAGGATCTGCATGCCGAGGTAGGTGATGTCCCAGCGCGAGTCGCGGAGCACGTCGTCGATGAGAGCCCCGAGGTGCGCGTTCATCGGGTACCGGGTCTGCAGCTTCTCGTCGAGATACCGGCCGAACACCTCGACGTGGCGAGCCTCGTCGACCACCTGGGTCGACGCGTAGTACTTGGCATCGATCCACGGCACGGTCTGGACGATGCGGGCGGTGCAGATGAGCGCCCCCTGCTCGCCGTGCAGGAATTGGCTCACGCGGTGGGCGACGTTCTCCATCGCGTATTGCGTGATCTCGGCCTCGCCCCACGATCGCACCGGAGAGCCGGGCTCGTCGACGAGGGCACGCACGTACTGCATACGCCGGTCGTTGCGCGAAAGCTCGTCGGCGGTGCGTTCCGGGTCGACGTCGGTCGACCAGTCGAGATCGGTCGAGCCGTTCCACTGCGACGACTTCGCCTTCTCGTAGAGCTTGTCCAGCGCGGGCCGCTCGCCTTTCGCGTAGTTCCACGTGAACGTGGTGTCGAACGTGGAATCGATGTCGTGCGTGGTGGCGCCGTCGTCGATCGTCACCTGCGCGAGGATCGCTTCGAGGTCGTCGTGGGCACGCGGGGTGCTGGTCATGCGCGAATGATCGCACCCACCGTCCGGACTGTCGACGGACGGTCGCGAGGCGGTGCCCGCCTGGCACTCGGCCGGTAATCACCCGGCGGCTCGGGCATCCAGGCCGCGTGTGTCAGTTCGGGTCGAACCGCGGAACCCCGATCGGATTGGGGAACGGGATCGTCCCCGAGGCGGCGAGCATGGCGGCCAGCGGTCGCATGATTCCGAGGAGCTCCGCGAGTCCGTCCTCCCCCAACGCGCGCACCGGACCCTCGGCCATCCGGTCCGTGTCAGCCTCGATCGCGGCATGCGCGTCGGCGCCCGCCGCGGCGGCGGTGCCGGCGTCGTTCAACCAACCCTTCTCGGTCAGGCGATGGGCGGCGGCCGTCCAGTCGGCGTCGCCCCAACCGCGATATGGCGCGAAGCTCTCGCGACTCACTCCCGTCACCGCGAGTCGCAGGACGTGCGCCTCGCACGGATCAACGTCGGCCGCGTACAGCGACGCCACATGACCGTCGCCGCGGTGCTCGCGCAACAGCGTGCACCCGTGCCACAGCGCGATGTGAGGAGTGCGCGGCCACTCCAGATCGTGGTTCGCGGCGAACAGTGCCCGTGCGAACGGATCGCAGCCGTCGCTCGCCTGCAACACGAGACGTGCAGCACGCGCGATCGCGGGATCTTGCACGTCGACGCGACGCGTGAGCGCGTTTCCCGCGCCCTCTTCGCGCGCCGCGATCGCCGCTTCGGGACTCACGATGTCCCACACGTCTGGAATGGCGCGGGAGACGAAGTCGGGATGGAAGCCGTAGAAGATCGCAACGACCGGACCGGGCTGCACGGCACCCAGGGGCGCGGCGCGTCCGGCGAAGTATCCGCGCCAGAATCCGCGTAGGCCGATCGCCTCGAACGCCGCACGCGCCTCGTCGGTGAAATATGTGACCGCGTGGTACGGCTCGACGCATTGCCACAAGGCTCGAGCGTTGGCTTGCATGCGCACATCGTCGCGCGCCGGCACTCAGTCGCGGTCGAGCGGCGCCGCGAGCAACAGCAGGTCGTAGAGGATCTTGAGCGATCCGCCGATGATCAACGGCCAGCCGAAGCTCGTGCGATCGAGCAAGAGCCCGGCGACCGCAGGGGTCGCCGCGCTCGCGAGGCTCCGGGGCACGTTCGTGACGCTCGCGGCGGCCGCGCGCTCGTCGGGATCGACGAGTCGCATTACGAGTGCCTGCCGGGCCGGAACGTCGAGCTGCGACAGCAGTGCGCGCATGAGCAGGAACGTCACCGCCAACGGCGCGCTCGGGACGATCCCGGCGAGGATCAGGAACATGTTGGCGGGGAGGTGCGTGAACACCATCGTCCGGACGAGCCCGAAGCGGCCGGCGAGGCGGGGCGCGAACAACTGCGAGAACGCCGTCAGCACGCCCGACGCGGCAAGGGTGGCCCCCGTCGCGGTGGGCGAGAGGTCGAATCGCAGATCGAGGTAGAGGACGAGCAGCGACTGCACGGCGAACCCACCACCCGCCGAGTCGAGTGCGAACAACGCCGACAGCCGTAGCACGATCGCGCGGGAGCGATGCAGACCGCGGCGGGGCGCGGCCACGGCGGCATGCCCGCGCAAGCCTCGGTACGCAAGCGCGGCCGCGACCGCGGTCACCACGTAGATGAGGAACGAGAGCCGTTCGACCGTCACGATGTCCCAGTCGTAGGTCGACGCGATCCGCGCGGGAAGCGCCGACGCAAGCGCACCGGCCGCCGCGGCAAGAGAGGCTGCGACGTTGTAAAGCGCGAAGTACCGCGGCCGCCGGCTCGTCTCGGTCAGGTCGGCGAGTACGGCCTGTTCGGTCGGGAGGAAGAGGCTGACATCGCCCCCCGACGGGTTCAGGGTGCCGATGAACCCGACGACCAGCAGCGGAGCGAATCGCGTAATGGTCGCGAACCCGGTTCCGGTCAACGCCATCAACGCGCACGACGCGAACAGCACGCGCTGGGCGTCCCAACGATTGAGCCGGAGCCCGGCCCAGAGCGTGAGCGCCGCCGAGCCGAGCAGCGTCGCGGTGATGATCGCGCCGATCTGGAAACCGCTGAAGCCGAGGTGCTGCAGGTAGCGAGCGAGCAGCACACTCGCGAACCCGTCGGCAAAGGCGCGGATCGCGCGCGCGACGATCAGCGGTCGCGTCGCAAGCTCCCCCGCCGTCTGCGCCTTCACTCGCGCACGGTAACGCGCGCCGCGCGGACTCCGTTATCAACGTCGGGTGACTGCCCGCGGACTCGTTGCGCTATCGGTTCACAACGCGCGCGGGCAGTTTCGCCATGCGGTCCTGGAACACGCTCACGATGGCCGGGATCGTCGTCCGCCCGGCGACCGCGATCTGGGGCGTGTCGGGCGCAGGGAAGTAGAGACCCATGAGCACCCGTCCCCGTCGCAGGTACACCGCGATCGCGTGCGACGGTCCGGACGAATCCGTGCTCACGGAAACGAAGTCGTACGCGAGGCGCTCGACGCTCGGCCGGCGCGGCCAGGCGCGGTCGGGCGCCGGCCGGAACGTCGTGGTCGCGGTGGGTTCGCCGATCGGGCTCTCGACCGGGGTGGCGGGGCAATTCGCCACGACGGAGCGCAGCTCATTGACGGCCTCGGTACCCACCGTCGCGCCGCTGTAGAGGACCGCCTCCGTGCCCAAGTGCGTCACTCCCTGCGCGTCGGTCAGCGAGACCTGACGCCGCGCGGTGCGCCTCGTCTCGGTCGCGAATCTCCCGTTGCACAGATCGAGGGTTCCGATGGTGAGATCGGCGCCGTGCGGCAGATGATGCACCGTGGCCGAGGCCGGCACGTCGGTCTGCTTCACGATCAGGCCGGCCAGGACACCCTCGTCGGGATCGACCGGTCCGGACGGTGCCGTGGTGCCCGGCGTCCGGGGGAAAGACGGGCTCGTGTTCGGCGATGTCGGACCGGGCGCGGCCGACGTGCGGCTCGGATTCGAGTCACGGGCGTCGAGCACGAGCGTGGCGGTCGCAAAGCCGACGATGAGGGCGACGACCACGACCGCGGCGAGAAACGCGGTGACGGGACCTCGACCACCGGGCGGATCGTTGCCGGCGGACTGATCGAACGGAGCCGGATGCGGACCGGCGTACGGAGGCGGGTACGAGGCCGCCGGCGGCACCGTCTCGAGATCGGGCTCCGGATCGGGGTCGGGGTCGACGTACTCGGTCACCACGGGCAGAGTAGGGGCCGCCGGAGTCCGATCGGGCCGCGCCGACGTCGGCGCCGGCGCCGGCCGCAGTGCCGGGGGCGCGCGATCTCGGGGCGCGCCGTCTCGGGACCGTGACCTCAGGGCCAGGCGCGCCACCCGACGACGTCGATGGCCACCACCGCGCCGGGTGGCGGTTGCTCGAGGTACACGGGATATTTCCTCGTGAGGAGGGCGATCGCGGCGTCGTGCTCCGCGCCGTCGTCGAGGACGCGGCCCTCACCGTCGACGCGCACCCACCACAGCGTCGACCAATCGTCGGAATAGTGATCCACGAGCAACGCGGCATGCGAATTCGCCCGAAGATTCTCAAGGCGACGCAATGCGATCGTCGACTTCGGTTTCGCGTCGACCGCCGAATAGACCACCTCACGAGTGTCGCCCGAGAGCACGAAACAACACGGCACGACCTGCGGTC
>JAODBI010000160.1 GCA_025463875.1 Actinomycetes bacterium
GGATGAACAGCTCACCGATCGTCTTGCGCTTGCGTTCCGGATCGATGACGTCGTCGAGCGCGTCGAGGAAACGGTCCTGCGCCTTCACGTGCACGAGCTCGACCGCGAACTGCTCGCGGAACGTCTCTTCCACCTGCTCCGCCTCGCCGAGCCGCAACAGGCCGGTGTCGACGAACACGCACACGAGCTGATCGCCGATCGCCTTGTGCACGAGCGCGGCCGCGACCGCGGAGTCGACGCCGCCCGAGAGTCCGCAGATCACGCGCTCGGTCCCGACCTGGGCGCGGATCTCGGCGACCGCGTGTTCGATGATCGAGACGTTCGTCCACGTCGGCCGGCAACCCGCGGCATCGAAGAGGAACGACTTGAGGATCTGCATGCCGTGCTCGGTGTGCGCGACCTCGGGGTGGAACTGCACGGCGTAGATGCCACGGTCGCGATCTTCGAGCCCGGCGACCGGTACCGCGTCGGTCCGCGCGGTGACCGCGAAGCCCGGCGGCGGTGCGGTGATGGAGTCGCCGTGGCTCATCCACACGATCTCGTCGACCGGAAGGTCGGTGAACAACAGTGACGAGCTCTCGACGTGCAATTCGGTGCGCCCGTACTCGCCCTGTCCGGTCTGGGCGACGGTGCCGCCGAGATCGCGCGCGACCAGCTGCGCGCCGTAACAGATCCCGAGCAGCGGAACGCCCGCGTCGTACACCGCGGCATCGATGTCGGGCGCGCCGGGGACGTGCACCGACGCGGGTCCACCGGAGAGGATGATCGCCTTCGGCTTACGGGCGAGCATCTCCGCGATCGGCATCGAGCGCGGGACGATCTCGCTGTAGACGTGCAGCTCGCGGACGCGACGCGCGATCAGCTGTGCGTACTGCGCCCCGAAGTCGACGACGAGGACGAGGTCGGGCGCGTCACTCACGCCCGGACGATCTCCATCACGCCATGCCGATGCCCTGCGCGCGCTGCAACGACTTGCCTTCCGTCTTGAGCGCGGGCGCGACCATCACTTCGGCCTTCTGGAATTCCTTGACCGTCTCGTAGCCGGTCGTGGCCATCGACGTGCGCAGCGCCCCGAACAGGTTGAGCGTGCCGTCGTTCTCGTGCGCGGGACCGGTGAGGATCTCCTCGAGCGTCGCCTTCTGGCCCGCGTAGACGCGCGCGCCGCGGGGCAGCGTGGGATGGAACGTGGCCATGCCCCAGTGGTAGCCGCGTCCCGGCGACTCGTACGCGGGGGCGAGCGGCGAACCGATCATGACCGCGTCGGCGCCGCACGCGATCGCCTTCGCGATGTCGCCGCCGGTCGACATGCCACCGTCGGCGATGACGTGCACGTAGACGCCGGTCTCGTCGAGGTGACGGATGCGCGCGCCCGCGGCGTCGGCGATCGCGGTCGCCTGGGGAACGCCGATGCCGAGCACCCCGCGGCTCGTGCATGCGTGGCCGGGACCGACGCCGACGAGCACGCCGACGGCACCCGTGCGCATGAGGTGCAGCGCGGTGGAGTACGAGGCGCAACCACCGACGATGACGGGGAGCTCGAACTCGCGGATGAACTTCTTCAAGTTGAGGGGCTGGCGCGCCGGGTCGTGCGAGACGTGCTCGGCCGACACGACGGTGCCCTGCACCACGAGCACGTCGAGCTCGGCGTCGAGGACGTGCTTGGCGTATTGCTCGACGCGCTGCGGCGTGAGTGACGCGGCGGCGATCACGCCCCCCGCCTTCACCTCGCGGATGCGCTGTGGGATGAGCTCTTCCTTGATCGGCTCGTCGTAGAGCTCCTGCATCCGACGGGTCGCCTTCTCGGGCGGCAACGTCGCGATCTCTTCGAAGATCGCGTCGGGATCCTCGTAGCGCGTCCAGATGCCCTCGAGATTCAGACACGCGAGGCCACCGAGCCGACCGATCTCGATCGCAGTCGAGGGCGACACGACGCCGTCCATCGCGGCGGCCATCATCGGCAGCTCGAACTTGTACGCATCGACCTCCCACGTGATGTCGATGTCCTCGGGATCACGGGTGCGCCGACTCGGCACGATCGCGATGTCGTCGAACCCGTACGCGCGGCGACCCGACTTTCCGATCCCGATCTCAACTTCCACGGTGCCTCCGGCATTGTCGAGTTGTCGTGTTTACCTCGGAATTTTCCAGGATATCCACCTCTCGCGTGGAACTTGCGACCCACGCGTGGAGTCCTTTTTTCGGGGCGATGCCCATTGGGCTCCGCGATGCGTAATGAATTAGGTGAGGGAGCGTGATCGCGAGGTGATCTCCGTGTGGGCATTGGGAGTGATCGCAACCTTGGCCGCCGTCGCCGGCCTCGCCCGTTACTTCACGGGGCGCGACAACCTGCCCCCGATGGAGCGTCATATCCGAGCACTTGACGCGCTTCGGAATCTCGCGGAGCAGCCGCGTCCCCCGGCCTCCGACACCCCGTCCACGGCCGAGACGCCGACGGATCACGTGCGGATCCTGGCCGAGGCGCCCGGCGACACCCGCCCGGCACGGCGCGCGCCGACCCGGCGGTCGGTGGCGCGACCCGCGTGGGTGACCGACCTGCCGACCATCCCGATCCGGCCCGG
>JAODBI010000171.1 GCA_025463875.1 Actinomycetes bacterium
GCCGGTGTTCGCATAGAACGCGGGTGGCGCCTCGAGGCGCTTGGCCCACGCGAGCTCCGCGACGAGACACGGATTGCGCGTGAACGACATCCCCCCGTTCGCGCCGAGGATCCCGAAGACGGCGTGGCGCTCGTCGGGCAAAGGACCCCCGCACTGCGGGAAGCTGATGTCCCGCCCGATGACGGCCGGGACCGCAACGACGTCACGCGCCGCGACCGAGACGCGGGCCCGCCCTGGCGCGACCGATGCGGCGGGGGCCGCTGACGGCGCGAGCGTCGCCGCGCCGAGCGCGGTGACGAAAGCGAGAGGACGAAAGATCGGGGAACAGGAACGCACGCGGTACCTCGTTGCTCGCCGCTCGCCGGTCCGGCGATCCATGACAAGGGTAACTCTGATGCACATGCGCCCCGCAAGGCGTATTGCACCCCACCAGACACAGGATCTGCCGCAACACTCCGGCGAACTCCTGATCTCTGTACCGGACGCCCAGCTACGCAGCGCGGGTCCACGGCAGAGATGACCACTGACGGTGAGTGGAGACGCGAGCCTTCGCCGGTCAGGCCGGTCCGGACGGACCGTCCAGCATCCTCTGCATCAGCACCAGGTCGAGCCAGTGCCCGAATTTGAACCCGGTCTCGGGCAGCCGGGCGACCTCGACGAAGCCGAGGGTCTGGTGGAACCGGATCGAGTCGGCGTTGTCGGCGTCGAGTGCACCGACCAGCACGTGGATCCCGCCGCGCAGCGCCCTCGCGATCAGCTCGTCCATGAGCAGGCGTCCGATGCCGTGCCGGCGGCGATCTTGGCGGACGTGGATCGAGTGTTCGGCGGTGAAGCGGTATCCCGGCCAGTGGAAGCTGTCCCGGAAGTCGCCGTAGCTCGTCATACCGACGATCTCGTGGTCGACCACCGCGACCAACGACGGGAAATTGCGGGCGCGTTGTCGTTCGAACCATGCACGGCGCTCGTCGAGGGTCTGCGGGTGTTCGCTCCACTCCACCGTCGTCGATCCGATCAATTCGTTGTAGATCGCGAGCGTCGCGGGCAGGTCGGCCGGCGTCGCGTCGCGCACCTCGACGTTCACCGCGCACCCGAGCCCGGTACCGGGGCCACCACGCCTCGACTCTACGGCCGCATACGCGCGCTCGCCATCCTCCGCGCCGGCGATCGAGCCGCTCTGGTAAGAAACGCACTGCGCCACCGAAACGCGCCGACCGACGGGAAGGGCACGCGGCATGAGCCGGGAGAATCCGCACGCCGGGCTCGCCATCACCGACGACGACGCGACGATCGCGGCCGCGCTCGAGGACGTGAGCATCCCGACGCTGATGCTCTCGCTCGTACACATGACGGGTGACGCGTCGCTCATCCGGGGCGAACTGAAGCCGCAGGGCCTGTTCCTCAACGAGGTCCAGGGCTACATGTCGGAAGACGACAAGGCCGCGGTCCGCCGCATCGCGCTCGGCGCGATCCGCGCCTACCGCGACGGCGGGTGCCGCCTTCCCGCACCGCCCGGCCCGGACCTCATCCGCGAGATGATGAGCTGGCTCGTGTGCGAGCCCGTGCCCGACGAGTACGTCCCGATGATGCTCGAGGAGATGGAGCTCGACGGCGCCGACGCGCGCCGGGTCGCGATCGACGCCGGGTCCTCGGCGCGCGCCGCGTTCCCGGTCGTCGTCATCGGCTGCGGTCAGTCGGGTCTGCTCGCCGGCATCCGGCTGCGCGAAGCCGGCATCCCGTTCACGATCATCGAGAAGAACCCCGACGTCGGCGGTACGTGGTTCGAGAACTCGTATCCCGGATGCCGGGTCGACGTCGGGAACCACTTCTACTGCTACTCGTTCGAGCCGAGCGACCAGTGGACCGAGTACTTCGCACGCCAGCCGGAGATCCAGTCGTACTTCTCCGACGTCATGCACCGGCACGGCATCGAACGCGACATCCGCTGGAACACCGAGGTCGTGTCCGCGCGCTGGAACGACGATTCGTCCTCATGGCAGGTCGCGATTCGTTCGGCGGACGAAACCGAGGAGACGCTGTCGGCCCGAGCAGTCATCTCGGCCGTCGGTCAGCTCAACCGGCCGAACCTTCCGGACATCCCGGGCATCGAGACGTTCGCGGGCCCGTCGTTCCACTCCGCCCGCTGGGACCACTCCGTCGACTACCGCGCGAAGCGGGTCGCCGTCGTGGGCGCCGGCGCGAGCGGCTTCCAGATCGTGCCGACGATCGCGCCCGACGTCGCCGCGCTCACCGTCTTCCAGCGCACGGCGCAGTGGATGTTCCCCAACCCGAACTACCACGAGAAAGTCGGGCCGGGTGTGCAGTGGGCGATGCGACACCTTCCGTTCTACGGACGCTGGTATCGCTTCTTGTTGTTCTGGCCGGGCTGCGACGGTGGCCTCGCCGCCGCGCGCGTCGATCCGGAGTGGCCGCATCAGGACCGGGCCGTCAGCGCAACCAACGACATCACGCGCGAGCTGTTCACCGCGTGGATCACCGAACAGGCCGGCGACGATACCGAGCTGCTCGCCAAGGTCGTGCCCGACTATCCCGCCACCGGGAAGCGCACGCTCCAGGACAACGGGAGTTGGCTGCGCGCGCTACGGCGCCCGAACGTCGAGCTCGTGCGCGAAGGCATCGACCACATCGACGCGCACGGACTCGTCACGATGTCGGGTGTGCGCCACGACGTCGACATCATCGTCTACGCCACCGGGTTCCAGGCCAACCGCTTCCTGTGGCCGATGGAGATCGTCGGCCGCGACGAAACCGTGCTCTCCGACCAATGGGGCGACGAACCGTCGGCATACCTCGGCATCACCGTCCCGAACTTCCCGAACCTGTTCTGCATGTACGGGCCGGGAACGAATCTCGCCCACGGAGGCAGCCTGATCTTCCACTCGGAATGCCAGATCCGCTACATCACCGGATGCATCAAGGCATTGCTCGCAGGCGAGCACGAGTCGATGGAACCACGACCCGAGGTGCACGACGAGTACTACGCGCGAATGCAGCGCGAGCTCGACGGCCTGGTGTGGTCGCATCCGTCGATCGAACACTCCTGGTTCAAGAACAAGCAGGGCCGGATCCACGTGCTGAGCCCGTGGAGGCTCGTCGACTACTGGACGTGGACGCGGGCACCCGACCTCGACGATTTCGTCATGCGCTCAGCATCTCCACCTCGACGATCTGCTTCGAGGTGAAGACCTCGCCGAAGCGTTCGACGAGCTCGGCCCGGCGCGGGTCGTCGAGGTACGCCTCGAACGCGGCCTCGTTCGGGAACCACGTCACGTGGACCTCGAACGGCAGTGCCTCGTCCTGATCGGGGGTGCGCCGGGCCCGATAGATGACCCGCGCGCCGTGGTCGGCGTTGCAGCGGCAACACCGCGTCCTCGTACGCAGCCGCGGCATCGGCGAGCGCCGCGGTCGTGTAGCCGACGAATGCGATCGTGAACGGTTGGTCGGGATCAGTCGGCATCGCGGTCTTGTACCTGCTGGGCTAAGGGATGCGCTGCATCCACACGAGTGCGGCGCCCGCGGTGAGGATCGCGAGCACGAGCGCGAGCCCGACGAACCACTCGGTGAGGTCCGTGGGGACCTTGTCGAAGCCGACGACGCGGCGGATCTGGTCGTAGACCGAGTTGAGCTCCTTGCCGCTCGTGGCGGTGAACGACTTGCCGCCGCTCCCGGATGCGATCGTGGCCATCGCCTGCGGGTCGGCGGGCACCGGCACCGTCTCACCCTGGATAGTGACCGTGCCCGACGTGGTACCGAACGCGATCGTGTCGATCGGCACCTTGGCCGACTTCGCCGCGGCCACCGCGTCGATGACGCTCTGCTGGGCGTCGGAGGGCTGGTTGTTCCGGCCGATCGTGGGCGAACCGTCGCTCATCAGCACGATCGCGGCGGGCGCCTTCTGACCATTGGCGCCGGGGGCCAGCCCCGCCGCGGAGTCGAGCGCGGTCTGGATCGCGACACCCGTCGCGGTGCCACCGCCGATCGTCAAGGCGTTGACGCCCGCGAGCACCGGCGCGTGGTCGGCGGTCGGCGGCACGAGCACCCGGGCGCCCTCGTCGAACGAGATGAGGCCGATCTTCAGGCCCTTCGGGAGTCCGGCGATGAAGTTCCGCGCCGCGACCTGGGCCGCGACGAGTCGGGTGGGCTTGACGTCGGTCGCGGCCATCGAGCCCGACGTGTCGATCGCGAGGATGATCGTCCCCCGCTGGCGCGCCACGTTCTTCGTGCCGGTGGGCTTGGCAAAACCGAAGGCAAGAGCGGCGACCGCGGCGAGCATGAGCACCGCCGACACGTGGCGTTGCCAGCCGGGACGCTTCGGCGCGACCGACGCGAGGAGATCCACGCTCGTGAATCGCAGCGCGTACTTGCGGCGGGCGCGCTGGGCGACGATGTAGGCGATCAGCAACGCCGCGGGCACGACGAGGATCGCAAGCCGCCATGGTTCGTCGAAGCTCACTGCACACTCCTCAATCGCGTCGCGCGCACGCGTTGCTGTTGCTGCAACGACGTGTGGCGGCGCAGGGTTCTACGGCTCGCGACGAAGCGGACGATCTCGATGAGCCAGTCCGAGTTTGTCGTCAGAACGAGATGTTCGCTGCCCGCATCGCGGATCTGGCGTGCGATCCGCTCGTGTCGCACGCCGGCGGCCTCGGCATAGCGCGCACGCAACGACACCGAGTTCGACTGCACGTTGAGGTTCCGACCGGATTCGGTGTCGACGAGCGTCAACATTCCCGCGGCCGGAAGCGCGAATTCCCGTGGATCGACGACCTGCACGCACAACACCTGGTGCGCGTGCGCGAGCCGCGCGATGGCAGGTTGCCACTGCGTCTCGTCGAGGAAGTCGGAGATCACGATGACCTGGCCCCGACGCGGTCGCGCCCGTTCGAGCGATTGCAGCGTGGCGACGAGATCGGCGTCCGGCTCCGATCGCGTCGTGCGGCGCGGCACGTCGTAGAGCTTGGAAAGGGTCGCAAGGAGCTCCGGGCGGGTCGAGCTCGGACCGAGGCGCAGGATCGTGTCGCCGCCGGCGACGAGGAGCCCGAACCGATTGCCGTGCCGCGCCGTGAGGAATCCGAACGCGGCGGCCGCGGCGAACGCGACCTCCGACTTCTCGCGCTCGCCGGTGCCGAAGCTCATGCTCGCCGAGCGGTCGATGACGGTCCACGTCTGCAGCTCGCGGTCGGCTTCGGTGGTGCGGACCTGCGGGGTGATGGAACGCGCGGTGAGGTTCCAGTCGATCCAGCGCGAGTCGTCGCCCGCTTCGTACGACCGTGCGCCCGCGACCTCCGACCCCGGCCCGCTCTGGCGGCCGAGGAACTCACCCCGCAAGAGCCCGTCGAGGCGGCGGGTGACGAGGAGTTCGAGTCGCCGCAGCTCGGCCGCCTTGCGGGCGACCGGCGCGACTCCCTCGCCGCGAACGGCAGGTTCCGGCTCCTGGTTGGCGGATGCGCGGCGAACCTCGTCCGTCATGCCGTGTCCTGGAGGCCGCTCTCCTGGCGGGGCGTCACCTGGGGCACCGGCATGGTCGCGACGATCCGGTTGATGACGTCGTCGGTCGTGACGCCGTCGGCCAGCGCGTCGTAGGTGAGGATCAAGCGGTGGCGCAGGATCTCGGGCGCGACATCGGCGACGTCTTGCGGCACGAGGAAGCGCCGGCCGCGCAACAAGGCGAGCGCGCGTCCCGCGGCGAGCAGACCGAGCGTGGCGCGCGGGCTCGCGCCCAACCCGATGTGCGCGGCGATGTCGGGGACCTGCCAGCCCATCGGATCACGGGTCGCCATGACCAGACGCACCGCGTAGTCCTGCACCGCGTGATGGACGAAGATATCGTCGACCGCCTTCTGCAGGTCGACGAGCTGTTCCAGCGTCAACATCTGTACGGCTTGCGGCGGACGCACACCCATGCGCCGCGCGATCTCGAGCTCCTCGACATACGTTGGCTGGTTGACGAGGATCTGCATCAAGAACCGGTCGCGCTGTGCTTCCGGCAGCGCGTACACACCTTCGGACTCGATCGGGTTCTGCGTGGCGAGCACGAGGAACGGTACGGGCGTGGCGCGGGTCTCGCCCGCGATCGACACGTGGCGTTCCGCCATCACCTCGAGGAGCGCCGACTGCACCTTGGCCGGCGCGCGGTTGATCTCGTCGGCGAGGACGAGGTTCGCGAAGACCGGACCCCATTCGATGTCGAACTCTTCGCGCGACGGACGCCACACGCGCGTGCCGACGATGTCGGCGGGCACCAGATCGGGTGTGAACTGGAGGCGGGCGAAAGAACCGCCGACCACCTGCGCCAGGGTCGACACGGTCAACGTCTTCGCCAGGCCGGGCACACCTTCGATGAGGCAGTGGCCACGGGCGAGCAGGCAGAGCATTGCCCGTTCGACCATGCGGTCCTGGCCTACGATCACCCGCTTCACCTCGAACAGCGCCTCCTCCAGCCGCTCGGCGTGGCGCTTGTTGTCGTCGGCCGGCGTGCTCGGGTCGAGACCGCTCATCGGCAGAGCTCCTTTACGAGTTTTCCTGGTACGAACTGCCTGATACGGCGTGGATTCAGTGCGAGTAGTGGCCTGCAAGTCCGGGCGCGGGCTTCCGGCTCGGGACGGCGGTCACCATGATGGCCGAGCTTCCTGGGAACCCGGTGCGGACGACCGGCGAAGTCCCTGAGTGCTTCCGGTGAACGGAGCGGCAGCGGAGCCGTCCGAAGGGCCCTCGGCGGCGCCGCGCGAGCGACCAATAGACCGCGTTCCTAGAGCGCTCGTCGCAGGCGGGGGTCGGTGACGGCCGTGGCGTCGATGCGATCGAGCTCCAGGAACCGCATCAGGTGGCGCACACCCGCCCGCAGAGCGTCCCGGAACCGTTTCGAGCCGCGGTCCGCGCCACGCTCGAGCCAGATCCCGTTCACGACCAGCACCCCGGCGCGGCGGTCGGCCTTCAGATCGATCCGGCCGGCGAGGCGGTCCTCCCAGACGATCGGCATCGTGAAGCGGCCGTACTGCACCAGGTCGGCGCGCTTGTAGATCTCCCACACGTACTCGAAGCCGAATACCCCCTTCGCCCGCGCGCGCTCGATCACGGGATCGAGCGGCGACAGCAGCAACACCTCCTCCTCGGTGGTCGCGCCGAGGGGCATCCAGGCGCGCGGCACCCGGTCGGCGTCGAGGGTGTCGAGCGCGGCGACGTCGGACGCGAGGACGAAGAAGCGACCGGCCCATCCTTCGACCTCGACCGGCGCGAGCTCGTTCGCCTCGACCATCTCCTTCGCGAACGCAGCTTCCTCGGCTCGTGCGATCGGTCGGTGCAGCAGCGGCCGCAACGGGCCGAGTCGCCCGATCCCTGCGAACGCGATCTGTTTGCGCAGCAGGAAGCGCTCGGTCTCCGCCTCGCCCGCTTCCACGAGGAGATGCGCGGGCGCGACGGCCTCGGTCAACGCATAGACACGTTCGAATCCCTCGCGGTGGTGTGTCATCGCCTCTCCGGTGCGCCAGAGGTAATACAGCGCGAGCGAGGTGTCCTTGCTCCCCCGGTAGCTGACGACCGCACGCGTGTCGGCCGCCGCGAAATCGCGGCTCGAGACGGTGCCGCGCTCGTGCAACACCGCCCGCATCGCGTCGATCGTCGCGGCGTGGTACTCGAGGATCGCCTGCATGCGCGGGAGCGCGCGATTGCGCCGCATGATGACCCGCCAGTACGGGAGCTCGATCATCGGCCTGACCGCGAGCCAGCCTCCCCAGTCGAAGAACTCGCGCTTCTCGTAGACCAACCGGTGAAAGAGCTCCGGCCGGTAGTCGTTCACGCGCGCGTGCAACAGCAGATCGTGACTCCGGGCGACGATCACGAGCGGATCGAGCTGCACGTGCTCGCACGCGATCATCGTGGCCCGCGTTCCGCGCAGGCCGGAGCTGCGGCGTCCCGGCCAGAGACCCTGCTTCGCGAGGATGAACCGGCGCGCGGTTCGGTTGGAGATGTGAATCGGCTCGGTCACGCTCGCCCGTGGCAGGTCGGGGACATTCGTCGGGCGACCGTACTGCGGGCGCACCGATCAGCCGCGCCCGATCCTGTGCGCCCGGTCAGCTGGGGCGAAGTGGTACGTCGTCGCAGCAGTGAGGCCCGTGAGCCCCAGCCAATGGATCTTGACGCCGACGGGACGGAGCACCGTCGTCGATCCGTACGTCGCGCCGCGCCGTACTCGACCTGCCCGGTGGCGATCACATTGGTCGTCCACGCGATCGTCGCACTCGTCGCGGTGATAGCGGTCGCCGTCACCGCGCTCACGACCGCCGCGGTCGCGGCGGGCCGGTCCCTGGGCGCCCGGCCGGGGCTCCGAGCGCCCGAAAACCGCTTTTTTCCGGCGCGGCGTCCGTCGAACAGACCTCGCCTATGCAGCTGTCGCCGACCGGATACCTGCGCTCCGTGCCGATTCTCGGGAGCGAGGGATGACCGGCGCTCGCCGCCGGGACCCGGTGCCGGAGGGCGCCACGCGGCCGACCACGGTCCTGTTCGTTCCGGCGGGCCAACCGGAGCCGATCGCGGCGCGGTTCGAGGCGATGCTCGAGGAGTACGCGCCCGGCGAGTTCCAGGTGGTCCGCGTTCTCACCGCGACCGCGGCGATCGCCCACCTCGAGTGCACGCCGACCGACTGCGCGGTCGTGTTCGTACGAGGCGCGGAGCCTGCGAGCCTGGTCGTGGTCGATGCGATCGGCGCTCGCGTTCCCGGCGTGGCACTCGTCGTACTCACCGACCTTCCCGACGACCGGCTCGGCATTGCGACCGTTCACGCGGGGAAGATCGACCTTTTGGCGCAGGACACGCTGGACCCCAAGTTTCTCGTGACGTCGCTCCGACACGCGATCCTGCGCAAGCGCCTCGAGGTTGCACTCGACGAGGTGCAGACCATGGCCAAGATCGGCAGCTGGGAGGCCGACCTCGCGGCGAACACCGTGTCGTGGTCCCCCGAGCTCTACCGCCTGCTCGGCGTGAGCCCCGAGACGCCGGTCACGTACGAGGACCTCGTCGACCGCATCCATGCCGACGACCGGCAGGCGACGGTGCAGGCGCTCGGCGCTTCGGTGACCGACAACACCCCGTTCGTCGTCGAGCATCGCGTGCTGCGCCCCGACGGAACGATGGGTTGGTTGCGCGCTCGCGGAAACGTCGAGTTCGACGCTGACGGCCATCCGGCTCGGCTCTTCGGCACCGCGCAGGACATCACCGACCAACGCGTCCTTGCCGACGCGCTCGCCCACCAGGAGCTCCACGATCCGCTGACCGGTCTCCCGAACCGCCGCCTGCTCGTCGATCGGCTCGGGCAGGCGTTGGCGCGATTGGCGCGCGAGGCCACGAATGTCGCGGTGATCCATCTCGACATCGATCGCTTCAAGGTCGTGAACGACAGCCTCGGCCATTCCGTCGGAGATCGTCTGTTGCTCGCGACCGCGACGCGTCTTCGCTACTTCGTCCGGCCCGAGGACACGTTGGCGCGGATCGACGGTGACGAGTTCGTCCTCCTCTGCGAAGGCCTCGCCGGTGCCGACGAAGCGGTCGCGATCGCCGACCGGATCTGCGCGGCCATGGCGTTGCCCATCGAGTGGGAAAGCGGAGATCTCGTCCTCTCGGTCAGTGCCGGGGTCGCGCTCGCGACATCGCCCTCCGTCGACGGCGACGCATTGCTGCGCGACGCGGACGCCGCAATGCACCGCGCCAAACACGACGGGGGCGCGCGATCGGCCGTCTTCGCGACGGCGATGCGCGAGAGCCTCGTCGGCCGGCTCGATATCGAGATCTCCCTCCGGCACTCGATCGTCAATGGCGACCTACGGCTTCACTATCAACCCGTGGTCTCGCTGACCGACGGGCAGGTGCTCGGTCACGAGGCGCTCGTGCGGTGGGACCACCCGTCCCGGGGTCTGCTCGGGCCCGACGAGTTCATCACGATCGCCGAAGAGACGGGCCTGATCATTCCGCTGGGCGCGTGGGTCCTGCGCGAGGCGTGCCGGCAGGCGAAGCGCTTCCAGGATCGCGATCCCAAGTGGCCCCGACTCACCATGTCGGTCAACCTCTCCGGCGCGCAGCTGGGCCAGACCGATCTGCTCGACCTCATCCGCGCCGCGCTGCGCGACGCCGACCTCGATGCCGAGGACCTGCAGCTGGAGATGACCGAGAGTGTCTTGATGGACGACGCCGCGACGACGGTCAAGGTGCTGCAGTCGCTCAAGGATCTCGGTGTGCGACTCAGCATCGACGACTTCGGCACCGGGTACTCGTCTCTCGCGTACCTGCGTCGCTTCCCGTTCTACGTCTTGAAGATCGACCGTACGTTCTTCGGCGGCCTCGGCAAGGACCTCGAGGATTCGGCCATCGTCGCGGCGGTCGTGAACCTCGCCGACACGCTCGGATTCACCACGGTCGCCGAGGGCGTCGAGACGGAGCTGCAACGCAGCTGCCTTGTCGGTCTCGGCTGCACGCGCGCCCAGGGATACCTGTTCGCCCAACCCTCGGCCGCGCCCGAGGCCGAGGCCCTGCTCGACCACGCCCGCGGAGCGGTCTCGAACCGCCGATAGTCATGGAGCACCGATGACAGCACTCGAGACCCGCCGCGACGACACCGTCGACGCGCATGCACTGTTGAGCTTCCTGGCTCAGATCAAAGAGGGCGACTTCAGCGCGCGCCTGCCGTCGCACTGGATGGGACTCGCGGGCAGCTCGGTCGCAATCGTGTGCAGCAGGGAGTCGCCGCACGGGCTGACTGCTAGCGCTCCGGCGGTACCGCGGCTGGGTCGTCGAAGCCGACCATCACCGTCTGTTCCGGCCGCCTCGCCTCTTGTTTCGCGATGTCTCGGAGCACCACGCGATCAGCCGCCGACAGGGGCGGTTGCAGAAGCGTGCGCGGCCACAGATGTCGGGCGCGAACGACGTTGAACTCGGCGGCGTACATCGTGAGCTGCGCGTTGAGATAGAGCCACGCCACGAGTCCGAGGACCACAGCGAACACGCCGTACACCTGGCTGGTGTGCTTGAGCTGATGGTCGACGAGATACGTGCCGAGAAACTGGAGCAGCGTCCAGCCGATCCCGCCCAGCACCGCGCCCGGCACCAACGCCCGCAACTCGATCTGCTTCGGTGTGAGTACGCGGAAGGCTACGACGTACAACCCGATGTTGAGCGCGACGCCCCCCGCGATTGACACCACGCGCAGCCACATCGCCTGACCCGCGCTGAACGCGCCGACCTGCGCGAGGAGCGTCGTGAGCGCGATGCCGAGCCCCAGCGTTCCGATGAACAACAGGCCGCGCACAAGTCGAGTCACGAATCCGGGGCGGTCCTTGCCCTGGACGTTCCACACCTGAGCCATGGCGAACTGAGCGGCCTGGGTGACACCGAGCGATCCCCACAGCAACCCGACGACGCCGACGACCGTCGCGACCGGGCTCGCGCGCAGTGAGTGGATGTTCGTCCGGAGTTGATCGCCGATGATGGGCAGGTCGCTGAGCGTCGACCGCAGCACGCGATCCTGCAGTGACGGATTCCCGCGCAACGCGAATCCGAGGATCGTCACGAGAAGGAGCAACAGCGGGAACAATGCGAGGAAGCCGTAGTACGACATGAGCGCGGCAAGCATCCCGGCGCGATCGTCGCCGAATTTCTTGACGACGGCGAAGACGAAGCCGACCGGTCGGTTGCGCTGCTGAAACGCATCGACGCGGCGCAGAATGCGCTCGGGATTCACGAGAGCGCGTCTCCCCGCCTACGCGCCCGCGAAGTCAAGCGTGAACCACACGCTCTTCCCGTCGCCGGGGGCGTCCTCGACGCCCCAGGAGTCCGAGAGCCGATCGACGATCCGCAGTCCGCGTCCGGTCGGGTCGTTCGGATCGGGGTCTTTCATCTCGATTTCGCCATGCCCACAGTCCGCCACGTCGACCCGCACCCGTTCGGCCGTGCGTTCGACCGTGACCGTGATGTCCGACTCCACGTAGCGCACACAGTTGGTCGCGAGCTCCGACACCATCAGCTCGACGATGTCGACGACCGAGCGCGGCGCGTCCGTCAACACCTCACCGACGTACCTGCGGGCGAGCGCGGGCGCGGCGGGGGTATTGCGGATGCGCCAGTGAGTCGTGTTCACAACACACTGAGGATCCCCTCTTGGGGCTGCTCTCAAGCGGAGAGCGGACAGCCCGACTCAGGAGATCCGGGATCGCGCATCACATTGCCGCGATATCACCCTCTGCGAGGGCCGGAGATCAGTCGGCGTCTTGCAACCTGCGACCCGTCGCGGAGAGTCGCAACGTGAACCACACGCTCTTGCCCGCGTCGCCGTCGGCGGCGGTGACGCCCCAGTCGTCGGACAGCTCGCGTACCAGCCGCAACCCTCGACCGCTGAGCTCGGACGCGTCGGGCGAGCGGACGATCGGAACGCCGCTGCCGGTGTCGGTGACCTCGACCCGCAGTTCCAACGGAGTTGTCTCGATGTCGACCGTGAACGCGGTGCCCGCGTGGCGCACGCAGTTGGTCGCCAGCTCCGAGACGACGATCGCGGTGGCCTCCGAGACGAGCGGCGTCTGACTGCCGATCGCGTCGAGCACATAACGCCGGGCCGCCGCGACGGAGGCCGGCGCGTTCGGGAACGTTCGGCTGGCGTTCACGACTCGATGCGCAATGTGTCGGCCAGGCCGGTGCACTCGATGATGCGGCGCACGGCGTCGGTCGGGTTGCGCACGCTCATCGAATCCACGCGACCCGCAGCTCGCAGCAGCATCGCGATCCCGGAGCTGTCCATGAAATCGAGCGCCGAGAGATCGACGACCAGCCGGTCGGCACCGGCACCGATCAGCTGATCGAGCTGCTCCCCGAGTGCATCGGCGTTGGCGATGTCGATCTCTCCGACGAGGTTCACGACGCGCGCACCCGAGTCGTCGCGGCCCCCGTCGATCACGCCTTGCGCTCCGGCGCACTCGTCTACGGGTTCCACGTCACGGCCAGGATCGCGGTGTCATCGTGTCCCCCGTCGGGTGTCAACTCGTGCAGCACACCGTCGAGCAGTTCGCTCAGCGAGTGATATCCGACCGATGCGGCGCGGAGTCGCTCGAGGCCGACGTCGAGACTCTCGCCGCGTCGCTCGAAGAGCCCGTCGGTGTAGGCCATCAACACTGCGCCGGGCGGGACCGAGACGGTGACGGTTCCATAGGTGTCGCCGGAGACGCCGACCGGGACACCGACCTTCGTCGGAAGCAACTCGGCCGTCGAACCGGCGATCAGCAACGGACTGGGATGCCCGGCGTTCGCGAAGGTGATGCGGCGCTCCCCGACGTCCACGAGGCCGCACAATACCGTCGCAAAGTGGCCGTCCCCCACATCGATGAGCTTCGACAGCTTCACGAGAATCGCATCGGGTGAGTCGCCTTCGGCCGCGTAGGCACGGATGGCATAGCGCAGTGCGGCCATGACGGTGGCCGCGCGCAGACCTCGGCCCGACACGTCACCGACCACCAGCAGGACCATGCCGTCGCCGACCGCGATGACGTCGTACCAGTCGCCGCCTATGTCGACACCGTCGACCCCGGGGACGTACCGAACGGCGAGATCGAGTCCGGCGAACGCGGGCAAGGTGCCGGGCAGAAGTGCGTGCTGCAAGGTCTGCGCGACGCTCCGTTGCTCACTGAAGAGCCGCGCATTCTGATGCGCGAGCGCTTCGGCGTAGGCGCGCCGTCGCACGAGACGATCCGCGAGCAACGCGGCCGGGAGCGCGAGCAGGATGCCGATTCCGCCGATCAGCCAGGGCAGACGCGCGAGCAGTCCACCGCCGAGCTCGGTGCGGGGGGTCATCACGATGTGCAATTGCGAATTGCCGAACGCGACCGTGTCGGCCGCGGTGCGGCCGCGGAAGCTGGGGTCGACGACACTCGCCGCGAGAAGGCGCTTCGGGTCCGGGCGCGAACCGAGGTAGATCGCGTAGTCGAGATCGGCGAAGGCCGAGTTCGTATCGACCTTGGCGCGACGATTCTCGGGAAGTGCAGCTTCGGCGTAGATCACGAACTGCGAGTCCGTGCCGCTGCTGAACCCGTAGCCGAGGCGCCGCTCGGGCGCGCCGAGGAGGTCGAGCACGACGACCGTCGTCGACGCTTTCGTGCGCGCGAGATAGCCGGCAACCTCGGCGCTCGGGCGGCTGGCCAACTCGGGAGTGCGGCCGACGGTGACCAGCGGCCGGAGTTCGGTCGCGCTCGCGCGCCACATCGAAACCGAGACGAATTGTCGCTGTTTCAGGAGCGGAGTCGTGAACTTCGTGAACGCTTTGCGGTTGCCGTGGGTCGCCTCGACGAGCGTGGACGCCGACGAGAGCGGCGTGAGCGTGTTCGGGATCGCCGACGACAGGACGGCCGCCGCCTCATTGACCCGCTGGTGCAGGAGCCGGTTCTCGTTCCCCGAGTGCACCGAGCGCGCCGTCAGCGCGAGGACGGCGGTGATCACCAAGCCGATCGCGAGCACGACCGTCGGCACACCGTAGATCGAGAACCGGGGCATCGTCTCCGAAAGCAGACGCGGCTCCGACTCACGCGCCGACCCGTCGGCCGATGTCGTGTCGCCCCCCGCCGCGCCCCGCACGACATCAGTCCCGACCACCACACCCCCTTCGCGACCCGCCACGCGACTGCTCGAGACTAATCGGCGACCGGGGCCGCTCCGAACCTGTGGAGATCGGGGCACCGACCCGTTTGTCCTGCGTGGGTCCGGGTACCGCGACGAAGCGATTGCCGCCATTTGCCGACCGATGAGGTGCATGACGATGGAGTTGGGGGTTGCGTTCTCGAGTGAGGAGCTCGGGCCGAACGAGATCGTTCGCTTCGCCGCCCGCGCCGAGGAGGCGGGGTTCACGACCGGTTGGGTCAGTGACCACTTCCACCCCTGGATCGATGCACAGGGCAGCTCGCCGTTCGTGTGGTCGGTGCTCGGCGGCGTCGCGCACGCGACCGACCGGATGCGCTTCGGTACCGGAGTGACGTGCCCGACGGTGCGAACGCACCCCGCGGTCATCGCGCAGGCCGCCGCCACGACGCAGTGCATGTTCGAAGGGCGTTTCTGGTTCGGGGTCGGAAGCGGCGAGGCCCTGAACGAGCACATCACCGGCGCCCGGTGGCCCGAGGCGCGCGTCCGACTCGAGATGTTGGAGGAAGCAATCGAGGTCATACGCCTGCTCTGGGAGGGCAAGACCGTGAGCCACTACGGCACGCACTACACGGTCGAGAATGCCCGGATCTACACGCGCCCCGAGACACTTCCGCCGATCATCGTCTCCGCGTTCGGTACTGCATCGGCCGACGTCGCCGCGCGCTGCGGTGACGGCTTCGTCAGCACGAAGCCGAAGCATGATCTGCTGCAGAAGTACGCGCGCGCCGGCGGTCGCGGGCCGAAGCTCGCGCAGGTGAAGGTCGCGTGGGCGCCATCCGTGGCCGAAGGCGAGGATCTCGCGTACCGGCTCTGGCCGACATCAGGACTCGTGGGTGAGCTGAGTCAGGAGCTGCGCACTCCGGCCCACTTCGAGCAGGCGGTGAAACCGTTGCACCGCGAAGACATCGTCTCGGGGTTTCCGTGCGGCCCTGATCCCGAGAAGCACATCGAGGCGATCAGCACCTACCGCGACGCGGGTTACGACGAGGTCTACGTCACCCAGGTCGGCCCCGATCAGGAAGGCTTCCTGCGCTTCTACGAACGCGACATCCTTCCCGCGTTCGGCACGGAGTTGACCGGATCTCGCACGGCTTGAGCGACGCGGTCGAAACGTTTCGCCCGCGTCGCGCGCGGGGTAGTCGAGGGGCGTGACGCGACCCCGACCCACCAGTGCGCAGTTCGGCATGGACATCGAGTACGACGTCCGGAGCATCGTCTTGTGGCTCTCCGGCGAGCTCGACGCGCTCAGTGTTCCGGTGTTCGCAGCTGCACTCGTCGCGCTTGCCGAGCAGGGCGCGCGGGTCGTGACGATCGACCTCACGAACCTGCGCTTCTGCAACATCGGCGGTCTGCGCGCGATGGCGGAGCTGGCCGCACGATTGAACGACGTCGACGGGCGCGTCGAGGTCGTGGCACCGTCGATCCTCACGCGCATGCTCGAGCTCGGCGATCTCCGCTCGCTGTTCGTCGTCCACGACCTGGAGGCGTCCGATGCGTCCGGCGCCGCGGTCGACCTGCGGACCGCCGCCCCGGGCCCCCGGTCCAGCCGGCCCCGGGCGAGCTCGCTCCACCGGTTGTCGTCGGGCACCTGAACCGTCGCGAGAAGGGCGGCGCTCGACCTGCGATGTCCGAGTTTTCGCATTCGCGCCGGGTACCGGGGGTGCCGGGATTTCGGACGTGCGTCTCGGCTCCCCGACATATCACCTCGGCCGGCTGGGTAGACCACCCGAGTCCACCGAGGAAAGGCCACCGATGAGCGAACCCGAGCCCACCCGCCCGAGCTCGACGACGCGTGCCGAAGAGGAAACCGACGCGCGTGTGAAGCCGAGTCCCGACAGCTCGCCGACGGCCGAGGAAGAAGCGGCCGCGGCGCGCGCCGACGCCTTGGACGAGGACGAGAAGCGCGCCTACAAGGAAGCCATCGAGCGCGGGGCGCGCCAAGAGGGCGAAGGACGCCTCCCCTGACCGGGCCCGGACGTCGACGAGAGCGGTTCGCACGGAGGTGCATCCCGTGATCCCAATCAGCGTTGCGTTTGTGTTGATCCTGGCGACGGTGAGCGGAGTTACCGTGCGCTGGTCTACGGTGCGGGCGCGCCGGCAGATGACGACGTTCGTCGCTCGGGTCAACGCTCTCCCGTCGATCGACACCGGGCGCCGCGCGGGACGCGCGACCGGAGCAGTGCGTCCGAACACCGAGGCGCGCCTCTACTTTCTCGACGCGTACCGCGCCGCGCGCGCCAAGTCGCCGTCGAAGCGACTGCCGCGCACGGTGCCGGCCCTCTCGCTCGAACACCCCAGCCCCGCGCGCGGCGCGTAAGCCGTCAGCGCGCGGGCCGCTCCGAGCTCTCGCGCCGTTCGAGCCATTCGGTCATCCACACGAGCGCGACCCGAACGGTTGCGAACTGGGGACGGGGCTCGTCGCCACGCCGCCACTCCCACACGGTCTGTCCGGTCTCGGTGGAGAACCATCCCAACTCGAATCCCAGCTCGCGCGCCTCTTCGATGACCGGGTCCGCGGTCTCCAGGAGGCCGGGCGGGCGCATGGTGTCCACGACCCGGAACTACCCAGCGCACGATTCGGAAAAACCGCGGAAACTCGACTCCGCCGGGCGCGCGGTGGGCCACGGATCGCGCGTGCGACCCGACCCGACTTCGGCGGCTCACCGGCTAAGAGGCGAGGCGCTCGGGCAGGAGCGGGGCGAACAGGGAAGACGCGCCGGCTCGCCACGACGTCAGCAGGCGACCGGCGAATCGGCGCTCGACCGCCGCGAGGGCCCGCGCACCGAAGAGCACGCCACCGGAGAGCGACGGGTCCTGGCTCACCAACGCGCCGACCATCTCGTCGAGCGCGATGTGCTGGTGTACGGCATCGGCGGACACGTGTACGTCGTAGAAGCGGCGCGCCTCGGGTCCGACCCCCAGGCGCCGCAGCGCGCTGGCATAGCGACCCATGGGTCCGACCGACGTCATCTCGAAGAGCGCGAGGTGACCGACGCATGCCGCCCGCCAGGCGCGATGGAGACCGAACATGCTCACGAGATTGTCAGTAGCGAGCGTGGTGCCCGGGAGGAGGTCGACGTAAGCCCCGAACGCGGGATCCAGATCGAGCGCGCGCATCGTCGCCGCGAAAAGCTCGGCATGCATCTCGGCCGCGACTCCGTCGCCGTACTCGTCGTATTGGATCTCGACCATTGCGGCCTTGACTCGACCACGTACCCGCGGGATCGCCCATGTGTGCGGGTCGGCTTCCTTGCGCTGGTACACCGATCGGTGCACCAGGAACTCGCGCATCTCGTCTCGACTACCGCGTTCGAGTAGGTAGCCCGACAGAGAAGGACCATCGCCGGTCGCGATCTCGAGCAACGTTGACGCCACGTCCGACGCGGGAACCGCACGCGGTGGTCCGATCTCGTCCATCAACCGATCGGTAAACGCGCGTTCGAGCACGCGACGCGCCTCGAGTAGGCCGGGTTCCCATTCCCACGCGTCGTTGACACCGACGAACGACGCATAGTGCAACTCGTAGCTACACCACAGCGCGAGCTGCACGTCGTCGCCGAACGCGTCGACGTCGTCGACGCTCGACAGCGGTACGCGTCCCGGAGCACCACGGAGCGCGTCGATCACTGATGCGCTGAGCGGACCTTGGGGCGGTGGAAGAAGCGGGGACCGTTCGCGCACGGCGACCTGGTACCCGCGAACGACGAACTACATGCGCGCCATCTGTCGAATGGGCCCGAAGAGGAACATGCATCCGGCGGAATCCGAAAGCTCCGTGTTCGCCGGGTGCGACGCGCTCGCGATGGGTACATACATCTCGGTTCTGCTCGGCGTCAGTCCCGGTGCCGGGAGAACCTGTGCCCGCCACAACCCCCCGTGTGGGCTGAGCCGAAAGGATGACATTCCATGGATTCGAACACCGACGACCTCAAAGGCCGGGCGAAGGAAGCCGTCGGCGACCTCACCGACAACGACCGTCTGAAGCGCGAAGGCAAGACGGATCGCGCCAGCGGCAAGGTGAAGGGCGCGATCGACAAGGTCGAAGAGAAGGCGAAGGATCTCGTCGACGACGTCAAGGAGCGGATGCACCGCAACGACTAACGCATCCGCGCGTCCGCCATCCGCGTACGCGCCGCGCTCGCGCTGTAAACGCGCCGGGCCCCCGACCTCGGTCGGGGGCCTTGTCGCGCGTCAGGCCGTGAAGGGTTCGAGTCCGAGCCGGCTGCGCACCTCCGGCCGGCGCAGTGGCGGAACGGTCGTCGGCGGCTGACGTCGCGCGGGAAGCCCGTTCAACAACTGTTCGGTGATTGCGGCGATCTCCAGGGCGGCAGCTTCCATCGGACCGGCGACGGCGATGCCCGGACGCGAGATGCCCGACACTTTGCGGACGTACTGGCGCGCCGCCGCCTCGATCTCCTGGCGTGTGGCCGGGGGCTCGAGACCGCGGAGCTCGGTGATGTTTCGGCACATGCCTCGAGCGTAGACGCCGCGCGTTCGGCGTCGGAGAAACCGCGCCGTCAGTCGGCGTGCAGCGCCGGGACGCGCTCGAGGGCGTGGTCGGCGGCCTGTTGGATACGCCAGGGAATCGACGGACGGCCGCCCGTGTCGTCGGCGGCCAGCAGGAGGCCGCCGAGCATCGAGACGTTCTTCAGGAAGTGGATCGTCTGACCCGCTCGCTTCGTCGGGTCGTTCTCCTCCCAGAAGCGATGACCGGCGATCGTCGTGGGGACCAGCGACCCCGCCAGCACCAGCGCGGCGATGCGGGGCACCTTGCCGAGCGCCAACGCGGTCCCGGCGGCTATCTGGACTGCGCCGTTGATGCGCACCCACGTTGCGACGTCGCCCGGGAGGTCGAGCGATTCGACCAGCGGTTCGACGACGGGTGCCGCGGACGGCGCCTTCTTAGCGGGCGTCCGCACCGAATCGAGCCCGCCGTAGATGAACATGCTTGCCATCATCGGTCGTGCGATCGCGCGCAACACATCCATGGCAGGCCTTTCCTCGTGTTCGTCGTCGTGTGATCCGCGGTCGTGTGTTTCGGTCGCGTTGGTACGGGGCTTGTGCGGACGGGCTGCCGAATCAGCTACCCGGCGGAACCGTTCGATAATCGCGCCGCGGTCGATGTCGTCCGGCATGGCGCGCGCCGCGAGTGGGAATAGAGCCGCTATCGCGGCGGCCACATCCGAGCACCGCGTCCGCGAACCGGGGAGCGAGTGATGCGATGCCCTATCGGCTTGGCCGCAATCATGCTGAGTGTGCTGCTGGTGCTCGCGGGTTGTTCCTCGTCGAAGGCCGCGGCTACCAAGGACGTCAAGATCACGGCGTGCACGGCTGATCCCAACGGCGGCCATCCCACCGCGAGCGGAGAGATCGTCAATCACAGCAGCAAGTCGAGTCTCTACACCGTCCACGTGAAGTTCTACGACGCTTCGGGGAACGCAGTCGGTGATGGCATCGCGGCGGTGGCCAAGGTCGATCCCGGCACGAGCGCGACGTGGCGCGCGACCGGCACGCTGAATGCCAGGGGACCCGTGACGTGCAAGTTGTCGTCGGTCACCCGGACCGCCGTCGCGATCTAGAGACGGATGACGTCTCGCGCGAGCCGCTCTCGCGCGCTGACCGTCACCGCACACTTTCCCTGCCCACTGTTGGCAGGATTTCGTGCACGTCGCGCCGGTTTTCCTGCCCACTGTTGGCAGG
>JAODBI010000185.1 GCA_025463875.1 Actinomycetes bacterium
TTTCGCGTCGACCGCCGAATAGACGACCTCACGAGTGTCGCCCGAGAGCGCGAAACAACACGGCAAGACATGCGGTCGTCCGTCGCTCGTGACCGTTGCCAAGCGGGCGACACGCGCGTCCCGCACCCGGCGGCGCATCTGCTCGGGCTCCATCGGCCCACCGTAGGTCGGCCGCACGGTACGGATCGCACGTGCCAGACTCCCCCGAATGCGCCGCAATTCATGTGTCATTCTCGCCGCGGCCGCGGCCGCCGTCATCGTGGCCGCCGCCTGTTCGTCGTCGTCGAAGTCGACGAATCCTTCGTCGTCGACCACCGCGCCGCGGTCGACGCAATCGACCCCGTCGACCCGCGCACCCGCGCCGCCGGGCCCCGCCGCGACCTTGAGCGGACCGATCACGGGGGGCAACGGCATCTCACTGTTGTCGGCAACCGCCGTCGACCTGAAGCAGGCGGCCTACACCGAGGCGGAGTATTTCGCGTCGGGCACCGCGCAGTCGTTCAAAGCGGCCGGCCCACAGGGGACGGATGGGCGGTGGTCGGTCGCGCCCGACACGAAGGCGGCCTACCGCACGCGCATCATCGTGCGACGGCCCACGGCCGCACACTTCAACGGCACGGTGCTGGTCGAATGGCTCAACGTCAGCGCGGGTTCCGACACCGCGCCCGACTTCTCCTCGGCGGCGAGCGAGATCACTCGGAGCGGCTTCGCGTGGGTCGGCCTGTCGGCGCAGCAGATCGGCGTGTCGGGCGGAGCCGGCGTCGTTCCGGTCGCGGGGATACCGGCGGGCGGCCTGCGGGGGAGCGATCCGGCGCGTTACGGATCGCTCCGTCATCCGGGAGACCGATACGCGCTCGACATCTTCTCGCAGATCGGACGCGCGGTTCGTAGCTCGTCCGGCGGCGCGCTCGGAGGCCTGAAGCCCGCCCGCGTTGTCGCGCTGGGTGAGTCACAGTCGGCGTTCGAACTGACGACCTACATCGACGCGATCCAACCGAGAACGCACATCTTCGACGGCTTCTTCGTCCACAGTCGCGGCGGCGGTGCGATCCCACTCGAGGGCGGCAACATCGGCAAGGGCATCAACGGCGGTATCCGCATCCGCGACGACATCGACGTGCCGGTGTTCCTCCTCGAGACCGAGACCGACGAGGTCGCGCTCCGCTACTTCGACGCCCACCAGCCGGACTCCGATCATCTCCGGCTCTGGGACATCGCGGGCGCCGCGCACGCCGACACGTTCACCGTCGGCGGAAGTCCGTACGGCATCGGTTGCAAAAGCCTCATCAACAGCGCGCCGACACACTTCGTCATCGCGGCCGCGCTGGCCCAACTCGACAAATGGATCCGCTCCGGCACACCTCCTCCGTCGGCACCCCGTATGGAGATCTCCCTCGCCGGCGACAAGGCGGTCATCCAGCGCGACGCGCTCGGGAACGCGATCGGCGGGGTGCGCACGGCTGCGAACGACGTTCCGGTCGCCGCACTGTCGGGCGCGGCGCCCGGCAGCTCCGACCTCCTGTGCAGCCTGTTCGGCAGCACGAAACCGTTCGACGCGTCGACGCTGGCCCGCCTGTATCCGAGTCGTGCGTCGTACCTCGGCCGGGTCGACAAGGCGACCGACAAGGCGATCGCAAGCGGCTATGTGCTCCCGGCTGATCGGGCTGCCATCATCGCCGAGGCGGCCAAGGCCAAGATCTGAGGACTCAGGCGACGCGGCGGATCGTCACGCGGACGTCGCTCGAACGCGACGGCGGGCCGTTGTAGACGCCCTTGAGCGGCGTCACGTCGCCGTAGTCGCGCCCGCGTGCGACGAGGACGTGCTCCTCGCCGACGCGGGCGCCGTTAGTCGGGTCGACGCGTTGCCAGGACCCCGTCCACGCTTCGAGCCACGCGTGACTTTGCGCGGTTACCGCCACGTCGACGGCGCCGTCGGCGTCGGGGTGGAGGTAGCCGGATGCGTATCGCGCGGGGATGCCTGCAGCACGCAGCACCGCCAGGGCGACGTGGACGAAGTCCTGGCAAACGCCGCGACCCAGCTCGAGGGCGGACCGCGCGTTCGTCGAGACGTCGGTCGCGCCTGTCTCGTACGCGAGGCTCTCGCGGACCCACGTGCTGACGGCCTCGACCGTCTCGCGCGGCGAACGGGAATCGGAGATCGCGGCCGCGACCTCGAGGAATGGTTGGTCGAGCGGAACGCGCGGTGACTCGTGGAGGTATTCGCAGAAGCGGTCGCGTACGTTTTCATCGGACAGGACCTCCCAATCTGTGTCAGTGACGTCGGGAATTGCTGCGACGGTTTCGACCAGTGAGCGGGCGGCGACGATGAGCCGGTCGTGCGGCTCGTGTACGTCGAAGGCGCTCACTTCGGTACCCCAATAGTCGACGTAGTGCATGACCGGAACACTCGGACGCACGTCGACGCGATGGTCGAGGACCATCTGCGTCGCCTCACGGGCCGGGCTCATACGCGCTTCGTTGTAGGACGCCAGTACCTCCCCTTCGTACTCGTAACTGGTGACGTGCTCGATCGAGAGTCGCCAGGCCACTACGCGCTCCACCGGATGGCGAGGGCACCGTTGAAGAAGCGGTTCGCAATCACGTCGTGCGCGTGCGCGCACGCGCGTTCGAGACGCGCGAGATGCTCGGGTAGGGAGTGCTCGAGATCGGCGACGCGGATGAACTCAAGATCGGCGCTCGCCCGACCCACAACCCGGCGCGGCTCACTGGCGGCGCCGTGGCGATCCGACGCGGGGTCGAGATCGAAGAGCACTGTCTCGGCCACACCGAGCGCGTGAAACACCGAACGCGGGAACAGCCGGTCGAGCAACAGGAATTCGAGCGCCCGGGAGCCCTCGACGCCGCGGCGGTAGGTGCGGAGGTACGACTCGTACGCCGCGCAGCAGCGCAGGGTCGCCACCCAGCCCGCGCTGCCCCACGCGTCTCCCAGCCGGGTCGAGAGCAGGCGAACGGTCAGGTCGACGCGTTCGAGCGAACGACCCAGGACGATGAATCGCCAGGTGTCGTCGTGACTCATGGTCGCGTCGGCGAGACCGGAGACGATCGCCGCGCGATCGCGTACCCAGCCCAGGAACCCGTGCTGCGCGTACACCGATCGCCCGCGGCGGACGTCGAGCGCGGTGTGTGTCGCGTTGATGCTCGACCACATCTCCGACGACATGGCCTCGCGCGCGCCCCGCGCGTTCTCCCACATCGCTTCGAGCGAACGGACGACCGAACCGTCGAAGCGCGGATCATCGACGAAGAAGCCCACCAAGGACTCGATGTTCGTGCCGACCTCGACGCGCGCGGCCGGTTCGCTCGCACCCATCGCTTCGACGAGCCGGCGGCACGCCGACTCCTCGCCCCCCACCCGGTCCTCGAGCAGCGCGTGCGAGTAGACGTCGAGGATGCGCGCCGTCGTCTCCGCCCGCTCCGCGTAACGCCCGAGCCAGTACAGCGACTCCGCGATCCGGCTCAACATCGGCGGTTCACGATCACTGCTGCTGGGCCGCCTGCTCGCTCGCGGAGGGAACCATGCCGAACGGCTGACGCGCGAGCGGCTCGCACTCCACGCCATCGGCGACGCTCGTCTCCTCCTGCTCGACGTCGGTACCTTCGCGCGCGAGCACCCACGTGTCCTTCGACCCACCACCCTGACTCGAGTTGACGACGAGGCTGCCCTCGTTCAGCGCGACCCGGGTGAGTCCGCCCGGCACGACCCACACGTTCTCGCCGTCGTTGAGGGCGAAAGGCCGGAGATCGAGGTGGCGGGGTTGCATGCCGGTCTCCACATACGTGGGCGCGGTCGAGAGCGCGACCGGCTGCTGCGCGATCCACGAGCGGGGTTCGGCCTCGACTGCCAGCCGCACCGCGTCCAACGCTTCGGTTTCGGCGCACGGCCCGATGACGATGCCACTGCCGCCCGATCCGTCGGCCGGTTTCCACACGAGCTGGTCGACCCGGTCGAGCGCCCACGCCCGCACGTCGACGTCGTCGAGCATGAACGTCTCGACGTTGGAGAGGATCGGCTTCTCACCGAGATAGAAGTCGATCATCGCGGGCACGTACGGATACACGGCTTTGTCGTCGGCGACGCCGTTGCCGAGGAAGTTCGCGATGGTGACATTGCCGGCGCGCGCCGCGTTGACGAGGCCCGCGCAGCCGAGCATCGACGTCGGCGAGAAGTGCAGCGGGTCGAGGAACTCGTCGTCGACCCGCCGGTACACCACGTCGACGCGCTCTTCGCCGCTCGTGGTCAGCATGTAGAGCACGTTGTCGCGACACACCAGGTCGCGGCCCTCGACCAGCTCGACGCCCATTTGGCGGGCGAGGAACGAGTGCTCGAAGTACGCGGCGTTGAAGACGCCCGGGGTGAGCAACACGACACGCGGATCAGTGACGCCGCGCGGCGCGGTCGCGACGAGCGTCTGCAGGAGGCGCGACGGGTAGTCGGAGACCGGCTGCACGCGGTGCGCGGCGAACAGCTCGGGGAATACGTGGGTCATCGCGCGCCGGTTCTCCACGACGTAGGAGATACCCGAAGGTATTCGCAAGTTGTCCTCGAGGACACACATCTTTCCCGCGCCGTCGCGCACGAGATCGATGCCGGCGACGTGCACGCGAACACCGCCGGGCGGCGACATACCGCCGCACGCGGCGCGGTGGTAGTGGGACGACGTGACCACCAGCCGGCGGGGAACGACCCCGGCGCGCATGATCTCGCCGGGTCCGTACACGTCGTCGAGAAAGCGCTCCAGGGCGCGGACACGTTGCGCGACGCCTCGCTCGACGAGCGACCACTCGTTCGCGGAGATGACGCGCGGGACGAGGTCGAGCGGGAACGGTCGCTCCTCACCCGAGTGGGCGTACGTGATGCCCTGATCGCGGAAGACCCGGTCGCGCGTCGAGCAGCGTTCGTCGAAGTCGTGCTTCGAGAGGGTCTGTACGTGTTCGTAGAGTGAGCGATAGTCGACACGCGTCTCCCCGTCCGCGTCGAACATCTCGTCCCACGCGTCGATCGGTTGATACGCGTCGAGCAGGTCGCCCACCGGTCCCACACTCGCCGAAGCGCGGTTCGCCAAGGTGTCCCGGCCATGAAACAGCGATATCGATTTCCTGCCTGTTATCTGACGCCTCAGATGATGGGCGCGCCGGGATCGAGGCCGAGCAGGACCCGCCCCGCGATCTCGAACCGGGCCGGCGACAGCACGACGTGTTGCGTCATCGTGTGCACGTCGCGCCAGCAGCGGTCGAGCACGGTGTCGCGGGCGACCGCGTTCATGCCGCTCGCGTCGTGGAGGAGGTCGATCGCGCGCGCCGACAGCTGTACCGCGGTCACAAGGCCCAGACGGCTCCGAGCGAGCGCCGCGTTGTCGAACGGCTCGTGCGCGACCCCACGGTCCCAGCTCGAGTGCGCGGTCTCCATCAACACCGCGCGCGCCGCCTGATAGAGGCCCTGGGCCTCCCCCAGCGCGATCTGGGCGGGGGCGCGCTCGGCGAGGACGCTGAAGTTGCCGGTCGGGACCTTCACGGTCGCAAGCTCCGTGAAGCGCTCGATCATGTTGCGCGCCGCGCCGACGGCGCAGGCCGTGAGCGCCGGTCCGAGCTGGGCCCACAACGGGATCCAACTGAAGATGTCGGTTCCCCCGGTTTGCGGGCGCATCGGCTCGAAGGTCCAGTCGGCCGCGACCTCGACGTCGTCGAACTCGTAGTCGTTGCTCCCGGTGGCGCGCATACCGGTGACGTTCCACGTGCCGAGATCGCGAGCTCGTTCGACAGGGAAGATGGCGGAGCGGATCTGGATCCCGTCGTCGGTGATCACGGGTTCGTCACCGTCGAACACGATCGCGGCGGCCAGGATCCAGCGCGCGTGCGCCGAGCCCGAGAGGTAGGTCGCGCGACCACTGAACAGGAAGCCGCCGTCGACGACGCGGGCTCGCGCGGTGACCGGGTTCAGCGTGCCCGCGACCAGGCCGCGCGGGTCACCGCAGATCGTCGTGAACGCCTCCGGCGACACCCGGCGGGCGAAGATCGCGCCGTCGGCGAGGATGGCGAGCGTCCAACCCGTCGACGAGTCGAGCGCGGCAACCCGTTCGAGGATCGCGATCGACTCCGGGATGGTGAGCCCAAGGCCGCCGAGCGTCTCCGGTACGAGCATGCGGAACAGGTCGGCCTCGTGCAGCGCGGCAACGACATCGGGCGCGAGGTAACCGAGATGCTCCGACTCGGGGGCCGCGTCCCGGATCACGTCGGCGATCGCGTCGACTTTGTCGATCAGCTTCTCGAGAGTTCCCGCGCTCATGACGCGGAGCCTACGAACTGCGGTCCGCTCGATCCAGGGGTGCCGCGGTCGATGCGCTCACGTCGCGATTGCCCACACCGCGTACAGCGGATCGCCGCCGGAAGGCGTCGGGCATTGACGCGCAATCGCGGTTTCGTAGCCGGCGGCGGCCGCGAAGTAGCCGGCCACGATGTCCTGATGTTTGGTGCTCTCCGAGTACAGCCAGCCTCGGATCGCCTTGGTCGGGAACAGTCGGTTCGAGAACGTGCACACGAAGAGACCGCCCGGACGCACGACCCGCGCCACGTCGCGGAACACGTCGACGGGCCGGGTGAGGTAGTCGACGGAGACGCAGCACGTCGCATGATCGAAGGAGTCGTCGGCGAACGGGAGCACCGGATCGTTGTTGAGGTCGTGCACGACCCAGGCGCGCGCCTGCGGGTTGGCCGCAAGCTCGTCGGCGTTCATACCGAGCACCGTCAGCGCTACAGGGGTCTCCCGAAAATGCGAGACCCAGGAGCTCATGAGGTCGAGTACGGACCCGCGTATCCCGAGCTCGTCATAGAGCGCGCCGACCGCGTCGATCGCGCCGTCGTCGATGTGCGTGACGTAACGCGGAAACGAATAGAACTCGGCGTCGTCCGCTTCGTCGTCGCGCCCGAAGAAGCCGTCCGGATATTCATCGCCACTCGGTCCCGGCGCCATCGCGGACGAACTCTAGACAGCGCGAAATCCGCGGTCCCGCCCGTTTGCCGTTCACGTACTTCAGTGACACACTGAATCGAAAGGCCGCACAATCGGGGGATAATCGTGCGGATCAATCGGCCTTTTCCCCGAATTCGCCGCGCGGACGGGGAGGAACGGTATGCGCCGGTCTCACATCCGGCTGGATCCGGTACGTCGATATTTGCGCGCGCACGTCAAGGCGTTTGTGATCATTCTTGTCGCCACAGGCGCGGGGACCGGGGCGGTGCAGTTCCCATTGGGCAGCAACCCCGCCGCCGCACTCACTGGTATCCACAAGATTCAACACGTCGTCGTGATCATGCAAGAGAATCGATCGTTCGACCACTACTTCGGCACCTACCCGGGCGCGGACGGAATCGCGATGTCGAACGGTTCGCCGACGGCGTGTCTGCCGCATGCTCAGGGCAGCGGATGCGTGCGTCCCTTTGTTGACCACCGCGACTACGAAGCCGGTGGACCGCACGCCGGGGCCAGCTTCAAGGCCGACGTCGCAAGCGGCCAGATGAACGGCTTTCTGGCCGACTCCGAAAATGCGACCTCCGGGTGCAAATTCACGGCGAACGCGGGCTGTCCCACGGACCCGACGAACGTCCTCGGCTATCACACTGCGAGCGACATCCCCAACTACTGGTCGTACGCGCAGAACTTCGTCCTGCAGGATCACATGTTCGAGCCGGATGCCTCCTGGAGCTTGCCCGAACACCTCTTCATGGTCTCGGGCTGGTCGGCGAACTGCTCGAAGCACAATGACCCGTCGAGTTGCGTCAACGAGCTCGACGCGCTGGAGCCGCGCCCCGACAACTTCCAGCCTCCCGCCCACGTCGCGCTCGCGCCGAACTCCCCCATCTACGCCTGGACGGATCTGACCTATCTCCTCCACAAGAACAATGTGCCGTGGGGCTACTACGTGGTCGAAGGCACCGAGCCGGACTGCGCGAATGATGCCGCGCTTACGTGCGCGCCCGTCCAACAACAGCCCTTCACACCGGGCATCTGGAACCCGCTTCCGTACTTCGACACCGTTCGCAACGACGGACAGGTCGGCAATGTTCAGGGCATCTCCGGACTCTTCAGTGCTGCGAAGAACGGGACCCTCCCCGCGGTTTCGTGGGTCGCGCCATCCGGTGACGTCAGCGAGCACTCACCCTTCCCCGTCAGCGCCGGTCAGTCGTACGTCACCAGTGTCGTGAACGCGATCATGAGCGGCCCCGACTGGGCTTCGACGGCCATATTTCTCGCCTGGGACGACTGGGGCGGCTTCTACGATCACGTGCAGCCGCCCGTGGTCGACCAGAACGGCTACGGGCTGCGCGTCCCCAGTCTCGTCATCAGTCCGTACGCCAAGCGCGGCTACATCGATCATCAGACGTTGAGCTTCGACGCCTACCTGAAGTTCATCGAGGACGACTTCCTCGGCGGTCAACGGCTCGACCCCGCGAACGACGGTCGCCCGGATCCCCGTCCGGACGTTCGGGAGAACGCGACTGCCCTCGGCGATATCACGGCGGCATTCGATTTCACGCAGCAGCCACGACCCCCGGTCATACTCCCGGTCCATCCGACGACCACGTTGCGCAACACTCCGCCGTATCCCCCGAGGGCGCTCGCCGTGACGGGCGGAGACGGTCAGGCGACAGTGAAGTGGAGCGCGCCGTTGACCAGTGGCGGTTCGAAGATCCTCGACTATTCGGCGATCGTCCAAGACGGCTCGACCACGCTTCCGCCGGTGACCTTCGGCGCAACCGCGACCTCGGGCACCTTGACGGGTCTCACCAACGGCCACACCTATGCCATCCACCTCGTCGCCCGCAACGCGATCGGTGCCGGAATGCCATCAACCTCGATCTCCGTCAACATCGGAGCACCCAGTGCCCCGACCGCCGTCGCCGCGAGCCCCGGAAACGCGTCGGCGACGATTCGTTGGTCACCACCCGCCAATACCAATGGCTCGCCGGTCACCGGCTATATCG
The DNA here is from genome assembly GCA_025463875.1 of Actinomycetes bacterium. Classification (GTDB taxonomy): domain Bacteria; phylum Actinomycetota; class Acidimicrobiia; order IMCC26256; family PALSA-610; genus PALSA-610. The sequence goes on from JAODBI010000185.1 coordinate 9,001, forward strand.
TCACTCCCTATTCGGGGTTCGTGCAGCTCACACCTCAATCGTTCCCCGCCGCCGCGCGGTCCGGCATCGTCACCGGCCTCGCGAACGGCCACAAGTACTCGTTCGGCGTCACGCCGACGAATGCGAGAGGGGCCGGGGTGCAAGCCCTCACAACGATCATCACCGCCGGTGCACCGACGGCGCCCACGGCGGTATCGGCAAGCCCCGGAAATGCATCGGCGACGGTTCACTGGTCGGCGCCGGCGAACAATGGTTCGGCGATCACGAAGTACGTCGTGACGCCATACTTCCGGACGAACGCGCTCAAACCCGTGGAAGTCCCGGCACCGCAAACCTCCGCCACCGTCCCCCTCATGAACGCGCAGCCGTACACGTTCACCGTCTCGGCGGTGAACGCCGTCGGCACCGGTCCCGAGTCGGCGCCGAGTGGTCTCGTCACGCCCGGTACGCCCACCGCGCCCACCACGGTCTGGGCGCGGCCGGGCAACGCGGCGATCACGGCGTACTGGACGGCACCGGCAAGCACCAACGGCCAACCCATCACCGGGTACGTCGTCACCCCGATCCTGAGCGGCGTGGAACAGGCGCCGCGGACGTTCGCGTCGACGGCAACGCATCAAACGCTGACGGGACTCACGAATGGTCGCATCTACTCGGTCAAGGTCGCGGCCAAGAACGCGGTCGGCACCGGTCCCCAGTCGTTGCCGCCCAGCGTCCCCGTCACGGCGGGGGCACCCTGGGGACCGACAGGAGTGACCGCAACTGCCGGTCATACCTCGGCAACCGTCCGATGGACCGCGCCCGCGACGAACAACGGATCAGCAGTCACGGCGTACATCGTCACGCCGTACCTCGGCGCCGTCGCGCAACCGGCGAGGCTGTTCAACTCGGCTGCCACGACTGAGATCGTCGGCGCGCTCAGCACCGGCAAGGTGTATTCGTTCCGGGTCGCGGCCCAGAATGCCCGCGGCACGGGTCCCATTTCCCCCATGTCGAACGCGGTCACAGTCACCTGAGTCGGCCGTGCGGGGCGCGACCGATCGCGCCACCGAGATCCGAACGCGCGGGCTGCTATTTCCCGAGGCCGCTCGAGCCGTGGAAATCAGCCTGGATGACCGTGGCGCGGTCGAACACGATGCCGACATCGCGCTCGAATTGAATTGGCCATGGCCCGGTCGTGACCGTCTTCTGCGACGCGAGGTTGCGAAGGTCGACCACGAGTCGTCCGTTGGCAGTTACCAGCGCGTGGACATCGCGACCGAGCTTTCCCGGCCACGTCACTCCCAGAAGTTGCCGATCCGCCCGTTCGATCGCATCCGCGGCCGGACTTGCGAACTTCTCCGCATCGGCGCCGGTAGCGCCGACAGGAAGAGCCTTGAGCGCGGTGAAGAACTTTCCGCTCGCGGCGTCCGCAGGCCCGAGAAGCTGGAGATAGAGGTTCTCGAGCGGCGACGTGGGCGTAGTGGCCGTGGACGGTTGCGTCCGCGTCGTAGTCGATGTCGGCGACGGGTCGGGAGTCGCCTTCGACCCGCCCGAAGTGCACGCACCGAGTACGACGCCGAGGCATACGACGAAGAAAAGCGGGGACGACAGAGGGCGGCGCGGTACGCCCGGCATCGGAGAGCTGTGGGGTTCGCCGTCCAACATGGCGGCCACGCTACGGGCGTACGAACGCCATGCGGCGCGCGGCCCGGTCCGGAACGGCATGAATGACATTCGGCGGTCGGATGAGGACGAGCCGGCTTGGGATAGCGTCGATGACGATGCGCTGGGCCCTGCATCCGTGGAATACGGACTTCGTCTGGTCCGACCACACGGGAGAGCCCTCGACGATCTCCGCCGAGCAGGCCCGCGCATTCGACGAGGTCGGCTACTTCGTGGTGGCGGACGCGTTCGACGCGTCGACGCTCGCTGAGCTCGAGGCCGAGCTCGGCCCGGGCGACGAACAGGCGAAGGAGTTCCTCGCCGGCCTTCCGGACGGACGGCTCGGCGTGACCGGTCTCGACTCGCAGACCGTGGCCCCGCACGCGGTGGCGCGCAGTGAGTTCGTGCGCCGATTCGTCGCCGACAAGATCTTCGCGGGTATCGCGCGCGATCTCGTCGGTCCCGACGTGCGGCTCTACTGGGATCAGTCCGTGTTCAAACAGCCCGACGGCGCCGAACCGGTGCTGTGGCATCAGGACAACGGGTACACGTACACGGAACCGCAGGCGTATCTCACCTGCTGGCTCGCGATCACCGATGCGACTCCCGAGAACGGGTGTGTCGCGGTGATGCCCGGCGTGCACCGAGAGGGCACGCTCGCCCATCATTCGACGCCGGTCGGTGAAGAGTGCTGGGGTGACTGGTCGCGCGCGGTCGAAGTGCCGGTGCGCGCGGGAAGCGTCGTCGTGTTCAGCTCGCTCACTCCGCACGCGACGAAGCGCAACACGACGCGCGCGGTGCGCAAGGCCTACATCGTGCAGTACGCACCCGACGGCGCGGTTGCGCACTACGGCGATCCGGCGATCGGGCCACCGGCCCGGACGCAGATCCTCGGCGACGAGAAGCGTCGTTACTGGATCGTGCGCGACGGCGTGCGCGTCGAACCGTGAGCGGGGACTGATGCAGATCGAAGCGCTCTACCGGTATCCCGTGAAGTCGATGCTCGGCGAGGAGATCGACGGCGCACAGGTGGGCGAACAAGGCCTGTTGGGCGATCGCGCGTACGCCCTCGTCGACGAGGAGACGGGCAAGGTCGCGAGCGCGAAGCATCCGCGCCGCTGGAGCGCGCTGTTCGCGTGCCGCGCCGAATACCTGGCCGAACCGCAAGCCGGTGCCGGGCCCGCGCCGGCCCGCATGACGCTCCCCGACGGCGAGAGCGTCGACACCGACGATCCGCGGGTACACGAGGTGCTGTCACGCACGTTCGGTCACGCAGTGCGGTTGGAGAACCGGCCACCGGACGGCGCCGTCTACGAGAGCTACACGCCGCGGCTCGTCGGCATTCCCGATCCCGAGAGCGACACGGTCCACGACTCCCCCGTCGGGATCGTCGCGCCCGGGACCTTCTTCGACGCGGCTCCGCTGCACGTGGTGACGTCTGCGACGCTCGCGCACCTCGCGGAGCTCGCGCCCGCCAGTTCGTTCCCGGCCGCGCGCTTCCGACCGAACATCGTGGTCACCGTCGACAACGAGACGGGTTTCGTCGAGAACGAGTGGGTGGGACACTCGCTCGCCCTCGGCCCCGAAGTGTCGGCGTCGGTGTTCCTCCCGGCACCGCGCTGCGTGATGACGACTCTCGCGCAGGCCGATCTTCCGCGCGACCTCGGAGTGCTCCAGACCATCGCCCGGAACAATCGTTTCGACATTCCCGGCCTCGGCCCGAGCTCGTGTGTCGGGGTCTATGCGCTCATCGCCACAAGTGGCGCCGTCCGACGCGGCGACGCGGTTGCAATCTCGTGACGACCGAATACGTGCGCCGGCAACCGGACTTCTTCGCCGTCGGTCCCGCGTCGTCGCCTGCGGCGCTCGACGTCGGCGACGGCATCTGGTGCTCGCCGGGAATGTCGAGCAGCTACCTGATCACGACCGACGACGGCCGCATCGTCGTCAACACCGGGATGTGGTTCGAGGCCCGAACGCACAAGCGCAACTACGACGCGGTCACGACGGCGCCGACTCGATACATCGTGCTCACCCAGAGTCACACCGACCACATCGGTGGGATCGACCGGTTCCGCGAGGACGGGACCCAGCTGATCGCGCAGGCGAACATCACCGCCTGCCAGGTCGACGACGTGCGGATCCATGGCTTCCGGATCCGGCGGTCGCTACCGTTCTTCGCCGACGTCATGGGTCAACCCGGCTTCGCGCGCGGCGACGACGTCGAGATCCCGCCGTTGGCGAAGCCGGCCGAACCCGACATCGTCTTCGACGACACCTATTCCTTCGCGTGCGGTACCCGGCGCGTCGAGTGCCTCAGCGTGCCCGACGGCGAGACGATCGACTCGCTCGTGGTATGGCTACCCGACTGCGGCGTGGCGATCGTCGGGAACATCTTCTCCGCGCTCTTCGGCCACTTCCCGAACCTCGTGACCATGCGCGGCGACCGGATGCGCAGCGCCCTCGCGTTCGCGGAGTCGGTGCAGAAGATCATCGATCTCGCGCCCCAGACGTTGCTGCTCGGGCACCACGGTCCGGTGCGCGGCGAGGCGACCGTGCGGTCGGAATGCGAACGCATCCGCGACGCGACGTTGTATGTGCACGATGCGACGGTCGCGGCGATGAACAACGGGACAGACGTCTGGAGCGCGATGCGCGAGATCGCGCTGCCCGACAAGCTCGCCGTCGGTCAGGCGTACGGCCGAGTCGACTGGAGCGTGCGGGCGATCTGGGAGTCGTACGCGGGTTGGTTCCACCAGCATTCGACACTGGAGCTCTTCGGCGCCGCGCCGGAGACAGGCGCCGCGCAGCTGGTTGAGCTCGCGGGCGGGGTCGGAGCGGTAGCCGAACGGGCGACGGGCCTCGCAGCTCGAGAGCCACTCGCCGCGGTACGACTGTGCGAGCTGGCGCTCGCCGTCGACCCCGAGCATCGCGGCGCGCTCACCGCCTACCGGCGCGCTCACGAACAGATGCTCGCCGACCACGACCGTGCGAACTTCTGGATGACGCGCTGGCTCGAAGGCGAGATCCGGAGTGCGACGAATCGGATGGAACGGCTCCGACGCGAGTCGTCATGAGCGCCCGGCGCGGAAGAGCCGTCCGCATCGACGACCTGCGATCGCCGCACCTCGACGCCGGCCAACAGTCGGCGCTCGCGTACGTCGCGACGCTCGACCTCACCTTCGACGAGGAGCGGCTCCTCGCGCGGGCGCGCGCCCGAACGGGATGCGACGACTTCGGCAGCCTCGACTTCCTCCCGCGCCTGCGCGCCATGATCGACGCGGTCGAATCCGACACGGGGCTCGGGCCGCTCGGACGACTCGCGATCCTGCAGCGCAGCGAACGGCTGCTCGCGGGCCGGCTGCTCGTCGAGGACATGGTGCGCCGTCGCCCGGAGATCCTGGAGATCCAGCTGGTCGCGCCGATTGTCGTGATCGGTCTGCCGCGCTCGGGCACGACCCATCTCGTGAACCTGATCGCGTCCGACACCAGGCTGCGCTCACTCCCCTACTGGGAGAGTCTCGAACCGGTGCCCCGCCCGGGCGATGGTTCCACCCGCGACGGCATCGATCCGCGTTTCATGCGGTGTCGTCGCGACTACGACGCGCAGATGCGCATGGTGCCGCTGCTCAGCGCCATGCACCACCAGGAGCCGACCGCGATCGAAGAGGAGATCGAGCTCGAGGATCTCGACTTCGCGTCGTACACCCTCGAATGGCTCGCACGCGTTCCGCAGTGGCGCGATTTCTACCTCGGTCTGGACCAACGCGTGCACTACGCGTACATGAAGAAGGTGCTCCAGGTCGTGACGTTCCTGCGCGGCCCGACGCGCTGGGTCCTGAAGTCGCCGCAGCACCTCGAACAGATCCCCGCGCTGCTTGCGACATTTCCCGATGCGACGTTCGCGATCACCCATCGCGATCCGGTGTCGGTCATCCAGTCGGCGGCCACGATGCTCGCGTACGGCGACCGCATGCGGCGGGCCGCGATCGAACCCGAAGCGCTCTCCGAGTACTGGATCGATCGGGTCGATCGCCTCTTGCGGGCGTGCGTACGCGACCGCGACCTGCTGCCCGCCGACCGCACCGTCGACGTGCTCTTCCACGAGTTCATGAGGGACGACGTCGGGATGGTCGAACGTATCTACGGGCGGGCGCGCCTTCCTCTCACCGAGGACGCGCGCCGCGGGCTCGACGGATTCATGAGCGAGCACCCACGTGGGAAGCACGGAGCGCTCACCTACGACCTCCGGGGTGACTTCGGCCTCGATCCCGAGGTCGTACGCGCCCGCTTCGACTACTACTTCGAGCGCTTTCCCATCGAGGTCGAGCCGACATAGTGGAGATGGCATGAGCGACTCGGTGCGGATCGCGGTGGTCGGCTGCGGAGCGATCGCGCACTGGCACCTCGACGCCATCGAGCGCGCGGGAGTGCCGATGACGGTCGTGGCCGCGGTCGATCCCGCGCCCGCCAACGCCGCCCGGGTCGCGGAGCGTACGGGCGCCGCGCCCTACGTGTCGTTGGACGAAGCGTTGACAGTGGGCGGCTTCGACGCAGCCGTGGTCGCCGTGCCCCACGACCGCCACGAAGAGGTCGCAACTGTCGCGTTACGAGCCGGACTTCACGTGCTCCTCGAGAAGCCGCTTGCGCCGACGCTCGACGCGTGCGATCGAATTCTCGACGCGGCGGCCCGTTCCAGCCAACGCGTGTTCATGGTCGCCGAGAACGCGCAGTACTGGCCCGAGGTCGTCACGGTGCGCGCGCTGGTCGAGGAGGGCGCAATCGGCGAGGTCGTCACCGCGCGCGCCGCGACCTTCTTCCCCGCGCTCGGCGACTTCTACGGCGGCGACAGTCCCTGGCGATTCGATCGCGCCGCGGCCGGGGGCGGCGTGGTCATCGACACCGGTTCGCACTGGCTCCGGCCGCTGCGCATGTGGCTGGGTGAGGTCGACGAGGTGGTCGCCGCGCTGGGCCGCCCGCACCCGCGGATGGAGGGCGAGTCCCTGTGTCGCGCGCTCCTTCGTTTCCGCTCCGGCACGATCGCGGTCTTCGACGCGATGCTGACGACGGGTGCCATCGCGCCCCAGCCCCTCTTCACCGTGACGGGCACGACCGGCGAGCTCACGGTCGAGGGCTCCGGCTGGGTGAAGTTGTGGGACGGCCGCGACTGGAAAGGGCAGAAGGTGGGAGCACGGGGCGGCTACCTCCAGTCGTACGAAGCCGAGCTGACCGACTTCGCCTCGGCAGTTCTGCACGGAACCACGCCGGCCGCGCCGGCCGAGTATGCCCTCGGTGAGCTGCGGATCGCCCTCGCGACGTATCGATCCGCGGCGAGCGGCCGCTGGGAGAAGGTGTGGGAGTGACCGGCGCGACGTTCGACTTCGGCGGCGTATCTGCGCTCGTCACCGGCGGAACGTCGGGCATCGGGCTGGCGATCGCCCGCGCGTTTCACGAGTCGGGCGCGCAGGTGACGGTGACGGGAACCCGCGCCGACGCCGCCGAATACGAGATCGATCTCGATCCGTTCTCGTACCACCGGTGCCGCATGACGGAGCCGGCCGAGATCGAGGCGATCGCGCGGAACTTCGCCGCGCTCGACGTACTGGTGAACAACGCGGGCCAGAACCTGCCCGGCGGACGCAGCGAGTACGAACCCGCGGTGTTCGAAGAAGCCGTCACGGTGAACCTGTTCGGCGCGTTCCGTATGGCGAGCGCAGTCCGCGATCTCCTCGCCGCCAGCTCGATCGACGGCGGCGCGAGCGTCGTCAATCTGGCGTCGATGGCGTCGTTCTTCGGCATCGAGATGGTGCCGGGATACGGCGCGGCGAAAGCCGGAGTCGTACAGATGACGAAGACCCTGGCCGTCGCGTGGGCGAGGCGCGCCATCCGGGTGAACGCGGTCGCTCCGGGCGTTGTCGATACCGCGATGACGGCACCGATGATGGAATACGAGCAACTCACGGCACCGCTCCTCGCGCGCACACCGCTCGGACGGTTCGCGCGCGCGGAGGACATCGCGCCCGCGGTGCTGTTTCTCGCGAGCCCGCAGGCGCGCTACATCACCGGCCAGACGCTCGCCGTCGACGGCGGCTTCTCGGTCGCGGGCTGATCGGCGACACCGGAGGGGAGATCGGATCAGCGCCAGGGCATGAGCGCCATCATCATGGCGTCCGGATCCTCGACCAGCTCGACGTAGAGGCCCAACGCGTCCCAGGTGTCGAGATAGCAGAAGCGCAATGCACCGAACGTCGCGCCCTGGACGCGTTCGAATCCGAGGGCGCGGGCCGCGGCGACGTCGGCGTCGAGATCGTCGACGAGAAAACCAAGATGGTGCGCGCCCGGACCGTTGGACTCGAGGAACTCGGAGTGCAGCCCGATCCCGCGCACCGGGCGCAAGAGCTCGATCTGCACGTTTCCGCTGCGCGCGAAACCGATCTCCAACGCGCAGGTGCTTCGACCGCCGCGGAAGTCGTATTCGATGTCGGTGGCCGGCAGCGTGACGAACTCACCGCAGCCCATCGTCGTCCGCAGCGCATACTGCGCGCCTGAGAAATCGTCGACGACGAAGGCCTGCTGGAACAGGCCGGCGCCGACCCGTTCGAGCAAGGCACCCATGGGGCTCGGTTCCGGCACGGCGGGCACGGTAGCCGTCGGGATCGGGTCACTTCCCGGACGGGAGCACGGAGACGAGCGCGGGAGCGGCGACGAGCGCGGGCGAGGCCGCGGCGGGCGGAGCGGGCTCGGCCGCGGGCATGGGCTCGGAAGCCACCGGCGTCGGGCGCGGGATCTCGGCCCAGATCGTCCGGCCGTCGGCACCCGAGACGGTCGACCAGCACACCGTATGCACGTCGAGGAGCCGCCGGCGATACTCGTCGAGATCGGAGTCCGGTAGGCCACGGTCGCGCACCATCAGCATTGTGGCGTCCGACTGAACGGTCACGACGACGAACACCTCGGACCGGTGGCTGCGCTTTCCGGAATCGGCACGCTCCCCGACGATGAGTCGTTCGACGACGGTCCCGACGAGCGCTGCATGTTCGTCGTCCACGTTCGCGCGACGACACTCGTGCGCGACCGACGCGCGCATCGCTGCGATGCGCTTCGCGTCGGCGTTGAGTCGAAGCTCGAGCATCGACGATCAGGCCCAGGAGGTCCGGTTGATTCGTCGGGTCGTTGGTGTCATCGGGAATCTCCGCGAGCGCGCGCTCGGACGGAGGTTTCGCCACTCGCTCGCTACCGCCGAGGCGACCAGATTCCAGGCGGCAGGTCAACGCGTCGTCCACCACCGGGAACGGTGGTGTTCATACATCGGAAGAAACGCGCCCGCGACTGAACGCACCGCGATTGCAATGTTGACGTTGTCACAGTCCTTCGACCCGACGTGGGTCGGCACCGCCCAACCGGCCGGATCGTCGTCGCGCCCCGGCGGAGCGACGAGATCCGGAAGTCGGTGGAGTCGGAAACCGCTAGCGCTTCTTCGCGACCCGCTTGGTCGCCTTCTTGGCGGCCGGAGTGCTCTTCGTGCTGCGCTTGGTGGCCTTGGCCTTCGCCGCGCGGGCGGCGCGGGCCTTGACGAGATTCTGCGCCAGCTTGGCCCGGGCCTCGGGCGACAGCGGCCGTCGCTTCTTGGCAACCTTCTTCGTCGCCTTCGACGCGGTCGTCGCTCCGCCGCTCGAGGCCGACGGGCGACCGACGGCGGGAGAAACATCCGCGACTTCGACGCTGTCCCCGAAAAGGTCACGGGCGACGATTGCGGCCTGGTACTGGTTGCTGGCCTCGACGATTTCCACTGAGGATCGTCTCAAGGTGACTCGGTAGCGCGGCATTTAGATTCCCTTCGGGTCGGTCGACTGGCCCACACCGTAAACGACCGACAGCATGAACTCGGACCCGGAACAACCTGCTCTCGGCAAGAATTTCTCTGCAAACGAACTATCGCAGGATGCACCGGAGTGCGCAATCGCCTAAAACCCGTTGCCGGGTGGGTATCTGTGCGCGCGCTGAACGATCACGAGGCGCCGTTTTCCAATCAACGCCGGTATTAGCTCACCGTTAGCGGACGCAGGACTGCGGCGGCGAACGATCTGAGTGTGAGGTACTTAGAGCCGTGCACGCGCGTCCGGTGCGTACTGCACCATGGGCAGTGGTTCGCCGGGTGCGACAACCGAACCATGGAGCCGGGCCGTCAACAGCCGCTCCCGATCGGGTTCCCGGATGCGACCGGTCCATGCGCCGTGTCGCTCCCAGACGGCAGCGCACGCGGCGCACGTGAGCAACAGCGAGCCACCCGGCGAGACTTCGACGTCGATCTGGGCGCCGTCGTACGGGCACTGGGTGAGGTTCACCTCCGTACTCTCGGCAGGTGGTGCCCCAGGGTGAAGCGCCGTGCGCCAGGATCCGCGTCAATTCGACGGCCCGCGCTACAGAGATCGCGGGCGACGGCCGACAATGTTCCCGGCGCCCGCGACCCCCTCTACGCGCGGACGTTGGTACGACGCCTCCGGTTCACGCATTGCCATAGCCGCCGGAGGCGTCGTCGCGTCCGCATGCAGCCCGTGGGCTCTCTCCGCGCACATTCACAAGGCCGTCATCATGCGCTGGATCTCGCATGAGGGATTCGAGAAGTAGCCTCGGGTGATGGCCGAGGCCGGGTATCTGGGCCGGAACCGATTCCTGCGTTGGTGGCCCAAACTGCTGTTGGGCTTGGGTGCGGTCGTGCTGTACTTCGACTCGAATCATGCGATCCAGTGGGCGACCCTGTTCGCACTGGTCGCGTATGTACACGGCCGCTGGCTGCCATGGCAGTTCACGATTCGGGAAGACGGCATTGCGCTCGCCTTTCCCTTCGGCCGTCGCCTCTTCCTGCCGAGGAGCTCGTTGACGGTGCGCATCGAAGTCGTCGGCGCCATCGCGATGGTCGGCCGGCGTCGCCACTTCGGCTACCTGCTGATGGACCGCATCGGCTACGAACCCAACAGCGAAGGCCGACTGCGGGGCGCGTTCACCGGCTTCGGCTACACGTTGGTCGGCGACAGCTGACCCGACTCCTACGCCGCGAGGATCTCCCACGCGATCTCGTGCCAGTGAATGTCGGAGGGCGCGGTCGCGTTCATCGTGACCGGGCCGGGAGCCGCGGTGGGCGCGGTTCGCGCCTGGAGCCAGTACGCGTCGCGATCGGCGTTGTTCTGCACGATCGATGTGACGACCTGGCCCGCGGGAACGGTCGGCGTCGTGGACGAATCCCAGTTGTCGAAGACGGCGACGACCAAAGAGTTGGGAGCGGTCGTGGTAACGGTCACCGACGGCGCGCTCGTCCCCGCGACGTTCCACCCGATCCGGCTCGCCGCCGTCGCCTGGTTCGCCTGGGCGTGATCGACGACGAGTACCTGCAGAAGACCGACCGGTGGGACGACATTCTTTGTCCGGCTGTTGAAGCCGCCGGCCACCGTCATATTCGTCCGCGCGCCGGGGTTGTAGGCCCAGAAGACGTGGACGTATCCGCCGACGGTTGTGCCGTTCGTGTGGTTCTCGAGGTTCGTCTGATGCCAGGTCAGCTGGGTGCCGGAGTTGTACACGCCGGCCACGAACGAGTTCGACGTCGGGAGTGAATCCATCGAGAAGACCGCGTAGAGGACCGTGTTGGGCGGCGGCGAGAACGACGGCGAGACCACCCACGCCGCATTGTTGGCGACGGGGGCGGGGGCGGGGGTCGACGGATCGAGGACGACGCCGGGGGAGGCGACGCGGGGACCGGTGACCTCGATGCCTTCGAAGTCGAAGCGATCAGTCGCGGGCGCGGTGTCGTTGACGGTCACGACCTGGCCCGCGGTCGAGGTCGCGTCCAGGTGTTGCACCCAGTACGTGTCGCCGAGCCCGTCGACACTCTGCGCGTCGAGAGTCTGACGCCCGCCGATCGTGCGCGGCGTCGCGCTGTCGAAATCCATGCCGACCGCGCCGATCCACGATCCGCCGGCAACCGGCGACAACGACAGTGTGGGTGCCCCCTTGGCCGCCGACGCGCCGACGACCGAACCGATGCCGGCCGACCCGGTGAACGTCATCACCGTCAACTGCGAGCTCCGCCCGGACTGCGCCGGGCTCACAGTGGCGGTGAATGCCGCGCCCACCGTCTTCGCCCACCAGATCTCCGCGTCGCCGCGCTGTGCGTTGGTGCGGCCCGCGAGATGCCACGCGAGGCCGCCACCCGACACAACCGCGGTCTGTCCCGCCACCACGTCGTCGAGCGACACGAACGCGACTGCAACCTCGCTCACCGAGTTCGGAATCGCCGGTGTGCTCACCGTTCCGACGCCGAACGCCTTTGCGATTCGATCCCGGGTCACAGTGCTCGTCGCGGCGGCCGCAGTCTTTGGAAGCGGCGAGATCGACGCGGGGACGAGGGCCGTCCCACCCAACACCAGGCCCACGACAACGCCGAGAACCCCGAGCCTTGCTCCACCAGCCCGCTTCATGCTCGCCCCGTCGCTCCGTCGATCCGCAGGCAGAGTACCCGGGCAACTCCTCATCTCTCGTAGTCGATGAGTTGTCCTCTCGCGAAACTCACTCGTCGAGCGCGGCCGGATCGCGATGCTCGCCCAATCGGGCCGCGGGCGTCTTGCCCGAGTCGATGGCGTCGTACGTCCAATCGGGCTGCTTGTCGGCATGACGTTGGTCGATGTGCGCCACTCCGTCATCAATGGCAACGAGCTCGGCAACGATCGCGGGCTTTGTCGCGGGAGTCCGCCTTTCGACGTGGCCCTCGACATCGCCGGCATAACGCTCGAGCAGACTCAGCGCGATGACCTGCTGCTGGGTCGCGAGGGAACAGCGCGCACCGTCGGCGACCGTCGCGACGCGCGAACGAAGCTCGTCGACGTCGCTTGTAGCGGCGGCGCTGCCCGCCACCGCATCGAGGAGCTCGGAGATGCGCAAGCCGTCGAGCTTGCACGGCGTGCACTGGCCACACGACTCGATGGCAAGGAACCTCGACGCCCCCGCAGCAACCGCGACGAGATCGTCGGCGTCGTCGAACACGACGAAGCCGGCCGACCCGAGGCCGGAGCCGATCGCGGCCAACGCTTCGTAGCTCACCGGAGTGTCGAGCGCGGACGCGTCGATGAACGCGCTCGACACGCCCGGGAGGACCGCGCGTATCCGGCGGCCCGGCCGTGCGCCCCCGCCGATCGTCTCGATGACCTCGCGCAACGGGGTGCCCATGATCACCTCGCCCACACCATGGCGTTGCGTCGCGCCGGTGACCGTACAGACGATCGTGCCCGGAGACTCCTCGGTTCCTTCCGTGCGGAACCACTCGGCCCCGCGGGCGAGGATGCGCGCGACGTTCGCCATGGTCTCGACGTTGTCGACCAACGCCGGCGGCGCGTCGTTGTCGTCACCGGGTCCGGCCATCTCGACGTGTGCCGACAGGCCGCTTCCCGTTCCGATGTCGGCAGACGACTCCACGACCTCGCGCACACCTCGCCGGTAAGGAGGCGCAATGCGCGGGAGCGGGTACCGCCCGTCGATCGTCTCCAACAACGCCGTCTCTTCGCCGTACAGGTACTCGTTCGGGCCTTCGAAGAGCTCGACCTCGATGTCGTCGAGCCAGCCTGCGCCCTTGACCTCGTCGATCGCCGATCGCAGGCGCTCGACCTCGGCCGAGAACGACCGCTTGGTGGCAAAGATGATCTGGTCGGCCCGCACCGCATGCGCGGCGATCAGCGCGCCTTCGATCACCTGGTACGGATCGTTGCGCAAGATGGTGCGGTCCTTGTAGGTACCGGGTTCGCCCTCGGCGGCGTTGACGACCACCGACGTGCGTTCGAACGTCGAGCAGTAGTCGCGCACGGTGCGCCACTTGCGGCCGGTCGGGAATCCCGCTCCGCCCCTCCCCCGCAATCCGGAAGCTTCGAGCTCGGCGATGATCTCGTCGGCGCTGAGCGCCCGAGCGGCCTCGATCCCACGCCCACCACGTACCTTCCGATACTCCGCGAGCGATTCGATCGCCGTCGGATACAGCACTCGATGCACGAGCGTCATGCGCAGATTCTCCCCAACTCGCCGGCGGGACCGTCGCGGGCTCGACGGCCGCTCTACCCGCGATCGCGGGGCGGGCAACCCGTCGGCGGGAGCTTACGAGACGGACGGACGGCACCAATCGTCCGGCGGTCGCCGGGCAAATGACCGGAGATCTTCAGGCACTCGCCCGGACCGACCCGCGTCATCTACACTAATTCGATCCAGATACATTACATAGGCTCCCATGGCTCGCAGCTCACCGGAAGCGGAATCGCGATGACAGCAACAACACCGTTGGACCAGGGCGTGGGCCGTGGTGTGGCCTGGCCGCCCGCGAAGTCCATCTACGCGCTGCGCGCCTGCATCGCACTCGCTTCCGCAGCTCCGGGTGCGCGCATGAAGAGTGGTGAGATCGCGCAGGCGGCGGCCGTGCCGAAGGGTTTCCTCTCGAAGATCCTGGGTGAGCTCAGGGCGGCCGGACTCGTGTCGGCGCAACGCGGCTACCACGGCGGCTACCGGCTCACGAGGCCGGCCGGCGACATTCGTATCGACGAGGTGCTGCGCGCAGTCGGCACCCGCGATCCGTTCGCGTCGATCTCGTGGGGAGACGCCACGTCGTTGCCCTTCATCGTCGACCTGCGCAGCCGGCTGCACGCGGTCGCGGTCGATGCACTTCACCGGGCGTCCCTCGCCGAGCTCGTCGTCGACGCCTGACCGCCGAGCGCCGCGCGCCGAGCGCCGACCAGTACGTTGGTCCGCGATGCGTGGTCCGTGCTCGATCGACGAGCTGCTCGTCGAGGCCCGCGCCTCGCTGCGACGAGTGGGACCCACCGAAGCGCGGCGGGCCGTCGAAGCGGGCGCGCTCCTCGTCGACATCCGGCCGGCGGACCTCCGCGATCGCGACGGGACGATCCCCGGCGCACTGGTGATCGGGCGCAACGTGTTGGAGTGGCGACTCGATCCGCTCAGTGCGGATCGCATCCCGGAGATGGTCTCGCATGACAAACACGTGATCGTGTTCTGTGACGAGGGCTACGCATCGAGCCTCGCGGCCCGGTCACTCCAGCAACTGGGCATCGGTGCCGCAACGGATCTCGTCGGCGGATTCCAGGCGTGGAAAGCAGCCGGCCTCCCCGTCGAGCACTGACACACACCGCTCGAGGTGCAGAGCGGCGCCGAGCGCCTGTGTCAGCCGGCCCTCCTGCTCGAATTGCACCGACGCTGCGTCCGACCACGCGAAGTTGAGCACGATCGGAAGTCCCAGGAGCTCGGGCGCGACTACCAGCAGCGCGCTTCGCACCCCCACGATCGAATATGCACTCAGTGACCGACTCATTCCGGACGCGGCTCCCGTTCACGAACAGAGTGTCATCCGCCGGCGCGCACAGTTTTGGTGCTTTTGTGAGCGCAAAGAGACCGTGGCTCAACAGGCAAGAATCACGTACCTTTGCCGCACTCGACGGCTGACAGATCCAAGAAAATGAACAGGAGTGCGATGACGCGCCTCGGCTATCAGATTCCCAACTTCACCTGCCCGGATGTTGGGCCGGCCGAGCTGTTCGACATGGTGGCAAAGCAGGCCGCGGCCGCCGACCGCTCCGGTTTCGACACGGTGTTGCTGATGGATCACTTCTACCAACTGCCGATGTTGGGCGATCCGTCCGCCTACATGCTCGAGTGCTACACGACATTGGGTGCGTTGGCGCGCGAGACCAAGAACGTACGGCTCGGCGCGCTGGTCACCGGCAACACCTACCGCAATCCGACGTTGCTGGCGAAGATCATCACCGCGCTCGACGTGGTGTCGGGTGGGCGCGCACAACTCGGCATCGGCGCGGGCTGGTTCGAGTTCGAGCACGACTCACTCGGCTTCGAATTCGGGACGTTCACCGATCGGTTCGAAAAACTCGAAGAGGCGCTGCAGATCGTCATCGGCATGCTGCGCGACGAACGACCCAGTCTCGACGGCAAGCACTACCACGTGGAGAGCGCGATCAATCAACCGCCGCCGGTGGGTCGCGTTCCGATCATGATCGGGGGGGCGGGCGAGAAGAAGACGTTGCGGCTCGTGGCGCAGTACGCCGACGAGTCGAACCTCACGTCGCCGTCGAACGAGATTCCCCGCAAGCTCGACGCGCTCGCCGCGCACTGCCGGCGTCTTGGTCGGAATCGCGCCGAGATCAAGGTGAGCCAACACCTCAACGTCTGCATCGCGGACTCTCGCGACGAGGCGTACTCGGATATGACGCGCTTTCTGGCCGCGCGCGGCTTCGATGTCGACACGATGGACAAGCAGCTTCTCGACCAGATCCTGGCATTGGTGATCTGGGGCGGTCCGGACGAGGTCGGAGAACAGCTCGAAGCCGTGATGGCGAGCGGTATCGACGGCATCACCTGCTCGCTCCCCGGGAACGGATGGATACCGGAGCGAGTCGAGCTGCTCGGCGCGACTGCGGGCAAGGTGCTCGGAATCAACTGAGGCCAACTGAGTCGCGTGCGGCAGAATTGCTCGCATGCCGGCCCGCGGTGCGCTTCCCCTCTCCCGTGCAACCCGACGACGCGGGCTGGCACGCGGACGGCTCCTTTGTCGGTCCCGACGACACCTTCTGGGCCAACGTGCGCTCACGGGGGCGCGCGCTGCTGATGCTCCTCCTCTTCACCGACGTCGGTATCGACGACGCGCCCACGCGCATCCGGGTCGGATCGCATCTTGCGATCCCCCGGCTGCTGGAACCCGCCGGCGAAGAAGGGCTCTCGCTCCTCGAGCTCGCGCGCCGCTTGCCCGACTTCGACGCGCTCCCGCTCACCCACGCGACCGGGCGCGCCGGTGATGCGTACCTGTGTCACCCCTTCCTCGTACACGCCGCCGATCGCCACCGCGGTTCGACACCGCGGATCATCGCCCAACCGCCCCTCGCACCCGGTGACGGCGAGCTGCACCTCGAACGGCCGGACGGCGACTACTCACCCGTCGAACGCGCCGTCCGCATCGGACTGGGGCTGCCGGACGAGAGCGCGACGGCGGGAGCGGTCGGTGAACGGTGATTGACTCTCGGTATGAAGAAGCTCGCCGACTACGGCACCGACGACCATCCGGCCGACGACCCGGAACGGGTGAAGATCACGTGGATCGTCGCGGTTCTCGACGACTGCGAAGAGTGCGAGGACCCGCGCATCGAGCTCACCGTCGAGGAGCTCGGAGGGCAGGGCACCGGCCTCGTCGGCCACTTGAGTCCGTCGACCGCCCGCCGGTTGCGCGCCGCGCTGGCGACCGCGCTCAAAGAGATCGGCGAACCACTCGACGGGTAGTCGGCGTGTAGTCGACGCCTCGCGTTCTGAAATAGCGTGCGGGTCATGCGCTTTGGGATCAAGACCGCTCCGCAACACACGACCTGGCAGGCCATGCTCGACGTGTGGCGCGTCGCCGACGACATCGACCTGTTCGAGTCGGCGTGGAATTTCGACCACTTCTACCCGATCTTCTCCGACTCCGATGGTCCGTGTCTCGAAGCGTGGACCATGCTCGCCGCGATGGCGCAGGCGACGCGGCGCATCCGGATCGGCTGCCAGGTGACCGGAATGATCTATCGCCATCCGGCCGTGCTCGCGAACATGGCCGCTACCGTCGACATCGTCTCGGACGGCCGCCTCGACATCGGGCTCGGCGCGGGTTGGAACCAACAGGAGTGCGATGCGTACGGCATCGCGCTGCCGCCGCTCAAGGAGCGCTTCGACCGCTTCGACGAAGGCGTGGAAGCGATCGTCCTGTTGCTGTCGCAGGAACACAGCAACCTCGACGGCCGGTACGTGCATCTCACGAACGCGCGCTGCGAGCCGAAACCGGTGCAGCGACCTCATCCGCCGATCGTCATCGGCGGGAACGGCCCCACACGTACCTTGCGCACCGTCGCACGGTTCGCGCAGCAGTGGAACTCGACGGCGGGCATCGAACACTGGCCCGCGATCCGCGACACGCTCGAGAAGCGGTGTGCTGAGGTCGGTCGGGATCCGGCGACGATCGAACGCTCGGTCAACCTGCGGTTCGATCCGTCGGCCGGCGTGTCGTCCATCGCCGACAACGCGTCGGAGTTCGCGGCAGCGGGCGCCGACATCGGGATCGTGTATCTCCCCGTCCCCCACACCCCGGACGTTCTCGAACCCATCGCCCAGGCCCTGCGCACGGTCGCAGGCACCACGTGAGCGCGGACGGGAAGACAGACGTGATCGAGGAGGTGATCGTGAAGTGGCACTCCCATCTCCGTGGGCAGTTGCCGGGCGGGCTCGACGAACTGCTCGACGACGACGTGGTGTTCTACTCCCCGATCGTCTACACGCCCCAAGTCGGCAAGGCCGTCACGAAGATGTATCTGCAGGCGGCGGGGCAGACGTTGCCCGGTGATTCGTCGGCGACCCCTTCGAAACACGGCGAACCGGCCGGTGGGTTCCGTTACACGAAGAGCGTGCTCGCGGGCGACACCGCGGTGCTCGAGTTCGAGACGACGGTGGAAGGCAAGTACGTCAACGGCGTCGACGTCATACGGTGCAACGATGCCGGTCGCATCGTCGAGATCCGTGTGATGGTCCGCCCGCTACAAGCGATCAACCTCGTCCACGCCCAGATGAAATCCGCGTTGGAACGCATGAACCCGGGGACGTGAACGCGGCGCCGACCAACCTAGGTCGGTGTGGGTTCGAACTCGTCGTCGGCTTCGGGTTCGGAGTCGCCGTCCCCCCAGGCTTCGGCCATGCCGGGTGCCAGTTCGTGTTCGGCGGGGATGTTCGGGACGAGGAGGGAGATCAGCGCGCCGAGCGTCACGACCGCACCCGCGAACGCGACCGCGGGCCGGGCGGCGTCGGCAACGCTGTTCGAGACGATCGTTGTGACGCGCCGTCCGACAGGTGTGTCCGACGCGCCGGCCGGCGCGCCGCCGCCGATCCCGTCCCCGACACCCTTCACGACCTGTACTTGCACCGCGGGCGGGATGTCGCTCGCCTGCGCCAGGTCGTGGCGCACATGACTGGTCGCCTGGGACACGAAGATGGCGCCGATGAGCGCGATCCCGAGCGCGGTGCCGACCTGACGCACCATGCCGGCCGCGCCACTCGCGGAGCCGGCCTTCTGAGGCGGGATGTCGCTCAGTACGACATTCGTGAGCTGACTGGTCGCGAACCCGATGCCGATGCCGTGCAGCATCAACGCCGGGAGCAGCGACCAGAAGGTCGTCGAAGTCGAGAACGCCGCGACGTAGAGCCAGATGCCGAGCGCCTCCAACGTCAGCCCGATGGTGATCACGTACTTCGGCCCGAAACGCCGGCTGAGCTGGCCACCGATACCGCCGCCGACGAACGCCATGATTCCCGCCGGTAGGAGCCACGTTCCGCTCCGTACCGCCGAGAGGTGGAGCCCGGCCTGGAGGAAGATCGGCAGGACGAAGAAGGCGCCGAACTCGCCCATCGCGAGAACGGTCGTGTTGATGAGTCCGTACCGGAAGCCGCGGTGTACGAGGTCGGTGAAGTCGAACACCACCGGCTTCCGGGCGCGCACGCGGCTGATCTCGATTCGAACGAACAGGGCGAGGATCACCACGGCGAGCGCCAGTGACACCGGGACGACCGACACCGAGTGCAACGGCCACGTCCAGCCGCCGATCGACTGACCACCGATCGGTTTCCACCAGCCGTAGCGCCCGGCTTCGATGATGCCGAACACGAGGGCGAACAAGCCGAGCGTGACCGTGACCACTCCCGGGGGGTCGAGTCCGTTCGCGTGCTCGTCCTTCGACTCGTGCACGTAGAACACGCCGGCGAGCACCGCGAGCGGTGCGATCACGACGTTCACTCGGAAGGCCCACCGCCACGAGTAGTAGGTGGTGAGGATGCCGCCGACCCAGGGACCGAGCGCACCGGCTCCGCCGGCCACCGATCCCCACACCGCGAACGCCACCCCGCGTTCGCGCCCGCGGAACGTGGCCGAGATGATCGACAACGTGGCCGGCAGCATCATCGCCGCGCCGACGCCTTCGATGAGCGATTCGCCGATGAACAATTGCACGACCGACTGCGACAGCGACGCGATCAGTGAGCCGACCGCGAAGAGCGAAGCGCCGATGAAGAACATCTTGCGGCGCCCGACGATGTCGCCCAGCCGTCCGAAGCTGATCAGGAGCGACGCGAACACGAGCGAGTAGCCCGAGATCACCCACTGCAGCGACGACACCTGCGTGTGGAACTCGCGGATGATGGTCGGCACCGCGACGTTCAGGATCGTGTTGTCCAACACGATGATGAACAGCGTGCTCGACAGAATCACCAACGCGATCCAACGGAGCGGGTCGGGCTGCCCTGCGGGTGCACCCCATCCCCCGCCTCCGCCTGCGGCGGGAGCCGCGCCGGGCGTCGCGGACGGAGCTTCCCAACTCGATGAAGGCTGATCGGTCATCGCAACCTTTCATTCCCACTGCAGGGCGGCAACCATAGAACCGACTCCCGGGACCGAGCGACGTTCTGCCCGGCACGCGACTCGGGTGGCAGGATGCGCAGATGACCAACGAGACGAGCGATACGACCGGTACGCCCGAGACACCCGAGCTCATGCAGGTCGAACGCATGATCCCGGCCGACGCGGCGTCCATCTTCCGGGTGCTCGCAGACCCGCACGGTCACGTGGCGATCGACAGTTCGGGGATGCTGATGGACGCGACCGGCGAGCCGGTCAAGGCCGTCGGCGACTCGTTCGTCGTGCACATGGACCGCGAAGCGCTGAACGACTTCCCGATGGGGCGCTACGACGTGACGGTGACGATCAAGACCTTCGAACCCGACCGGGAGATCGCGTGGACGATCCTCGGCGAGATCCGGCCGCCGATCGGCCACGTCTACGGCTACCGGCTCGCACCCGTCGAGGGCGGCACCCTCGTCACCTCGTTCTACGACTGGTCCGACATCGACCCCGTGTGGAAAGAGGCCGCGATCTTCCCGATCATCCCGGAGACGGCACTGCGCGCCACGCTCGGGATCCTCGCCCGTACCGTCGCCAAGAACAGCGCGGCGAAGTAATCCGCATCGGTCGCGCGTTCAGCGAGCGGTCCAGTGCGGGTCGCGCCCGCTCAACGCGACGACCCGATCGAGGTACGAGAGGTTGTCGTCGTCGGTGACCGTGACCGGTTCCGCGTAGGCGTCGCCGCGCACTGCCGGGTCGGCACTCGCAATCTGCGCCACGAAGCCGTTGACGACGTCGAGCTCGGCATCGTCACACTCGTACGGCCGCCCAATCGCGCGCGCCACGTCCCAGCCGTGGATCACGAGCTTCCTGTGGTGTCCGCAGAGATATCGAGGGTGTGGACCGCCGACGGTCGCGAAACTCATCGGGGTCCCCCAGGTCATGCCCCAGGTAAGGCCTAGGTAAAGATCTCCCGCCCCGACCCGATAGCGCACCTTCTCGCGTCGCATCATGAGGCGTGGACACTCGCTCCGGCCGGGACTCGATCCCCCCGGCGAACGTGACGGGCAACGCGCGCCTCACCGGTGCGTTGGGTGCGGTGATCTTCGTGCTCCTGTTCTTCGAAGGACTCACGATCCTGCGCGTGCAGAGCCTCATGTGGCTGCACGCGTTCCTCGGCATGCTGGTGGTGACGTTCGTGGTCGCAAAGATCGCGAGCACGAGCTACCGATTCGCTCGCTATTACCTCGGGCAACGCGACTATGTGGGCAAGGGTCCGCCGCCGGCATTCCTGCGGGTCCTCGGCCCGGTGGTGACGGTCACGACCATCGCTGTTCTCGCCACCGGAATCGGAGCACTCGTCGCGCGCCACAGCCATTGGCTCCAGCTCGCCCACAAGGCGAGCTTCGTCGTGTGGTTCGCCGCAATGACACTGCATGTGCTCGGTCACCTGCTCGAGACACCGGCACTTGCGTTGGCCGACTGGCGTCGCGCCCGTCGTCGCGAGGCACCGGGCGCACCGGCGCGCTTCTCGGTACTGATGCTCGCAGTCGTCACCGGGCTCGTGCTCGCCGTGCTGTCATTGCACTGGGCGCACCAGTGGCAACACGAGCGGGGCGCGCCCGCGAATCGTCGTCCCGCCACTGCCGTAGCCTCCTGAGGAATCGCTCGACTACAGAGAGCGAGTTGGTCACCGCCAAGTCATGCCTGCCGTTTCGGAACCTCCGGTCGCGATTCTTCTCATCGAAGACGACGACGCGATCGCCACGCCGCTCGCCGAGGGCCTGACCCGCGCCCATTTCTCGGTGACGGTTGCGCGGAGCGGTACCGAGGGGCTCGCGGGTGCGGCCGATGCCGATCTCGTACTGCTCGATCTCGGGCTTCCCGACGTCGACGGTGCGGACGTCTGTCGTCTCCTGCTCGCCCGGTCCGACACGCCCATCATCGTCCTGACCGCGCGCGGCGACGAGCGCGACCGGGTTCGACTCCTCGAGATGGGCGCCGACGACTACGTCGTCAAGCCGTTCGGCTTCCGGGAGCTCGTCGCGCGCATCGGCGCCGTCCTCCGCCGATCGAACGCCGCGCTCGCGGGGGCAACCGATTCCGACCGCAAGGTCCAGGAATTCAACCGGCTTCGCATCGACCGTCGCTCTCGGCGCGTCGACGTGGACGGCCGGGAGATCGCACTCAGCCGCAAAGAATTCGATCTGCTCGCGCGGCTCGCCGAGACTCCGGGCGCGGTGGTGCGACGCGAGCGGATCCTCGAAGAAGTATGGGACGAACACTGGTGGGGATCTACCAAGACCCTCGACGTGCACATCGCGGCGCTACGCAAGAAGCTCGGGGACGCGGCGTTCATCGCGACGATTCGAGGCGTCGGCTACCGGCTGGACGGTCACCAATGACGCGGCGGCTGATCATCGCGTACGTGACACTGACGGCGCTCGCGCTCGCACTTCTGGCCACTCCGCTCGGCCTCACGTTCGCACACCGCGAACATGATCGGCTCCTCTTCGACGCGGAGCGGGGCGCAAACACGATCGCGACCATGATCGACGACCCGCTCGAGGCACACAAGCCGATACCCGCCGAATCGATCAACGCGTCGGCGCGCGAGATGGGTGCGCACGTGGTCATCGTGAATCCGAAGGGCGTCGTCCTTCTCGATTCGGAGCAACCCGGAAGCCGGGGGCAATCGCTCGCTTCCATCAAGGACGTCCAGCTCGCGTTGCGGGGCGCGCGGGCATCCGGCCGGGGCGAGCTCCAGCCCAACGACGAGGTCGTCGCCTATGCGACCGTTCCGACAACCGGTGAAGGGGTAGTCAGCGGGGCCGTTCGCGTCACGTACCCGACCGCGACCCTCGACGAACGGGTGCGCGACGTCTGGATCCAGCTCGGTTTGCTGAGCCTCGGGGTGCTCGCCGCGGTCGTGCTTCTCGGTGCGGTGATCGCACGCAGTATCACGCGTCCGTTGCGGACGCTCGAGCACGCGACCGATCGCCTGGCCGAGGGAGACCTGACCGTGCGCGTCGACGAGACCGACGGACCTGAGGAGTTGCGCCGTGTGGCAGGGACCTTCAATCGGATGGCGGCGCAACTGAGTGACCTCATCGACTCCCAGACTCAGTTCGTCGCGAACGCGTCGCACCAGCTGCGTTCGCCACTCACCGCACTGCGACTGCGACTCGAGAATCTCGACGCCGAGGCGAACGCGCGCGATCGCGAGTCCATTCGGGCGGCCGCGGCGGAGGTCACGCGCATGAGCCGGCTCGTCGACGGGCTGCTCCTGCTCGCGAACGACGCCGCCCATCGAGACGATCTCGAGTTCGTCGACGTCGCCGCAGTCGCGCGCGATCGCGTGGCCGGCTGGAACGACGTCGCGCGCGAGAACAACGTCGACATCGCCCTCGACGCACCGCCGACCGCGTTGGCCCGGACGCTCGCAAGCGCTCCCGAGCAACTGCTCGACAACCTCATCGACAACGCGCTCAGCGCCTCGCCCTCGGGCACGACCATCACCGTGGTCGTTCGCCACCAAGGTGCGACGGTCGAGGTCCGGGTACTCGACCGCGGGCCTGGCCTCGACGACGAATCGCGCCGGCGCGCGTTCGACCGCTTCTGGAGAGCCCCGGACGCGCAGCCGGGGGGCACGGGTCTCGGTCTCGCCATCGTTCGCCAACTCGCGGAGGCATCCGGAGGTACGTCGCGGTTGGCCGCGCGGGCCGGCGGCGGGCTCGCGGCCGAGGTCGCGCTTCCGGCCGCCGACGCCCGTTAGCCGGCGCCGATCCCGGCCAAACCGGGCCTCGGGGCGGCTTTCCCTATTCCTTACCTCGAGCCCAGGGACCCCACAGCGCATTCGGGGAGTCTTGCAATGGTCCGGTCGCAGCCTTCCGGACGCCAACCGCCATGACGACTGCCACGCTCTCGAAGCCTCCCGCCACCACCCCGTCCTCAGCTCGTCCCGTGCGCCGGCCCAACCCGGCCGACCACGCCCGCATCGTCGGGTTCGCGATCGCGATCGGCGCGCTCGTGACAGTCGGGCTCTGGTTCCGACACGGTGGTATCTCCGCCGCCTCCGGACCAGGGGCGTTCGCAACCGCCGTCGGTCAGCTGACCGCCCTCGTCGGCACCTACGCGATCCTCGTCCAGATCCTCTTCATGTCGCGCATCGCATGGCTCGAACGCGCGATCGGTCTCGACCATCTCGCCGTGTGGCACCGGTGGCTCGGATTCGCGACGGTGTGGCTCATCACCGGTCACGTCGTGTTCACGACGATCGGGTACGCACAGGCCGACAAGGTCTCACTGTGGGCGCAGACGCGCGACTTCGTCTCGCACTATCCCGACGTCCTCATGGCCTGGGCCGGGTTCTTGCTCTTCCTCGGCGTCGCGGTCACGTCGGTGCGGGCCGCGCGGCGCAAGCTGCAACGGGAGACGTGGTACTTCATCCATCTCTACGCCTATCTCGCGATCGCGCTGTCGTTCGCGCATCAGCTCGCAGTAGGAAACGACCTCAGCAGCGACCGCGCCGCACGCGTCTGGTGGATCGCGCTCTACCTGATCGTCGCCGGCTCGATCCTCTGGTGGCGAGTCATCGTGCCGGCCCGCCTCAACGCGCGACACCGCCTACGGATACGGGCGGTGAAACGCGAGGCGCCGGGCGTCGTTTCGATCTACCTGTCCGGGCGCGGGCTCGACCGCATCGGCGCCGAACCGGGCCAGTTCTTCCTGTGGCGCTTCTTCACTCCCCGCATGTGGTGGAAGACGCATCCTCTCTCGCTCTCGGCCGCACCGACGCGAAAGGGTCTGCGCATCACCGTCAAAGACCTCGGCGACGGCTCGAAGGAGATGCAGCGTCTCCGGCCCGGAACCCGCGTCATCGGTGAAGGTCCCTACGGCACCTTCACGGACGCGCGCCGGACTCACCGGGGCGTGCTGCTCATCGCGGGCGGTATCGGGATCACGCCGCTGCGCGCCATGCTCGACGGCTTCGGTCCGTCCGACGACGTCGTGCTGTTGTATCGCGTCGCGACCGCCGAGGACGCCGTGTTCGTCGACGAGCTCCGCGCCTTCGTACACCAGCCGAACATCAGGATCCACGTGATCGCCGGCAACGAGATCGGCGACGATCGAACCGATCTGCTCTCGGTGCCCGCGTTGCAGCGCGGAGTTCCCGACATACGCGAGCGCGACTGTTTCGTCTGTGGCCCTCCCGCGATGATCAGCGCGTTGAGCCGGCGCCTGAAGATGCTCGGCGTGCCTCCCGCCCACATCCACTACGAACGCTTCGAGCTCTAGGACGCGTGTCGCAATGAACCGAGCCATTCCCGGCGTCATCATCACCACCATCGGTCTCGGCGCGCTGGCGTCGTTCCGATCGTCGTCCGGCCTGCCCGTGAAGTCGTCGACCGCCGTCGTCGTTCCCCGGAAAACCGTTCCCGCGAGTACTGCACCGCCCTCCCGCGGGACCGCGGCCACGACGCCGACGACGACTCCCGCGTCGACGACTCCTGGCACGACGCCTGCCACCTCGACCCAGACTCGGACGATCACCGGAACCGCCGTCGACAATCAATACGGAACGGTGCAGGTGCAGGTCACGCTGCACGGCACGCAGATCACCGACATCGTGGCGGTGCAGATGCCCAACAGTCACCAGCGTTCGATCGAGATCAGCCAGGGGGCCGAGCCGATTCTTCGTCAGGAAGCGCTGCAGTCCCAGTCCGCCCAGATCGACATCGTCTCCGGCGCCTCGTTCACCAGCCAGAGCTACGCGGAGTCGCTGCAGGGCGCGCTCGACCAGGCCAATCGGTAGTGGTGACACGCGTCGGGCCCGGTGTCCGGAGAGCCGAAGAGCAATGGGGCACGGTCATCACGCTCGATGTCCGCGACGACATCGACGAGGAAGTCATTGACGGGTGCTTCGACTGGTTTCGCCGCGTCGACGACCTCTTCAGCACCTGGCGCCCCGACACCGAGATCATGCGTATCGGCCGAGGAACGCTCCTCCCCGAGGACGCGAGTCCCGAGGTGCGAGAGGTTCTCGACCTCTGCGAGCAGATGCGACTCGAGTCGTACGGCGCGTTCGACATCAGCGTGGGCGCGAACCCCGACCTGCCCGCACGGCCGGGACGAGCGCCCCTCGATCCGTCCGGACTCGTCAAAGGCTGGGCCGTTGCAAAGGCCGGCGAGATGCTGCGGAACGCGGGCGCGTCGTCGTTCTTCGTCACCGCGGGCGGCTACCTCGTCGCGCGCGGCCGGCCGCAGCACGACGAGGCCGGGGGCTGGCGTGTCGGCGTGCAACACCCCTGGGAACGCGATCGCGTCGCAGCCGTCCTGTCGATCTCGGACCGGGCCGTTGCCACTTCCGGTAGGTACGAGCGGGGTGAGCACATCATCGATCCCCGCTCGGGGCGGCCCGCCGAAGGTCTCGCGTCGGTGACCGTCGTCGGCCGCGATCTCGCGGTCGCCGATGCTTACGCGACCGCCACGATGGTGCTCGGGCCCGTCGACGGGATGCCGTGGCTCGCGAGTCGGGTCGGCTACGAGGGCATGGCGATCGGTGACGACCGCGTCGTCACCACGACCGCCGGCTTCGACCGCTACCGCATCTGACGGGCGCGGGTGGCGAACTGGAGCCGGGCGAGACAGAGTTGGGCATGACCCGT
>JAODBI010000186.1 GCA_025463875.1 Actinomycetes bacterium
CGGCGCGGATGGCGGAGTTCACGAACCTCGAGAACGAGTTCGTCGACGTGGCCCGCAAGTGCCCGCCCAAAGAGCTGGCGGGGATCGTGCGGTATGTGACCGACGCGCTCGACGGTGACGGCGGCGCGGACGCCGAAGACCGGATCTACCAGCGGCGCCGCTACCACCAGTCCTCCACCCTCGACGGGATGCTCGCCACCGACGGGCTGTTCGACCCCGAATCGGCCGGGTTCGCCGAAGATGCGTTACGGATCGCGCGCGATCGCGACGAGCGCGACGCCGAGACCCGCACGACGAAACAACGCAACGCGGACGCGTTCACGATGAGCAAGCGCCAATGGCTCGAGCTCACCGACGCCGACACCCCCGACCACGTCCGCCGCCACGCCGTCATCGTCGTCGACCTGGCCGAGACGCCCGGCGTCGGGCCCGACCTCATCGCCCACGCCCGCGCCGAACACCGCCGCATCGGCCACCTCTCCGAAGCCACCCTCGAACGCATCGCCTGCGACGGCAACCTCAGCCGGATCATCATGTTCGGCACATCCGAAGTCCTCGACGTCGGCCGCACCGCCCGCACCGCCACCAACGCGCAGTTCCGGGCGCTCATCGCCCGCGACCGCCACTGCCAAGCCCCCGGATGCCACGAACCACCCAACCGATGTCAAGCCCACCACACACGGCACTGGACCCACGGCGGACCCACCAACCTCGACAGCCTGCAGCTCTTGTGTTGGCACCACCACCGCCAAAGACACCTCGACGACGCGCGCGCCCGCGACGGATAGTCACCACCTTCTTCGGAGGCTCGATAGCCATTGCCGCCGCGGAGGTGGTGGCAGCCGCACGCGAGCGGCCAGCGTTCTCCGAAGCGAAACACCCTCGAACCGCTCTGTTGGCAACACCACCGCCAACGCCACCTCGACGACGCCCGAGCCCGCCCGGGCCAGCGGCGCGTCCGCTACCGGTGCCGGTCGGTCGAATCGGTTCCGGAGAGGGACGGCAGGATCTCGGTGTGTTCGATGCGGACCGCCTGCAGGTCGTGGGGATTCAGGTCGAGCAGCTCCAGGATGCTCGGCGCGATCTGGGTCGTCTGGACGCGCGCGTCGACCGTGCGGTGATGCGCGACTCCGGCGCCCGAGACGACGAGCGCGACATCGCGGTCTTCGGGTGCGTCGCCGCCGTGTTCTGCGATCTTCTTGACACCGCCGGTGTAGACGACTCCGTGCTGCGCGATGCCGACGAGATCGGGGGCGTGGGGATCGCCCGCTTTCGCACCGAAGAGCGCATCCGCGGCCGGCCCGGTGTAGACCGCGGTCAGACCGGACGCGGCGACGCTGGTCGAGAAGATGCCCTTCGGATCGGTGATGCGATTGGCGGGGGCGGAATGGCTGAGCAGATAGTTCTTCGCGAAGGCGAGTGCGGTGGGCGTGGGGTCGGACAGCGACATGATCATCCCGTCGTCGTCGACGGCGAACGCCACCAACGGCGCAACGTTCGGGTGCTTGGCCGCCCACGCGGCGTTCATCGCGTCGATGATCGCGCCGTCATCCACTCGCCGTAGCGTGCTCGGGTCGTTGGGAGCCTGTCCGTGCTTCGCCGACAGGATGATCGTCGTGCTGTCCGTGAGCCCGTCGTGTGCAATCCGTTGCACCATCGCCGCCAACTGGTCGTCGATGTAGTTCAGCGCCTGGCGTAGCAACGGACCGGGTGTCCCGTCCGGCATATAGCCGCCCGCGAGCCCATTCGAGGTCGGTAGCTTCTCGGCGGTCGACACGGTCTGGAAGTTCATGCCGAAAACCGCGGGCGTGCCCACGCGCTGCGTTCCGGAGTGGTCGAAGCCGTCGATCTCGTTCAGCACGGCTGCGACCTTCGTGCTGTCGTATTCCCGGGTGAGCGCGTTGTTCGTGGTCCAGTCGTCACCCGCGTTGTCGGCGGCACTGTTGATCTCGGGTGTGAACAGGTCCTGGACACCGGTACCGGACGGGCCGTTGAGGATCTCATAGGCGGGGTGTTTGTCCGACCACGCGGTACGGAGTCCGTTGGCGCGAGCAACCTCGAACACCGTGTTCACCTTGATGTACTGGTGCGGGTAGACGGGAAGACATGTCGCCGGGTCGACGGGCAATGCGCCGGGGTCCAGCAGCGTCTGCGGTGTGTGCGTCAGCTTCAGGATCGCCGCGGTGAGGGCCGGACCTTCCGCAAGCGTCTGCGCGAGCGTGTTGGTAGGGAGGTGGGTGAGCGCCGGCGAGTTGATCTGTTGACCGGCGTCCAATGTGATCGGATTCTGTGACCGATCTGCCCCCTCGGTCCAGGCGACCTCGGTTCCCGGTTGCGTCGTGCTGCAGTCACGTGTGCCGGCGGGCAAGAGCGCGTGGTTGTACGTGTCGTCGTAGTAGACGCCCGTCGTCCCGGCACCACCGCCCGTCAGTTGCGCCAACATGCCGGGAAACGAGTCGGACGGGAACGTCGTCTTCGCGTTCGTGTAGTCGGTGCCGTTCGCGACGAGATGCGCCAGCGCCGACGACGGGAACTTGGCGACGTAGTAGGCGAGGTCGCTTTGGTGCAGACCGTCGACCGAGATCAGGAGAGCGTGCTTTACCTGCTGGTCGTGCTCGACGTGCTTGTCGCTCGTATCGCTCGTGCGGCTCGCTTCCGGGCGGGCGTTCGCCGGAGTCGCTATGGCGCCGACCAGGGCGACCAAAGCGATACCGACACCGGCGAAAAAGGCGCGACTGCGGCGTAACATGACGGCTCCTCGATGCAGAGTGCAAGCGTTACGTGGTGGTTTAGGAGATGCTGACGACGAGACCCACCGACGGGAGGGAAACTGCAGGTGAACTCCGCGTGCGCGGAACGCGTCGCTCTCCGCACGCCAGCCCCGCAGGACAACCCACCTACCGCACGGGCTCCGGATCGAACAGTGTTCGGGTGAGGAGATCGGGGGCTGTCGGACGGTCCGGGACGAATTCCCTTCCCTGTCATGTCCGCACGCGCGCCCTGTCGATCACGTTCGACTCCTGATGCGGACCGAACGTTTGGAGGTGCGCCCTCCAACCGAGGCTGATCGAGATCGGTTCGTCGAGCTGTTCGGGGATCCCGATTTCATGGTGTTCTCGAACGGGGTGCACGACCTCGCCTCGGCGCACGCGCGCTTCGACCAGATGCTCCTCACGGCGAGCGAGTTGCCGTTCGCGAAGCAGCCCGTGATCGAGCGGGCGACGACCCGGATTGTCGGCTACTCCGGCGTCGCCCGCTTCGACTTCGAAGGAGCTTCCCGTTTGGAGTTCGGGTACCGCCTGGTACCCGACGCTCGCGGTCGTGGATATGCGACCGAGGCCGGGCGGCTCGTGCTGGCGCTCGCGGCCGAGACCTTCCGCGGCGAGTTGCTCGGCATGGTCGATCCGACGAACGACGCGTCGATCGGTGTCATCACGAAGCTCGGGTTCGGGTTCTGGAAGCAGGCCGAGGTCGACGGCTATGTCGACAACCTCTACCGGCGAGCGTTCCCGTAACCGGACTACCCGGAGCCGTTAGTTCCGCCGTTGGGCTTCGGAGTTCAGCGCGTCGAACATGTCGTGGTCGACGAGGTCGTCGTACTCGGGACGGCGCTCGATGAAGCGTTCGACGAAGGGGCATACGGGCACGATGTAGAGGCCGCGTTGCCGGATGTCGTCGAGCGCCCCGCGTACGAGGCTCGTCGCCACTCCCTTGCCGGAGTTCGCTTCCGGGACCTCGGTGTGGGCGAGGATGACGCGTCCGCCGCGCATCGTGTACTGCAGGAAACCGGCGACGGCACCGTCGACGACGATCTCGTAGCGGGAGCGATCGCGGTTGTTGCGGGTCTCCATCACCGCGCGGCTTGCTCGCGGAGTCCCTTGGCGAAGTCGGCCATACCTCGCAGGTACTGGTCGCAGTGCTCGGTCTTGCCCACGGCGATGGCCTTGGCGTCGATGCCGCCCGGGAACACCGGTGGGATGTAGTACTCGAATCCGTCGTCGGCGATCGCATCCGCGATGCCCGCCGCGCACTCCGACGCGGGGACCTTGTCGACGTCCATCAACGCGGGGACATTGTCGGGCTGATCCCAGATCTCGGTCGCGATCGGACCGGGCAGGACGAGCTTCACGTCGACCCCGGTGCCCGAGAGATCGAGCAACATCGCCTCCGCGAATCCGCACATCGCATACTTCGCCGCGTTGTACGCGGACTCGTTCATGATCGGGATCCGGCCACCCATGCTCGAGACGAACATGATCTGGCCGTTCCCGCGCTCGATCATGCGGGGCAGCACGGCCAGACCCATGCGCACGGGGGAGTGGAAGTCGACGTCCATCACGTACTGCACGTCGTGAGGCGTGAGATCGGTGACGCGCGTGCGCTTGGGAATCGCGGCGTTGTTCACGAGCACGTCGAGACCGCCGAACGCGTCCCAGGCTTCGAGCGCGACCTGCTCGGCCCGATCGAGATCACCGAGATCAGCGGCCCAGAGCTGTGATGCCGGGGAGAACGCCCGGCACTGTTCGAGCACCTTCTCCAGGCGATCGGCGCGGCGGGCGACGATGCCGACGGTCGCGCCCCGCTCGGCCAGGATCGGCGCGAGCGCGGCGCCGATGCCGCTCGACGCGCCGGTCACCAGGATGTTCGCGCCCTCGATCTTCACGTCGTCCCCTCACTCTTGCCCACTTCGCCTGCCTTCTCGCGCGACTCGTGCTCGGCCCACGAGAAGATGCCCTTCGACATCGTCGACGCCTCGACGCCGGCCCGGGCACCGAACACCTCGGCGCGCGCCGCGTGCACACCCGGATCGTCGGGCGCGGCCTGCGCCGCCAACTCCACGAGATGCCCGGCGAGCCGCAGGTCGCCGTCGGCGGCGATGTCGAGCGCCCGAGCCGCGAGCCGCGTCGCGCCACCCGCGAGGTCGGCGATCTCACGGGCGAGATCCGCGGCGGGGGCGGGCTTGAGATGCGCCGGATCGCCGTCGTACCAACCGCCGTACAGGCGCCACAGATTGCGAACGACGAACTCAGGTTCGTCGTAGACGGCATGCAGATACGGACGCTCGAGCAGATGCTCCGGGGTACGCACGGTCTGGACGATGTCGTCGAGCCGGGCGCCCTCGTTCATCAACGCGAGCGTCTGTTCGACCAGCGACTCGAGGAGCTCTGCACCTTCGGTGAGCGCGCGGCGAACTCGGTCGGCGCCGACGATGGGGAGGCCGTGACCCGGCAGCAGGACCTCCGGCTCCAACGCGATCATCTTGCGGAACGCGATGGCCCAATCTCGGGCGTAGCGCTGTGCCTTCTGCGGGTTGCCGCAGTTCGGCGACGCCCAGATGAACATGTCACCCGCGAACAGCACCTTGCGCGCGGGCGCCCATACCCACGTCGCGTCGTCGGTCTCACCCCGGTCGTGATAGAGCTCGAACGCCTCGCCGCCGACATCGATCGTCAGCGTGTCGGAGTAGGTCTCGTCGGGCATGCGGTACGTCGTCGGCCACCGCAGCCCGGGTGCCTTGAACTGACGTTGGTTGATCACCGCGTTGTACCCGGCCGTCATCCGGTACCGCTCGAAGCGTTCCGCGATCGCGGCGTGCGCGACGACTCTCGGCGCGCGCCATCCGTTGGTACGCGCCTCCTCCTCGTAGAGGTCGACGCCGAACACATGGTCGATGTGACCGTGGGTGAAGACGGCGGTGTGGAGCGGACTCGCCGACCAGGTGCGGATCGTGTCGTGGACCGACTTCGCATGGAACACGCCGCTCGTGTCGACGATCATCAGCCCGTCGGGGGTGTCGACCGCGGACGAGTTGGCGAAGGCGTCGACGAAGGCCAGACCGGGTTGGACCTCGGCCATGTCGCCACTCGACGCGAACGGGTGATGCGCTTCGATCGGCAGCGCGCCGGTGAACAGCGCGTCCGCCAGCTCCAGCAGGTCCATGGCAGGGAGCGTCCCACCTGGGCCTCCCATGGGGCGAACTTGTGGCGAAAATCAGAACGTGTTCCAATTCCGATCGTGGTACCCGTCCCGCCCCCGTTTCCGCCGCCGCCGAACGCCGAGACCGCGGCCGATCCCGACGCGGAACCGGCGACCGAGGGGGCATTGGCGCGCAGTCAGGCCGCCCGGCGCCGCCGTGTGCTCGACGCGACCCTGCAGCTCGCGGCCGCGGGGGGCTTCGACGCGGTGCAGATGCGCGACGTCGCCGCCGCGGCCGACGTCGCGCTCGGCACCGTCTACCGCTACTTCGCGTCGAAGGAGCGGTTGCTGCTCGAGGCGATGGCGGAGCAGCAAGCCGATCTGCGCGCGTATCTCGACGTACATCCGCCGCGCGAGCCCACGCCCGCGGCGCGCGTCGTCTCCGTGTTGCGCGGTGCGAACCGATCCCTGCGCGAGTTCCCCGACGTGACCGCGGCGATGGTGCGTTCTTTCGGTACCGCGCAGATCGAGAACGCCGACATCGTCCGGCGCGTCACCGAGATCATGACGGGGATCATCACGAGCGCGATCCACGCACCTGAACGCCGGCCCGCCACCGAGAACGAGGTCAGGGTCGCCCGCATCCTGATGCAGGTCTGGCTCTCGTCGCTGAACGGCTGGGTGTGCGGGGTCGACGGTCCCGACCGGGTCGACGAAGATCTGGCCGCGGCCGCGGCGCTCCTCCTGCCCTGAGGAGCTTCCGCCGTCCATCGGGGGATTTCGCCTCGAGAGTGGAACGTGTTCTATTTTCGGCGGATGCCGACGCGTCACTTCAACTTCGCCGACCTGTTCGAGCTCGCGGTCGACAAGGTCCCCGACCGGCTCGCGCTGGTCGATGCCCGCCGGGAAGTGACCTATCGAGTGCTCGACGAGCGGGCGACGCGGCTCGCGCACACGTTCACCGACCTCGGGGTCCAGGCGGGCGACCACGTCGCCATCCTCGCCACGAACTGCATCGAGTGGGTCGAAGCGCTGTTCGCGATCTACAAGATCCGCGCCACCGCGGTGAACGTCAACTTCCGCTACGTCGAGGAGGAGTTGCGCTACCTGTTCGCGAACTCCGACGTCGTGGCGTGCGTCTACCAACGGGAGTACGGCCCCCTCGTCGCGGCGGCGCGCGACGCGCAGCCGCGCCTGCAGCACGTCGTGCGCATCGAGTGGACCGACTCGAACGCCGACGACTCCGCGCTCGAACCGATCGAGTTCGAAGCCGCGGTCGCCGCGGGTTCGCCCGCGCGCGACTTCGCCGAACGTTCCGACGACGATCTGTACCTGCTCTACACGGGCGGGACGACGGGCATGCCCAAGGGCGTCATGTGGCGCCACGAGGATGTGTATTTCGCGCTGGGCGGCGGCATCGACGTGTTCACCAACGAACGGGTTGCCGGTCCGTCGACCGCGAGCGAGAAGATCGACGCGTCGCAGCCGCGGGGTCTCGTCTCGATCATCCTCCCGCCACTCATGCACGGCGCCGGTCAGTTCGGCGTGTACCGCACGCTCTTCGAGGGCAACACCGCGGTGATGCCCGCGCGCTTCGAGCCGGAAGAGGTGTGGCACACCGTCGAGAAGTACGGCGTGAACGTCATGCAGGTCACCGGCGACGCCATGGCGCGTCCGCTCGCCGACACCCTCGAACGGCTCAAGGACCAGCTCGACGTGTCGTCGCTCGTGTCGTTCGGCAGCACGGCCGCGATCTTCTCGCAGACCGTGAAGGATCAACTTCAGGCGCTCTTGCCGGAGTACCTCGTGATGACCGACTCCATCGGCTCCACCGAGACGGGGATGAACGGCATCCGTTTCGTGCAGAAGGGTGACGCACCCAAGGACGGCATCACGAGCGTGCAGGCCTCCGCCGATTCGGTTGTGCTCGACGAGAATTTCGAGCCCGTCGAACCCGGTTCGGGTGCGGTCGGCCTGCTCGCGCGCGGCGGCAACATTCCGCTCGGCTACTACAACGATCCGGTGAAGACCGCGGAGACGTTCGTCACCGATTCACGGGGCGCGCGGTGGTCGATCCCGGGCGACTTCGCGCGCGTCGAGGCCGACGGTCGCATCACCCTGCTCGGACGCGGATCGGTCTCGATCAACTCGGGCGGCGAGAAGATCTATCCCGAAGAGGTCGAGGGCGTCTTGAAGTCGCATCCCGACGTCTACGACGTCTTGGTCGTCGGAGTGTCCGACGAACGTTGGGGCGAACGCGTGTGCGCACTGCTCCAGCCCCGGGACGGGCGCGATCCCAACCTCGAAGAGCTCCGCGAGCACTGCCGGACCCGCATCGCGGGCTACAAGATCCCGCGCCAGCTGCTGCTGGTCGAGCAGGTGCCGCGCCTCCCGAACGGGAAACCCGACTACCGATCGGCGAAGGAACAGGCCAGGGCCCGGGCCGGGGAACCGGCCCGCGAGACCTGAGCAACCGAACCGGTCTACCGTGAACCGGTCCGTTCCCGCTCAAGCGGCGGGTCCGTCGACCGATCGGTACCTCTGCGATGACTTCCCGCCGCCTCCACCGCCTCGCCGCGCTCGCGGCTGTTCTCTTCACAGTCGCGCCCCTCGCCGCAACGGTGTCGACGGCAACCAAAGCGGTCGCCGACACGACGACGCACACGCCGGTGATGGGTCCGAGCCTGTTGAACGCGCAACAGCTCGCCGACTGGTACCACCGCCACAGCGGCGTCTCGCCGCAGATCCCCGCGTTCGACGGTCACCCGGCCGGCGACGTTGCCGCGCTCGCCCAGGTGTTCATCGACGACGGCAGGAGCGAGGGCGTCCGCGGCGACATGGCCTTCGTGCAGTCGCAGCTCGAAACGGGGTGGATGAACTTCGCGGGTTCGCAGATCCCGCCCGACGCGTACAACTACGCGGGCATCTACGCGTTCGACGGTCGTCCCGGTCTCCCGAACTGCAGGCTCGGTGACTCGTCCCCGAGCCGTTGCATGGGGACTCCGCAGCACGGCGTACTCGTGCAGATCCAACTGCTGCGCAGCTACGCGGACCCGTCCGCCGCGAAGGCGACGGGCCGATTCATCTCCGCGCCTTCCGACCGCGCCGGTCAGGCCCCGTTGTGGGAGTACTTCGGGGGTCACGACTGTCCGTGCGGAAAGTTGATCTGGGCGTCGGCCAACGGCTACGGCGTGCGCATCATCCAGATGTATTCCGCCGCGCTCGTCGAGAGCGGCATGGCGGGTGCATGCGTCGCGTACGCACCGCCGGTCCCCGGTGGGAAGTCGGGCACCGGCTATTGGGACGTCACGCAGGACTCCATCGTCCATCCGTTCGGTGACGCGCGGTTCTTCGGTGACACGCGCAACATCCGCCTGAACGCGTTCCTGACCGGAGGTGAGTCCGCTCCGCGCGGCACGGGCTACTGGCTGTTGGCGCGCGACGGCGGCATCTTCTCGTACGGCTCCGCGCACTTCTACGGCTCGACCGGCAACATCCGGCTCAACAAGCCGGTAAACGGCATGGAGAAATCGCTGCTCGGCAAGGGCTACTGGCTCGTCGCCGACGACGGCGGCATCTTCTCCTTCGGGGGCGCACGCTTCTACGGCTCGACCGGCAACATCCGGTTGAACCAGCCCGTGCTCGGCATGGAGCGCACGATCAGCGCCAAGGGCTACTGGCTCTTCGCCTCTGACGGCGGCATCTTCAGCTTCGGCGACGCTCGCTTCTACGGGTCGCTCGGCGGTGCGCACCTCACGTCGCCCGTGGTCGCCATGCAACGCACGGTCACCGGTAAGGGCTACTGGATGATGACGCAGGACGGGCGCATCTTCCGGTTCGGCGACGCCAAGGACTACGGAAGCATCGCGGGCTGCTCGAACTACAAGGGCGCCGCGCGCTTGTTGGTGACGCCGAGCGGCAACGGCTACTGGGTCGCGACGGGCGACGGCTCGATCATCGCCTTCGGCGACGCGCGCAGCCTCGGCTTCCCGGCCACCATCGGCGGCGCGACGATCTCGCTGATCTCCTCCAACTGATTCAGCGCCCGCCCGCCGCGTGCGGGTAGCGTCCGGTCGAACAACACACCCACGGGGAGCTCGGGGGATACCGGGCTGAGAGGGTGGATGCGCACGACGCGCCCTGCCACCGACCCCTCGAACCTGCACCGGGTAATGCCGGCGGAGGGAGGGATGCGCGTGACACGCGCG
>JAODBI010000213.1 GCA_025463875.1 Actinomycetes bacterium
CTCGAACCCGACCCGTCGCGGCCGCGCTACTTCATCACCGAGCCCGGCATGGGCTATCGCTTCGTCATGGAGGAGCCATGAACCCGATCAGTGACCAGCTGCACACGCGCCCCAGTGATCCGGGAGACCCACGCGTCCCGGTCGGAGCCGCCGTCGGCGCGCTCACGGTCTTCGTCGTCGCGGCTGCGCTCATTCCGTTCCGCGACCACATTCCGAACGCGAACATGGCCCTCGCCCTCGTCGTACCGGTCCTGCTGGCCGCGGTGTTCGGCGGCCGCATCGCGGGCGCGGCGACGGCCGTGGTCTCGGCGCTGACGTTCGACTTCTTCTTCACCCGTCCGTATCTCTCGTTGCGCATCTCGAGCAAGGACGACGTCGCGACCTTCGTGGTCCTGCTGATCGTGGCGATGATCGCGGCCGAGATCGGCATCCGATCTCGGCGCGGGGGCGCGGCGGCGCGCGACCTCCGATCGGAGCTCGATCGACTGCTGCGCGTCGGCGAGCTCTCCGCCCGAG
The DNA here is from genome assembly GCA_025463875.1 of Actinomycetes bacterium. GTDB lineage: Bacteria > Actinomycetota > Acidimicrobiia > IMCC26256 > PALSA-610 > PALSA-610. The sequence goes on from JAODBI010000213.1 coordinate 517, forward strand.
GGGCCGACGTCGACGACGTCGTGAGCGCCACGCGCGCCGAGCTCATCGGACTCTTCGGTCTGGACGATTGCGTGTACGAGCCCCAGCGTTCCGGACCGGAGCTGCCCCGGCTCGGCAACCACGGCGCGTTGGAGGGCGCCCAGCTCGTCGTCTGGGGTGAGTTCGTCCTGCCGACCGGCGGGGTCGAGATCCCGGTGATGAGTCGCGGCACGGAGCGCGGACGCGTCGTGCTCTACGCGCCCGAGGCCACGAGCGCGTCGCTGGAGAAGCGTCTCGTTGCCGTGGCGATCGCCGACGAGCTCGGCCTCACCCTCGCCTCAGTTCCGACCGAAAGCGGCGCCTAACGAGAGAAGCTCTCGGCAACAGTTGCAAACTGATTGCAACAAAACGCCACCCCAGGCGACCGATACGTTGCAAACTGTTTGCAACAAAACCGACCTCGACGCGCCCGAATTGTTGCTATCTGTTTGGGGGATCAGGCGCCGATGCCGTGGTAGCCGCCGTCGACGTGCACGACCTCACCGGTGGTTGCGGGGAAGAGGTCGGAGAGCAGCGCCACGCACGCGGCCCCGACGGGGGTGGGGTCTTTGACGTTCCAACCGAGGGGCGCGCGCTGGTCCCACGCGTCCTCGAACTGCTCGAATCCCGGGATGCTGCGCGCCGCGATCGTGCGAATCGGTCCGGCCGCGACGAGATTCACGCGGATGCCTTCCGGTCCGAGATCGCGGGCGAGATAGCGCGCGGTCGACTCGAATGCGGCCTTGGCCACTCCCATCCAGTCGTACACGGGCCACGCCACGCGGCTGTTGTCGAAGTCGAGCCCGACGATGCTTCCGCCGCTCGTCATCATCGGTCGGCACGCGACCGCCAGACTCTTCAAGGAGTACGCACTCACCTGCAACGCGACGGCAACGTCTTCCCACGGCGCAGTCAGGAACCCCCCGCCCAGGCACGACTCGGGCGCGAACCCGATCGCGTGCAGCACGCCGTCGAGGTGGCCACCGACCGTCCCGGCCAGCGCGTCGAGGTGAGCGGTGTCGGTGACGTCGAGCTCGACGATCTCCGGTTCGCTCGGCAGCCGGCGGGCGGCCCGCCGGGTCAGGCTCATAGCTCGCCCGAACGACGTCAGCACGACTTCGGCGCCTTCCTCCTGGGCGCGCTTCGCGACGTGGAATGCCATCGACGCGTCGTTCAGCACGCCCGTGATCAGAATTCGCTTGTCGGCGAGCAACATCGTTTCGGGTCTCCCTCAGAGCGGAGTATTGGAGTGCTTGCGCGCCGGTTGCGAGCCGCGCTTCTGGGCGAGCATTCCGAGCGCATCGACGAGAACGCGTCGGGTCGCCGCGGGCTCGATCACCGCGTCGACGAACCCTCGTTCCGCGGCGCGATACGGATTCTCGAACGACTCCTGGTACTCGGCGACGAGCTCGGGATTCGTCCGACCCTTGTTGAGGATTGCCACCGCGCCGGCCGCGCCCATCACGGCGATCTCGGCGTTCGGCCAGGCGACGCAGAGATCGTTGCCGATGCCCCGCGAGTCCATCACGATGTACGCGCCGCCGTAGGCCTTGCGGAGGACGACGCACAGCCGCGGAACCGTCGCGGCCGAATACGCGTGCACGAGCTCGGCGCCGTGCCGGATCATCCCTCGCCATTCGAGGTCGCGGCCCGGTTCGAACCCGGGCGTGTCGACGAAGGTGACGATCGGCAGATTGAACGCGTCGCACGCGGCGACGAAACGTGCCGCCTTGCGCGAGGCCTCGATGTCGAGCGTTCCCGCTCGGGTCATCGGCTGGTTGGCGACGACACCCACTGCGCACCCGCCGAGTGAGCCGTAGCCCGTCACGAGGTTCGGCGCGAAGCGCGGCCGGAGCTCGAGGAACGACTCCCGATCGAGCACGTCTTCGACCACCGTGCGCACGTCGTACGACGCGCTGGAGCGCCGGGGAACGGCGGTGGCGGCGATATCGCACGAGCGGTCGTGCGGGTCGTCGGACTGCAGACGTGCGGGATCGTCGAGGTGGTGATCGGGCAGGTACCAGAGCAGCGCGGCGAGCGCGTCGCGCGCCGCGAGGTCGTCGGGAACGACCAGCGAGGCGACCCCCGTGCGTTGCGCGTGTACCGCCGATCCGCCGAGCTCGGAGCGCGAGACGCGCACGCCGGTGAAGTCCTCGACCGAATCGGGCCCGGTGACGTACGCGAACGCGTCCTCGGTCATCACGACGTGGTCGAACAGCCCGAGCGCGAGCGCCGGACCCGACACACACGCGCCCGTGACCGCCAAGAGCGTGGGCACGACCCCCGAGATCTGCACGAGCTCGCGCGCGAGCCGGCCCCAGGCGTGCAATGCCGCAACTCCATCGCGCAGCTCCGCACCCGAGGTGTCGAACTCGCCGACGAGCGGAAGATGCAACTCGCCCGCGAGACGAACCGCTCGCTCGACCGTCGCACTTCCGTTGATCCCGATCGCGCCGTGGTGCTTACCGCCCGCGACCCGGAAGGCGACGACCCGGCGTCCCTCGATCTCGGCGATCTCGGCCGAAGCGGCGGCGTCCGCCCACGCGGGGAGAGGCGTGGACGTCACGAAGGGGGCGCCAACACCAACGTCGCGTTGTGCCCACCGAAGCCGAACGAGTTCGACAACGCCGGCGCCGGATCGAGCGATCGGGGACCGCCCGCGACCACGTCGAGCGCGATCTCCTCACCAAGATGCTCGAGGTTCGCGGTCGGCGGAATCGCGCCGTGCGCGAACGTCAGCAGGCAGGCGATCGCCTCGGTTGCGCCCGCCGCGCCGATGAGGTGACCGGTCACGCCCTTCGTAGAGGTAACGGGTGGAGCCGCACCGCCGAAGACCTTGCCGATCGCCTCGGCTTCCGCGGCGTCGTTCATCGGTGTCGACGTGCCGTGCGCGTTCACGTGCCCGATCGCGCCGGGGGAGAGCCCCGCATCCTCGAGCGCCAGCTGCATGCACGCGGCTGCACCTTCGCCGCCGGGTGACGGTGCAGTGATGTGGTACGCATCGGCGTTGCGGCCGTAGCCGACGACCTCGCCATAGATGTGCGCCCCCCGCGCCACCGCGTGATCCCATCGCTCGAGCACGAGCGCGGCCGCGCCTTCTCCCATCACGAATCCGTCGCGGTCGGCATCGAACGGACGGGACGCGTGCTCGGGATCGTCATTGCGGCTGCTGAGCGCGGTCATCCGCGCGAAGGCGGAGATGGCCGTCGGCGTCAGGCACGATTCCGAGCCGCCGGTCATGACGATGTCGGCGCTCTCGTCGCGGATGAGGCGCGCCGCCTCACCGATCGCGTTGGCGCTCGCCGCGCAGGCGGTGGCCACGCAGAAGTTCGGCCCTTTCCACCCGAACTGCATCGCGATCGTGCCGGCCGTGGCGTTCGCCATCATCATCGGCACAAGGAAGGGGCTGACTCTCGCCGACCCCTTCTCGTTGTAGATCGTGACCTGCTCCTCGAGTGTGATGAGACCGCCGACGCCCGTCCCGACGATCACCGCGCTGCGAGCTGGATCGCACCGGTGCTCACCCGCGTCGGCCAGAGCATCGGCCGCGGCCGCGAAACCGAGCTGCGTGACCCGGTCGACCCGGCGCGCGTCCTTCGCGCCGAGATACGCGGTCGGATCGAAGTCGACCACCTCGCACCCGAACCGCACGGGAAGATCCGACGGGTCGTAGCGGGTGATGCCCGCCGCCGTCGACCGCCCCGCGGCGAGCGTCGACCAGAAGGTCTCGATGTCGCTGCCCGCGCCTGTCTTCACGCCGAGGCCGGTGACCGCGACGCGCACCCTGCCGCGGTGGTCCAGCCCGTCTACCCGAGGTTCGCCTGCCATGCTCTACGCGTCGACCTTCGCGAGCACGAGGTCGACCGCCTGGCCGATGGTCGTGACGCCTTCGAGATCGTCCTCCGGCACTTCGATGTCGAATCGCTCCTCCAGACCCATCACGAGCTCCACGAGGTCGAGGCTGTCGGCGTCGAGATCCTCCTTGAACCGCGCGGTCTCGGTAACCAGGTCGGGGTCGACGCTCAACACCTCGGCGGCGACTTCCTTGATCGTGACGAGCGCTTCGGCGCGTTCCATTACACGTTCCTCCTCGTATGTTCGGGCAGGGTCGATCAGTGGCCCATGGCCAGACCGCCGTCGACGGGGACGACTGCCCCCGTCACGTACGCGGCGGCTTCCGAGCACAGGAAAGCGATGACCGCCGCGCATTCGGCAGCAGTGCCGAAGCGACCGAGCGGAACGGCGGACTCGACGTGCGTACGCCAGTCGTCGGTCAGCTCGTCGGTCATCGAGGTCACGATAGGGCCGGGCGCGACGACGTTGCAGGTAATGCTGCGCCGGGCGAGCTCGCGGGCGACACTCCGGGTGAGCCCCACGAGTCCCGCTTTCGCGGCCGCGTAGTTGGCCTGGCCCGCCTGGCCGATGTGCGCGCTGGCCGACGACACGTTCACGATCCGGCCGAACCGCGCCTTCATCATCCCGGGTGTGGCCCGCCGGATCGTGTGGAACGCACCGGTGAGGTTCGTGTCGATCACCGAGCCCCAGTTGTCGTCGGTCATCCGGACCAGCAGGCCGTCGCGGGTAATTCCGGCGTTGTTCACCAACAGCGTGACGGGACCGAACGCACTCTCGGTCTCACCGAACGCGGCGTCGACCGCACCGGCGTCGGCGACGTCGGCGCACACCGCGATGGCCTTACCGCCGAGGTATTCGACGGCCTGACGCGTCGCCGTCGCGCCGTCGACGTCGGCCGAGTAGCAGAACGCGACAGGATGACCGGCCCGCGCGAGCGCGAGGACCGTCTCGCGCCCGATCCCACGCGAGCCACCCGTGACGAACGCGACGCGATCCTGCGGCGTGCTCAACGTGCACCCCAACGGAGAAGCGCGCTCGCCCAGGTCATGCCGGCGCCGAATCCCGAGCACAACACGAGGTCGCCGTCCCGCACGCGGCCATCGTCGACGGCCTCGAACAAGGCGAGGGGAATCGATGCCGATGAGGTGTTGCCGACGCGGTCGATGTTGACGAGCGTACGTTCGGATTCGAACCCGAGGCGGTTGCCCGCGGCATCGATGATGCGCTGGTTCGCCTGATGCGGCACGAACCACGCCACCTCGGAAGCGTCGACGCCCGCACGCGCGAGCGTGCTCGAGGCCGAGTCGACGACCACCCGAACCGCGCGCCGGAACACCTCCTGGCCCGCCATCTTCAAGTAGTGCTCCCGACCCTCGACCGTCGCGGCGCTGGCCGGAAGGCGACTGCCGCCCGCGCGGACCTCGAGCAGGGCCGCCGCGGAACCGTCGCAACCGAGATCCCATGCGAGCAACCCCGGCGTCTCCCGGGTCGGCGCGAGCACGGCCGCGCCCGCGCCGTCGCCGAAGATCACCGTCGTGGTGCGATCCTCGGGATCGATGATCCGGCTCAGCGTCTCGGCACCGATGATCAAGACGTGGTCATAACCCATCTGGAGCATCGAGGCGCCGACGACGAGCTCGTAGACGAAGCCCGCGCACGCGGCGTTCATGTCGAAGGAACCGCATCGGAGGCCGAGTGTCTCGCCGACGAACGCGCCGGTGTGGGGGATCGGCTGCTCCGGGGTGACCGTCGCGACGATCATCAGATCGATGTCGGAAGGTGTGAGGCCGGCACGTTTGATCGCGTGGGTCGCCGCCTCGACGGCGAGCGACGCGGTCGTCTCTCCCGGACCGACGACTCGCCGTTCCCGGATACCGGTGCGTTCGACGATCCACTCGTCGCTCGTGTCGACGCGTGCTTCGAGGTCGGCGTTCGTGACGCGGCCGTCGGGAAGTGCGGTACCCCAACCGACGATGGCGGCCGCCGCCGTCACGCGACCCGCATCCAGGCGACTGCTTGACCTTCGCGCAGGCGTTCTCCGGAGTGGGCCAGGAAGCCCATGACGATTCCGGCGAACGCGCTCTTCACCGGTTCACGCGTGCCGGGTCCCTCGACGACGCCGACGATCTCACCGACGGACACGGTTGCGCCCGCCTCGATGCCGAGCGGCCGAAAGACGCCGACGCCGGGCGCGACGATCATCCTCTCGACCATGGCAACTCGCTCGCCCTCGAGGTCGAGTTGCGGGCTCATGATTCCTCCTGGGGGAAGTTCGGGGAACTCGGGGAATTCACAGCGGCGGACAACTGCTCGCATTCCGCGGGCGTGCCGCACGCGATGACGCGCACGTCGGGAACGGTGCGCTTGGCGACACCCGCGATCATCGATCCGTGACCGACTTCGACGAACGCGGCGGCGCCAAGGCCCGCCAGCGTCTCCATCGACGTGCGCCAACGGACCGGAACCGTGACGTGGTCCGGAAGCCGATCGCGCCAACCGTCGCCGTCGTCGTAGGCGAGACCGTCGTGGTTCGACACGACGGGTGCGGTCGGCGGCTTGAACGCGACGTGTCGGAGGACGT
>JAODBI010000300.1 GCA_025463875.1 Actinomycetes bacterium
GGGCGGGCAACGCCGAGGGCGTACCGGCCACACCGTTCTGCACCTCCTGCAGCACGAGCGCGGTGTGCTCCGGCGCGACGAGCGCGCGCAGGTCGAGCGGCATCGGGCTACTCCTCGACGAAGCCGGAGTCGGCGTTCGCATCGCGCAGCACATCCTTCAGGATCTTGCCCGCCGCGTTGCGGGGCAACGAGCCCTCGCGTACCTCCCAGTGCTCCGGGACCTTGTAGTACGCGAGCTCCGACGCGCAGAACGCACGCACGGCTTCGATGTCGATCGTGTGGCCGAGGCGCGGGACGATGACGGCCTTCACGGTCTGACCGAGCTCGGGATGGTCGACGCCGATGACCGCGCACTCCTCCACGTCGGGATGATCCTCGATGCACTTCTCGATCTCAACGGGATAGACGTTCTCGCCACCGCGGAAGATGAGGTCGCGCTTGCGCGACGAGAGGTAGAGCCGACCGCCCTCCATGCGCCCGATGTCGCCCGTGCGCAGCCAACGATCGGGCGTGATCGTGTCGGCGGTCGCCTCGGGACGCCGCCAGTAGCCGGGCATGACCATCGGTCCGCGCAGGCACACCTCGCCCTCTTCGCCTTCGGGCAGCGCGTTGCCGAGGGGATCGCGGATCTCGAGCTCCACTGTCGGCAGCGGCCGGCCGACCGACGCCGGGAAGTCGATGAGCTCCTGACCGTTGTTGAGCGTCGCGAGCGCGGCGCACTCGGTCTGGCCGTAACCGATGCCGACGCTGTGGCGCGCGTTCGGGAAGATGTCTCGCGTTCGCTCGATCAACGATGCCGATACCGGCGAGCCGCCGCCGCCCACGGTGGTGATGCTGGAGAGGTCGAACTTGTCGGCGTCGGGAAAGTTGACCATACGGTGGAGCAGCGTCTCGGTGAACGACCACCCGGTGCACTGCTCTTCTTCGATCACGCGCATCGCGACCGCGGGATCGAAGCGCCCCATCAGCCACACGCTCTTCAGTCCGACCGCGAGCATCATCACCGCTGCGCTGTGCAGACCCGAGACGTGGAAGAGCGGGCTGGACACCAACTGGCACGGTGGCAAGGGCGGCGGATCGTCGTCGCCGCGCGGTGGCGCGAGCATCATCGCCTTGGCGCCGTTGTAGAAGTTCAGCATCAGGTACGACGCGACGTTCCGGTGTGTGTTGATCGCACCCTTCGGCCGTCCGGTGGTCCCCGACGTGTAGAGGATGATCGCGGCGTCGTCCTCGCCGACCTCCAACTCGGCGAAACCGGCGTCGGGGGCGTGTTCCTCGAGCTCGGCGAATTCGACTTCCATCACGACGACCGGGACGCCCGGATCGCCCTCGATGCGCTCGACGCGCTTGCGGTCGGCGACGAGCACCTTGGGCTCGCAGTCGTCGAGGAAATAGCGGATCTCCGGAGCCGTCGACCAACCGTTGAGCCCGACCGCGACCGCGCCCAGACTGATCGCGGCCCAGAAGGTGATGACCCACTCCGGGCAGTTGGCCCCGAGGATCGCGACGCGGTCGCCGGGCTGCACGTCGTAGCGATCGCGGAGCGCCGCCGCGACCGACGCGACGAGCCGGGCGTGCTCGGCGAAGGTGATCCGCCGTTCGGTGACGCCGTCGGTCGCGAGCATGTACGTCTTGTCGCCGAAGTCGACCGACTTCGTCAGCAGATCGCGCAGCGTGCGGATCCGGTTCTTGAACGAGCGGATCGTGACACCCGCGACCTCGACGTCGACCAACTCGAACGGACCGCCGTCGGCGAGCAGGGTCGCCTCGGCGCGCGAGAGGTCTTCGGGTACTCCGACGGCCACGCGCGCACCCTACATCCGAGGAATGACCGCGTGCAGAAGCCCCGCGATCTCCTGCGCGCACTCGAGGAACACGTCGAGATCACCGCCCGCGGGATCGAGCACGTCCTCGGTCGACTCGAGCTGCACGTCGGCCAACTGCATCGCGGCCAGTCGATCGCCGAGCGGCGTGCCGTCGTCGGGCAGGTCGCGCGCCAGGCGCTTCAGGGTGGCGGTGCGCGGCGCGGCCTTCGGGTGCGTGCGCCGCATCCACGCCACGTGCTCGCGCGCGAGCGCGATCACGAGGTCGGCGGAATCGAGCTCCTGCACCGTCGCCTGCCGGCTGCGGTGGTCGGGGATCGGCAACCCGAGCGACGCGATCGCATCGCGCGTACGCCAACTCATCGGCATGCCCTCGATGACGTGCGTTCCCGAGGTGGTGACCTTGAGTCCCGGCACGTGCTCCCGCAGGATCGCGCCGGCCATGACGGAGCGCGCGGCGTTGCCCGTGCACAACGTCACGACGTGAAGATCGCTCATCGACCGGCGCCCATACGGGGGCGGACACTACCGGTCGGGCAGAATGCCTCTCGTGCCGTACACGCTCGTCCTACTGCGCCACGGGCAAAGCGAATGGAACCTGAAGAACCTGTTCACCGGGTGGGTCGACGTCGACCTCACCGAGCAGGGTCGCGCCGAAGCCCGGCGTGGCGGCGCCGATCTCGCGGCCGCGCAGGTGCGGCCGGACATCGTGCACACCTCGGTCCAGGTGCGCGCGATCCGCACTGCAGAGCTTGCGCTCGACGAGTGCGCGCGGAAGTGGATTCCGGTGCGGCGGTCGTGGCGGCTGAACGAACGCCACTACGGCGATCTGCAGGGCAAGGGCAAGTTGGAGACGACGGCACAGTTCGGTGCCGACAAGGTGAAGATCTGGCGCCGTTCGTACGACGTGCCGCCGCCCGAGCTCGACCCGACGCTCGCGCGGAACGCCGAGCGCTGGGGGTACGACGATCGCTACGCCGCGCTCCCCCGTGACGTGCTGCCGCGCTCGGAGTGTCTCGAGGACGTGCTCGAACGCATGCTCCCCTGGTGGTACGACGCGATCGTCCCCGATCTGCGCACCGGCGCCACGGTGCTCGTCGCCGCGCACGGCAATTCCCTGCGCGCGCTCGTCAAGCATCTCGACGGCCTGACCGCGGACCAGGTGGTCGAGCTGAACCTCCCGACCGGTGAGCCGTTGGTGTACGAGCTCAACGACGATCTTCGCCCGACCGGTCGGAAGGGTCCCGGCGGCGTGAAGGGACGCTTTCTCGACCCGAAGCGGGCGTTGGCCGCGGCCGCGGCGGTGGCCAAACAGGCGGGCTAGCCGAGTCCGAGCGCGGCCCGTCGAAAAGACTCCCCACGCGACGGCGAGAGCTCAGTTGGGAATATGGGCGCCATGGGATCCTCAGCCGGCGCGAGAGCGTTGCTCGTCCTCGGCTTCCTCGCGGCATGGGTCGGCTACGACGCGTGGCTCGTCTCGCACGTGATCCTGGATCCGGCATCGACCCGCGCCGCCGCGCACGCGTTGCTCGAGACGCCCGCCGTCCGCCAAAGCCTCGCCGATCAACTGGTCACCGAGGTCGACCGGCGCATACCGCTCGCCGCGGAGGACCCGAGGCTCGCGCCGGCGGTCACAGCAGCACTGCGCGATCCGCGGGTGGTCGCCGCGTTCACGAACACGGTCGCGAACATTCACGAGGCAATTCTCTCGCACGGCAACCAGACGACCTTCACCGTCGACGGGCGCGCCTTGTCGCTGGCATTGCGCAACGCGCTCGCGGCAAGGGATCCATTACTCGCGGCCCGGGTCAAGAAGGTCCCCCCGCTCACGATCCGCATCCGGAACGACAATCTTCCACGGGTCCACGCGCTGCGTTCGGCGGCCGACGGAGTCATGGTGCTCGCCACCGTCGCCGCGCTCCTCCTGATCGCCGCGTCACTTCTCCTGCGTCACGATCGCGGGTCCTTCGTCCTCGTCGGTCGCCGCGCTGCGTATCTCGCGATCACTCCGTTGTTGTTGTTCGTTGTGCTCCCCCGGGTGCTCGAACATGCTTCGGGGATCATCCCCGACATCGCGACCACCTTGTTGCGGACCTACGGCCACCGCGCCCTGCCGTCCGCGATCGCGCTCGTGGTCGTGGGCGCACTCATCGTGCTGGCTGCGCTCGCGTGGCCGCGAAATCAGTTCGACGACCAGGCCGGCGGTCCGCCGGCGCCGTATCAGGGGCCGGCGCCGTTTCAGGGACCGTTGCCGCCCGGCGGACCCGGTGGTCCTGCCCGGACGGGCTTCGAGATCGGCGAACGTCTCTACCTCTGACCGGCTTCAGGCCGGCGCGCGCGTCAGGTCGGCGCGCGCCCGGCCCGTTCGCCCGACTCCGTCGGCCATTCGGCGTCGATCGCGGTCAACACCCGCACGATCGGCACGGGTTCCGCGATGCCGCGCACGAACACCGGACCGAGGGGCTCGAAGCCGACTCCGGGGCGCGCCCCGATCGCGTCGGCGGTGGCCTCCGAGCACAAGACCTCACCCGGCCCCGCGAGGTCGACGATGCGCGCCGCGAGATTGACGTCGCGCCCCACGATGTCGTCGCCGCGCCGGCGCGGACAGCCCCAGTGCACGCCCATGCGCACCCAAAGCGGTACGTCGTTCACATCGGCAATGGCGTCCGCGCCGCGCGTCGGTTGGCGGGCCGCGACGTCGGCCGCCTCGTTCACGAAGTCGAAGTCGCGTTGCAGGCGCAGACACGTGTCGATCGCGTCGCTCGGATCGTCGAACCAGAGCAGGAGACCGTCGCCGAGCTCCTTCACCACTCGCGAGGTCGACGGCAACGCGGCGCGCACCATGCGCTCCTGCCGTTCGAGCAGCGCGAGCGCCACGTCGTCGCCGTGCATATCGGTGAGCGCCGTGAAGCCAACGATGTCGGTGAAGACGATGGCCCCCTGGTCGGTCATCAGCCGCTCGACACCTTGATCGCACCACTCACGCTGACGACCGCGACCTCGCAGTCGTCGCCGGGTGCGAGCTCGCAGTTGACCCGGCCCGAGAGTGAGCGCAAGCGCGCCGAAGGTCGGGTGGCAGACGGCAGCCGTACGTCGACCTTGCCCGAGACGGTATGGACCGAGATGCGGTCGTTCCCCGTCGAACCGACGGCGACCTTGCCGCTGACCGTCTTCACCTCGGCGCCGCCGACGTCTTCGAGGAACACGACGCCCGAAACCCCGGCGACCGTCGCGCGACCGGCCTTCCGGACGTGTACCGCCGAGCTCTTCGTCATGATGCGGCAGTCGCCCGTACAAACACCGATCTCGATCTTCCCCGACTTCGTCCGGACATCGATACGCATTCCTTCGTCGACGCGTATTCGTCCGCTCACCGTCGCGACTCTCACCGCTCCGAAGGCGCCGATCAGCTCGACCTTGCCGGACGCGGTGCCGACCGTGACGTCGGTGCCGGGCGCGCACCGCACCTCGATCAAATTGCTCGACGGTTCCCGGCGGATGTGCACGGTGCCGTCGTCGCGGCGCTCGATCGTGCCGCCCGTGACCGAGAACTCGCCGGGCGCACCGACGACCACGCGAACGTTGCCGCTCCGGGTCGTGATCTTCAGCGGAGCCGGGTCGGGCATCGCCGGGTCGGGCATCGGGCGAAGCCTACGCGTCCGAGTCGCCGACCACCTCCGCCCGGCCGAGTACGCCCGGAAGCGCGAGCTCCTCCGGGAGTGCTTCGGCGTGCGCCAGCGCGAGGTGCTGCACCGCCCGGGTCAGCGCCACGAACAGCAGCCGCGCACCGTGCGGTGCTTCGGCTGCGATCTCCGCGGGCTCGGCGACGATCACCGCGTCGAACTCCAGGCCCTTGGCGAGGCGCGCCGGCAGCACGACGAGCGGGCGCTCGGGCGAGACCTCACCGGGTTCGGCGAGCACGACCCCCCGGTCCTCGATCGCGCGCCGCAGCTCGTCGACCCGGCCGTCGGTCGCGATGACCGCGACGGTGGCGAACTCCTTGGCCAGCGTCAGCGCGTGCTCCGCGATCGCCGGAACGAGCCGGTCGGGCTCGAGCTCGTGCGCGTCGGGGGGATCGCCGTCGGCGCGCACCGACCGCGAGGGAGCAACACCCGGCGCCGCGACGGGGAGCAGGCGATTGGCGAGCGCGAGGAAAGCACCTGGAAGGCGATAGCCCATCGTGAGCTCCGCCGGCTGCGCGTTCTCGGGGCGGCCGAGGTGCTCGAGGGTGTCCTCCCAACTCGCGGGCGACGCGGGGCCCGTCGCCTGCGCGAGATCGCCGAGCACGGTCATCGAGTGCCGGCGCGCGCGCCGCGCGAGCATCCGCAGCTGCATGGGCGAAAGATCCTGCGCTTCGTCGACGACGACGTGACCGAAGCGGCGGGGCGCGCCTTTCACGAACGACTCCGCCTCGTCGAGGAGCGGGAGGTCGCCGGCAGTCCATGCGTCACCGGCGGCACGCGGCCGTAGGAGCATCGCCTGTTCGTCCGGGGTCAACGCGCCGTCGGCGGCGCGCGCGAGAAGGGCGCGCTGCGTCAACAACGAACGCACGAGCGTGACCGGGCTGACGCTGCGCCAACAGCCGTCGATGGCCTTGCGGGACGCGGCATCGGCGAGCAACGCTCCGCCGAAGTCGTTCTCGTCGAGCTCGATCGCCACACCACCCGTGTACCGGTCGTAGGCGCGCCGCACCAACATCTGCCGGAAGCGTTCGCGCTGAGTTGCGAACGGCGCTTCTCGACGGCGCGCCTCAGCGACGAGCGCGCGCACGTCGTCGGCATCGATCGTCAGTTCCCGCGTGCGGAAGCGCACTGTCAGTCCGTCGGCGGGCACGCGGATCGCGTCGGCAGCACCGTTCCGGATCACGGTCGCGAGCCGCGCGTCGCCCTTGATCGCCGCGACCGGGTCGGGATCGACGGCCGCGATGCGAAAGCGCAGCGAGAGCAGGCCGTCGACGGTCGTCTGCGCCGCCGACGTCTCGCCGAGCGACGGCAGGACCTGCGAGATGTAGCGCAGGAACACAGGGTTCGGGCCCACGACGAGCACGCCTTCGCGCGCGAGCCGCACGCGGTGCTCGTAGAGCAGGAACGCGGCGCGGTGCAGACCCACCGCGGTCTTCCCGGTGCCCGGACCACCCTGCACGACGAGGCACGTCTCGATCGGTGCACGGATGATCGCGTCCTGTTCGGCCTGGATCGTCGCGACGATGTCGCGCATCTGGCCCGTCCGCGCCCGGCCCAGCTCGGCGAGGAGCGGATCGGGCACGCCTCCCGAGCCCGCGAGCGAATCCGGGTCGTTGAAGTCCTCTTCGAACACGTCGGTGAGCTCGCGGGCGGTGAACACGAAGCGCCGGCGGCGCTCGAGCCCGAAGGGGTCGGCCAGCGTGGCCCGGTAGAAGGGCGTGGCGACACCCGCGCGCCAGTCGACAACGACGGGCGCACCCTCGGCGTCTTCGATATGGCGCCGGCCGACGTACCAGCGCTCGCCGGTCTCCTCGTCGATCCGGCCGAAACAGAGGGCTGCGACGTCGTCGTCGAGCGACGCCAACCGGCGTTGGAGCTGCCAGCGCACGGCCTCGGCGTCGGCCTCGTTCGCCGCGAGGATGTCGTCGTTCGAGGCCAGCGCCTCCGTGCGGTCGCGCATGGCGTCCAGGCAGGATTGGGCGAAATCGAGGCGCGCGCGTTCGAACGAAACGTCCGGGTGCGGCATGTGCACAACGCTAACGACGCCCGCCGGTCGCTCCCGGCGATTTTCCAGCATCTTGCACAGGGCGTGCACCATCCGTACATTGCGCCTTCGTGAAGGGGGACCGGCCGGTCGACGTGGCACAGCCCGGACGCGCCACGGGCCGCGCGCCCGCGACCACGCAGCTCGTCGAGCCGGTCGTCGAGCCGGTCGCAGAAGCA
>JAODBI010000336.1 GCA_025463875.1 Actinomycetes bacterium
ATGTGGCCCGGGTTGATGCACGCCCGCACCCGGATTTTCGGCGGCAGCGACGACGCGCGCTACTACACGTGGCTCGGCTGGCGTATGGGCCGGCTCATCGCGCACGGTCACCTCGTGCCCCTCCGGATCGCCGACGTGATCCATCCGTTCGGCTTCGATCTGCGGCTGGTCGACGGGTACCTGCCCTCGTACGTCTCGGGCCTCTACAACGTCGTCGCCGGACCGTATCTCGCGTACAACCTCGCGTTCGTCACAGGCGCCGTGCTGAACGTCGTGAGCGCGCGTGCGCTCGCTCGGAGGCTGAGCCCGCGACGTTTGGTGCACACCATCGCCGCGGTCGCTTTCCTGACCGCGCCGCCGATCGGGCTCAGTGTGCAGGTCGGAGTGCTACCCCTGTTTTGGGCCTTCACGGTGCCGTTGTTGCTCGCCGACGGGTTGGATGTCGTGACCGGCGCGCGCGCCGTGAGGCCCGTACGGCTCGCAGTCCTGCTCGCGGTCGCGTACCTGTGCAGCGTCTACTTCCTCGTGTTTGGTGGTCTCGCCTACGGCGTGCTCGTCGGTATCGCCGCGCTCCGGCGCCGCAGCTGGCGAATCCCGCTCACGACCGTCGCGGCGACCGCGGTCACCTTGGTGTTGTTGCTCCCGTTCGTTGTGCCGCGCATCCGCTTCGATCGAGCCGAGCAGCGACGGGGTACCGCGACGGAGCTGCTCGCCGACAGCGAGCTCTATTCGGCCGACGCGTTGTCGACCGTCGCGCAGCCGACGCGTTCTACGTTCCTGGTGCCGCGCCCCGAGATCGTCGCTCGTAGCCTCGGACGGCTGCCCGACCCCACGTTCGCGCTCGAAGAAACGATCTTTCCGGGGCTGTTGCTCCTCGCCGGGTTCACTGCCTTCTGCTTCCTACGCGATCGACGCCGTCTTCCTCTCCTCCTCGCGGCCGGACTCATGTGGGTCTTCGCGCTCGGACCGTCGCTCAAATTCGGGCACCACTTCGTGTGGGAGAACGCCGGCAAGCCCGTCTCGTGGCTGCCCTACCGGCTGTTGCTCGCGCTTCCGGGCCTCGGCGCGTTGCGCGCGCCCGTCCGCGCGAGTTACGTCCTCGTCGGGATTCTGGTCGCGGCGACTGCCATCAGTCTGGATCGGGTGCTCGACCGGTGGCGGGCGAACACGATCGTCGTCGCGGCCGTTGCGGCCGCGCTACTCGCGACAAATCTGTTGATCCCACTTCCGACGGTGACGATGGACACGACCGCGGCGAGCGAGGCTGCGTTCCACGAGATCGCACGACTCGCGCGCCCGGGCGACACCGTCCTTCGAGTCCCCGCCGACTGCGACCCGACCTTCGCGAGCTACCAGCTGTTTCATCACGCACCTGTCGTCGGTTGCGCCGGTTCGTTCGCGGCGAATCCCTGGTCGAAGCTCGTTTCGTACACACGCTCGGTCGCGCTGACGAAGCTTCGTTGCGACCGTACGCAGTACGGCCGACTCACGACCTCCGACAACCCCGCGCAACCGATCGATGCCCGAGAACTTGCGCAGCTCCGCACCGATTTCGGTGTGCGCTTTCTCGTGATCGATCACTCGTTCCTGCAGGGTCGGTGCCCGGCGGTGAACGCGTCGCTCCCCATCCTCGAGACGTACCGGTCGCTCGGTCACGACGACCGCTTCGACGTGCTCGATCTTTCTGCGCCACGCCTCAGCGGATAAGACTGCGGCACAACGTCGGTGACGTCGGGAGCTCGGAGATCGTGCCCGCGAACGCGGCGGCGACGGGGCCGCCGATGTCACTGCGACCGATCGTCGGGTTTTCGATCGGCCGCAGCAAGAGCGGCGCGTCGACGACGAGACGACCGTCGACCCGAACCGCGAGCTGTCCCCTCGACGGGTCGTACACGAGATCCAGCACACTCGCGGTCGAGGGTCGGATACGCACGGGCGGGCTCTGGAGCCACGGCCTGCCGGTTCCATCGGAGATGTATCCGAACACCACGCGCGCATGAGGGAGTACCCGGACCGCAAGGTAGCTCCCCGCGCCGGGCGTGCCGTTGACGAACACGGGCTGCCACTGATCGCGCGGTGCGGCTGCGAACGTCGTCTGCACACGCCAGTAGCCGGTGCTGCGCGTCCGCTCGATGGCGCGCCACGAATCACCGCCCGACCAGTAGACCGCGCGGCAGTCGCCGAGCACGAAGATCGTCCCCAGCGGTCCGGGCCGAGGCAGCACGTCACCTCGTCGCACGTAGGGCATCGCGCCCCCGGGAATGTGGCTGTGGATCGATTGCTGGAAGCGCACGAAGTCGGCGATGCGCCAATCGTTGACCTCGGTCGGTGCCAGCGTCCGCTGGTAGAGGATCGCAAGGCCTACGTTCGCCCAGACCGACAGCACTCCGAGCGTCGCGAGACCGACGATGACGACGCGCCTGATCGCTCGGCCGGTAGAGGGTCGTGCGATCCACGCGAGCGCGACGTGCAAGCCGGGTACGGCGAGCAACAGGAGCAGCGGAACGAAGTCGGAAAGGTAGCGCTCCGCGATGAACGCGATCGCCAGCGTCACGGGCAGCGCCGCCGCGGCCCCGAGCACCGGGGCGCGCAGCACCGCGAGGCCGGGAGCTTCGGGCGCGGGCCTTCGCGCCCGCGCCCGCGCCACGCAGACGAGGCCGATGATCGCGAGAACGGTGAGCGCCGGCATCGTCGCCGTCAGGCTCGCGCTCGCGTCGATGGTGTCGAATCGAGCGTTTCCGATCACGTGGGCGGGAGGGGGAAACGTGACGAAGGGGAAGAGTTGCTGGAAGCGGATGCCGTCGGGGCGGAGGTAGTGCACGATGGTCGTCGGCACGAGCTTCACACCGAAGAGGCTGTTCCCGTTGGCCGCAAGCGCCGCTCGGCGAGAGGCGCTGATCGGCGTGTAGAGGATCTGCCGGCTGGCCGGAAGGCTGAACAGCGTCCGGAACTTCGCGTAGTTCACGGCCGCGTACGCGACGACCGGGACTGCGAACGCGACGGCGAGACCGGCCGGCCCGCCCGCCCGCCCCTTGCCCGCGGTTCGAGGCGAAAGGCCGAAGACCGTCCGCGCCGGCCGCCAGAGACTCGCGGCGAACAGCAGACCGAGTGCGGCCACCGGTCCGGCGCCGACCGAGCCGCGCGACAAGAACGCGAACGTCGTGAGCAGCGACGCGAGCACGAGCTCGCGGCGCGCAGAGGTAATCGTGAACGCGACGATGAGATCGAACGCGGCGATCGCCAGCGCGGCGCCCCACAGCTCGGCCTCGTGATACACCCAGCCGACGCTGGCCAGGAACGTCAGCACCGATCCGCCGCCGACGACGAACACGAATGCACCGGTCGCCCACTGCTCGATGCGAGTCATCGGCGCGTCACCCCGAACGAGCGGACGGATACGACGCGTGAGCCGGATCGTGAACACCATCGCGACCGCGAAGGCGACAAGCATCGACAGCTGCGAGAGCCGGCCGTCGAAGCGGTGCGTGAACGCGGCGACAGGCATCCGCAGCAGCGCGGGCCACGGGCCGTAGTACATGTACGCGTGGCCGTGGACGAAGAACGCCTCGAGCCCGAGGCCCTCCGCCGGCACGCTCAAGTGTCCGTGCAGCAGGCTGTGGGCCTGGAGGTCGAAGAAGCCGCCGACCGAGTCGCGGCGCAGCAGTGACAGGTGGCCGTCGCACAGCAATCCGACGAACACCAAGCCGGCGGCGACCGCGCCGATCACCGGTCCGCGTTCGGTTTGGGACGGCCGCGCCTCGTCGTCGGCCGCCTCGCCGGCGCGTTCGGTCATGAGGACGGAGCTTACGGCCGGGTCGGACGGGTCCGGCGCGGACAACGGTCGGTCTACGCGTCGAGCAGCGCGTGCCCTTCACGCGCCTTCGGCTCTCGCGAGCGTCGGCCACCGGGCGCGACGCGGTGCGCGAGTCGCAGGATCGGTCGCTCCACGGCAAACCAGCTCACGCTGGCCGCGAATACAACGATCGGCAACGCGACGACAAGCACGACGAACCAGTTGCCGCGATACAGCGGCCACCCGAGCCAGTCGGCGACGATACGCAGGATGAACCAATGCCACAGATAGATCCCGTAGCTCACGAGCCCGAGATACGCGGCGGGACGGGAGCGCAGGATCTTGCGGATCAATCCGTGGTCCTGCGGGCCGAGCACCACCGGCACGACGACGCAGACGCCGACGACGATCTGGAGAAGATCCAAGCCGATCGCCTGCGCCGCGGTCGGCGCCGCGAGCGGATCCAGGCGGAGCACGACGGGGATCGCGACCAGCGCCGCGAGCGCCGCCGACCACCACATCCACGTGGGGCGCCCGATGCGCGCGAGCCGAGCCGTCGTCACGCCGCTCCAGGGCTGCGTGCTCAGCACCGCGAGCAACATGCCGAGCGCGAACGCGCCGAGGTGCTGGGGCAGCACGGTGACCCACGGCGCGTCGAGCCCGTTCCCGATCGACACGATCGCGACGATCCCGATCACGAACAGCACCGCGAGCCCGGAGACCTCGATGGTGAGCGGGCGCGCCCTGCTCGCCAACTTCCCGATCAGCGCGGCGTAGAACGGGAGGAAGAGATAGAACGAGATCTCTACCACCAGGCTCCACGCCGGTGGCAATCCGTCCACGAACGGATTGATGTGCACATAGGTCTGCGTCAGCGTCGTGTGCAAGAGGAAGCCGTGCCATCCGTAGATGTTGATGCGGGGCACGATGAACGTGAAGAAGGCCAGCACCAGCCAGTACGCGGGGTAGATGCGCGCCAGGCGGCGAAGGGCGTAACCGCGAGGGTCGACACCCGGGCCGTCACGCAGGTGCGATGCCGCGAACGGGAGGTACAGCAGGAACCCCGACGTCACGAAGAAGATCCAAACGCCCGCGTTCAACGTGCCGAGGAACGCTCCCCCGCGCGTCAGGAAATCGGAGTTGAAGAACACCGCGTGGTACACGACAACCATCAACGCAGCCAGCGCGCGCACGCCGTCGAGGCACGGAAGCCGAGCGTGCGATCGAGGCGTTGATGCGACCGTACCGTCGAGGGCCATCGATCGACCTTGACACGAAGCCGGGTCGGCGGCAAGCACACCCCTATCCTCTCTCGACGGTCGGCAGGCGCGGACGAACGGGAGTGCGGTGAACAGCCAACCGGTCATGCGGTGCACCGACGTCAGTCTCGTGCTCGACGGCGCGACCATTCTCGACGCGATCGACTGGACGGTCGGCACCGGCGAACGCTGGGTCGTGCTCGGCGCGAACGGCGCGGGCAAGACCTCGTTGCTGCGGATCGTGTCCCTCTACCAGCACCCGTCCGCCGGCTCGGTGGAAGTGCTGGGGCAGCGCCTCGGGCGAACCGACGTGCGCACCTTGCGGGAACGCATCTCGTTCTCGTCGCCCGCGCTCGCCGCCAAGCTCGAACCGACGATGACCGCCGTCGAAGTGGTGATGACCGCGCGTTACGCGGCCCTCGCGCCCTGGTGGCATCGCTACACGGACGCCGACCGGCAACGGGCGCACGAACTGCTACGGGAGTGGCACTGCGACGCGCTCGCCTCCCACCCGTTCCCGACGCTGTCGGCGGGTGAACGCCAACGGGTGCTGCTGGCCCGCATGTTGATGAACGAGCCCGGCGTCGCGTTGTTGGACGAACCGACCGCCGGACTCGACATCGGCGGCCGCGAAGAGCTCGTCGCCGACCTTGCCACCTGGGCGCGCGAACCGGCGCGTCCCCCGATGGTGCTCGTGACGCACCACCTCGAGGAGATCCCGCCCGGCTTCACCCACGCGCTCGTACTGAAAGGCGGCCGCACGCTCGCGTCCGGACCGCTGGCGGAAGTCGTCAACAGTGAGACCCTCAGCGAGGCCTACGGGCTCCAACTGATCGTCGAGGAACGCGAAGGCCGCTACACCGCTCGCTCGGCCTGATGGACGCGCGCGAGGTGGCGGAGTCGCGACTACGCGCTGCGGCGGGACTCGTCCTCGGTGACGAGGGTCGGAGTGACCTTGCGCAGCACGACTTCCTTGTCGACCACGCATTTCACGACGTCGGTCCGCGATGGCAGGTCGTACATGACCTCCAGCAGCACCTCTTCGAGGATGGCCCGCAGGCCGCGTGCACCCGTGCCGCGCTTCAGCGCCTCATCGGCGATCGCGTCGAGTGCGTCGTCGCCGAACACGAGGTCGACGTCGTCGAAGTGGAAGAACTTCTGGTACTGCTTCACCAGCGCGTTCTTCGGCTCGATGAGGATGCGCATCAACGCGTCCTTGTCGAGGTTGTGCACGACGCCGACGACCGGCAGCCGGCCGACGAACTCGGGGATCAGACCGAACTTCAAGAGATCCTCGGGCAACACGTCGGCGAGGAACCGACCCGTCTCTTCGAGGTCGTTCTTGCGGCGCACGTCGGCGCCGAAGCCGATGCCCCGGTTGCCGACGCGCGCCTCGATGATGCGGTCGAGGCCGGCGAAGGCGCCACCACAGATGAACAAGATGTTCGTGGTGTCGATCTGGATGAACTCTTGGTGGGGATGCTTGCGGCCACCCTGGGGCGGGACCGACGCGGTCGTGCCCTCGAGAATCTTGAGCAGCGCCTGTTGCACGCCCTCACCCGACACGTCACGCGTGATCGACGGGTTCTCGGCCTTGCGGGCGATCTTGTCGATCTCGTCGATGTAGATGATCCCGGTCTCGGCCTTCTTCACGTCGTAGTCGGCGGCCTGGATCAGCTTCAACAAGATGTTCTCGACGTCCTCACCGACGTAGCCCGCCTCGGTGAGTGCGGTCGCGTCGGCGATCGCGAACGGAACCTTCAACATGCGCGCCAACGTCTGCGCGAGGAGCGTCTTCCCGCAGCCGGTAGGGCCGACGAGCATGATGTTCGACTTCTGCAACTCGACGTCGGGGTCGCCGTAAGCGCCGACCTGGACGCGCTTGTAGTGGTTGTAGACGGCGACCGACAGGATCTTCTTCGCCTGTTCCTGCCCGATGATGTAGTCGTTCAGGTACTCGTAGATCTCCCGCGGCTTGGGGAGATCGTCGAAGCGGACTTCGGTCGTCTGCGAGAGCTCTTCCTCGATGATCTCGTTGCAGAGATCGATGCACTCGTCGCAGATGTACACGCCCGGTCCCGCGATGAGCTTCTTGACCTGCTTTTGGCTCTTTCCACAGAAAGAGCACTTCAGCAGGTCGCCGCCGTCACCGAACTTTGCCACAGGAAAGGCCCCTTTCCCCCTGGGTCCTCGACGCCTTAGCTCGTGCCTTCGGCCGACGGTACCGCGGCGAGCTCACGATTGGTGAGAATCTCGTCGACGATGCCGTAGTCCTTGGCCTCGACGCCGCTCATGATGAAGTCGCGATCGGTGTCCTTGGAGACCCGATCGAGCGCCTGACCCGTATGGAAGGCGAGGATCTCGTCGAGCAGCTCGCGCATGCGCACGATCTCCTTGGCCTGGATCTCGATGTCGACGGCCTGTCCCGACGCACCGCCGTGCGGCTGGTGGATGAGGACCCGGGCGTGCGGGAGGATGAACCGCTTGCCGGGTGCACCGGATGCGAGCAGCACCGCGGCCGCCGATGCCGCCTGACCGATGCAACACGTCTGCACGTCGGGCTTGATGTACTGCATCGTGTCGTAGATCGCGAACAGACCGGTGATCTCGCCGCCCGGCGAGTTGATGTACATGATGATGTCTTTGTCCGGGTCCTCGGACTCGAGAATCAACAGCTGCGCGATCAACAAGTTGGCGACGCTGTCGTCGACGGGCGTCCCCAAGAAGATGATGCGGTCGTTCGCGAGTCTCGAGTACGGGTCCCATTCCATCCGGCCCCGCGGGGTGTCTTGGATGAATCTCGGCACCGGGACGTATTCGTTGCGGATACTCACGCCTCGGACTCCTTCTGTTCCTCTTCGGTGCGGGCTGGTTCGTGGTCGTGCGCATGATCGTGATCGTGATCGTGCGGGTGATCGTGATCGTGATCGTGCGGGTGGTCGTGGGTGATGTCGTTCAGCTCACCTTCGGCGAGGGTGAGATCGATCTCGTTGCCGTCCTCGTCGACCACGGTCGCGTGTTCGACGAGGAACTCGAGCGCCTTGCCTCGTGCGACATCAGAGCGTACCGCCTCCAGCGCGCCGCTCCGTTCGAGCTCGCGCCGCACCTTGGCGGGCTTCTGCTCGGAGCGCACGGCCAATTGCTCCACCTCGGTGTCGATCTCTTCGTCGGTGGCGCCGATGCCCTCTTCGGCCACGACGGCGCGCAACGCGAGGTCGGCGAGCACCGCACGGGCGGCACCCACGCGGATCTCCTCGATGAAGGCCTGCGGTTCCTGACCCGTCATCTCGAGGTACTGCTCGAGGCTCGCACCCTGATGCGAGAGGCGGTGCGCGAGATCCTCGACGCGCCGGCGCGTCTCGCCGTCGATGAGCGTGGGCGGCGCTTCGATCGGTACGAGATCGGCGGCCGCTTCGAGAACCTTGTCGCGCAGGGCTCGTTGCGCCTGCAAACGCTGCATCGTCTCGACCCGGGCGCGGATGTCGGCGCGCAGCTCGTCGACGGTCTGGAACTCGCTCGCTTCCTGTACCCACTCGTCGTCGAGGTCGGGCAGCACCTTCTGTTTGACCTCTTTGACCATCACGCGGAACTTGCCCTCTTGGCCGGCGAACTCGCCGAAGCGCTCGGGCAGTGTGGCCGTGAACTCGAGGATCGCGCCCGGCCGGGTTCCGCGCAGCTGGTCGTCGAGCTCGTCGACGACCATGCCCGAGCCCACGCGGTACAAGAAGTCGGTGGCGGTGAGCCCCTCGACCGCTTCTCCGTCGATCGTGCCCGCCACGTCGATCGTCGCGTAAGCGTCGTCGACGAGCGGGAAGTCGGAGTCGGCGAGATCGGCGAACCGTTCGCGCAGCGCGTCGACCTGTTTGTCGACGTCGTCGTCGGTGACGGGCTGGAACGGCAGCTCGACCCGTAGCTCGTCGTAGCCGACCAGCTTCACCTGCGGACGGATCTCGACGACCGCGTCGAACTCGACGTCACCGTCGGCCTGACCCGCGGTGATCTCGATCTCGGGCGGCGCGATGACGTCGACGTCGTGCTCGTTGACGGCCTCGACGTAGTACTCGGGCAATGCATCCTGCAGCGCCTGCTCGCGCGCGATGTCGCTGCCGAGCCGCGCCTCGAGCAATCGGCGCGGCGCCTTGCCGGGACGGAAGCCCGGGATGCGGACCTCGCGGGCCAGCTTGCGGAAGGCCGCGTCGATCGCACGCTCGAACTCGGTCGCGGGAACCGTCACGTGAAGCTTCACCCGGCTCGCGACACCCGCCGGGCTGTCGTCGGGAGCGGCGTTTTCCTCTTCGATCTCGACGGGCTCGACTGTGCTCTGCATAAGGAGGAAGGAGTGTACCGGCGGCGCGCGAGCCGCCCGGCCTACGATCGCCGGGCCTACGATCGCCCCGCCGCCGCCCGCTCGGGTACGCCGGTGGCCCGAATTGGCGATCCGCCGATACTTCCGGGCCTCCCGGTGCGGTGACGCCGGTACACAGCGGTGTCGGGTGTCGGGCGTGGGATGTCGGGCGTGAGATCGGCCGTTCGGAGACGGCGTACGGATACGGGCGTCTGCCGGTGACGCCCGGAGAGGACGGCGTGGTGATCGATCTACGGGAACGGGTCGCGATCGTGACGGGCGCGGGCCGCGGCATCGGCCGCGCGTACGCCCTGCGGCTCGCGGCGTACGGCGCACGCGTCGTGGTGAACGACGCCGGCGTCGCGACCGACGGCGCCGCGACCGACGAGGACCCGGCGGCCGACGTCGTGGCCGAGATCGCGGCCGCGGGTGGCGAGGCGGTCGCGCACCGCGGAGACGTCGGCGAGCCGGCCGTCGGCGATGCGCTTGTCGCCCGCGCGCTCGACAGCTGGGGACGCCTCGACACGGTGATCAACAACGCGGGCTTCGGCCGCGCGCGCATGGTGTTCAACCTGAGCGACGACGAGTGGGACGACGTCATCCGCGTGCACCTGCGGGGAACGTTCGTCGTGAGCCGTCCCGCGTGCACGTACTGGCGGGCGCAGGCCAAGGAGCACGGGACGACCTACGGTCGCCTCATCAACACGGCGACCGGCCTGCTCGTGTACGGAGGCGCCGGCCAGTCGAACTACGTGGCGGCGAAGGCAGGAATACAGGCGTTCACGGAAGCGCTCGCCACGGAGATGGCGCCCTACGGGGTGACGGCGAACACGATCATGCCGGGGGCGAACACACGCCTCGCGCAGATCGGCTGGCGCATGGCGCGCGGGGCAGACGAATCCGACGACACCGAGGGGTTCGATCCGCGCGATCCGGTGCACGTCGGCGAGTTCGGCGCGTACCTCTCGTCGCCGGAGGCGGGTTGGATCTCGGGCCAGACGTTCCAGGTACGCGGAGGCACCGTCGAGCACATCGAGACGTGGTCGGTGCGAGACACCGCGCACGCCGACGCACGCGGCTTCACGGCCGACGACTACCTCCGGGAGATACCGCGGCTGTTCGGCGCGGGCGCGAAACGCGCCGACCCGCCGCCTCCCGGATGGAAGGCGAAGTAGAAGGTCGTCGGTCGGGCTGTACGCGCGGCGAGGCCGCCGGGCGGTCAGTCGGGCTTGGACTTCTCGGATTTCTTGGAGTCATCCTCGTCGGAGTGACCCTCTTCGAGACCCTTCTTGAATTCCTTCTGCGCCGAGCCGAGACCACGCGCGAGCTTCGGAAGCTGTGAGCCACCGAACAGCACGAGGATGACGACCAACACGATCAAGATGTCGGGCCCGATGATCTCGGAAAGCATGCGTCGAGTCTAACGGTGTATCCCGGACGGGGTGGCAGCGGGTCAGTTGCGATTCGTTCGCATGTCACGAGACCGGTCAGACACGCGGCCGACCCGCGAGTCGCTGCCACGTCGCGAGATCGCGATCGTCGGCGGGACGGCCGACCCGGGTCACCGGGTCGACGTCGGGCGCCTCGGCCCGGAGCGCCGAGGCGGTGCACCGCTCCGGTGATCGGCGGGTGAAGGGATCGAACTGATAGTGCCGCATCGCGTTGCGGTGTGTGATCCGGGCAACGACCTCGGCGTCGAGGTCCGCGAACAGCTCGGCGCACCGTTCGGGCGCACTCGGCCACGAGCTGTCGGAGTGCGGGTAGTCACTCTCCCAACAGACGTTGTCGACGTTGAACTCGTCGAGCAGCTTCACGCCGACACGATCCGTGATGAAGCAACACAGGATGCGCTCGCGGAACAGCTCCGTCGGAGAAAGTCCCTGCGGCTTGTCGTGGCGCATCCAGCCGTTGTGCCGATCGAGCGTGTGCTCCGCGCGCCAGAGAAAGTACGGGATCCACCCGATGTCGCCTTCGGTCAATGCGAAGCGCAACTGGGGGAAGCGATGCCAGAAGTCGGCCCACAAGAGATCGCCGAGTGTGTAGATCGCCATCACCGACGACAGGTTCATCGGCACCGGCGCGGGCGCGTCCGGGGAGGTCGACGCACTCTTCGACGACGACCCGACGTGGCAGCACAGCACGGTGCCCGTGTCGCTACACGTCGCGAACAGCGGGTCCCATTCGTCGGTGTGGATGCTCGGCATGCCGAGACCGGCGGGATTCTCCGAGAACGTCACTGCGTGACAACCCTTGGCCGCGAGCCGGTGCACCTCGCGCGCGGCTTCGTGCACGTCGAACAGCGGGAGCATGCCGCACGGGATGAAGCGCTCCGGGTACGCGCCGCACCACTCGTCGATGTGCCAGTCGTTGTATGCCTTGATCATCACGAGGTTCGTCTCGCGATCGGGACCCTGGTTGAGCACCTGACCGGAGAAGCCGGTCCAGTTCGGAAAGTTGAGACCGGCGAGCTGCCCGCCGGCCGACATGTCGCGGACGCGCTCGTGGACGTCGTAGCAACCGGGTCGCATGTGCTCGTACCGGAGGGGGTCGACGTTGAAGAACTCGGGCGACTTGCCCGCAACCGCGTTGAGGCCGAGGTTCCGACCGCGGATGTCGCCGTAGTACCACTGTTGCGATCCGTCGGCCTCGTCGACGACTCGGGGCGCGCGGTCGCGGAAACGCGCCGGCACGTGCGCGTCGAACATGTTCGCCGGTTCGCAGATGTGGTCGTCGACCGAGACGAGGATGAGGTCGTCGGCGCGCACCGGCTGCGGCGCCGTCAACGGACGACGTCTCCGTCGATCTTCGGTGTCGGCACGACGACGAGTGGCATCTCGTCGGGCGCGCCGAACGCGACGGATGCTTTCGAGAACGCGATCGCGGTCGCGATCGTCGCGGTGAGCTCGACGATCTCGGCCGCGGTGAACTCGGCGAGCAGCGCAGCCCGCAGCTCACCGTCGACGCGAGCATCCGCGATGAGGGCATCGGCCAGACGAGCCGCCAGCTTCCACCGGTGCGGGAGCTCGCTGTCGGCGTACGCGTCGTCGATCAGCTCGACGTACTCCTCCTCGAGGCCCTGTTCGCGCGCGGTCGCGAAGCGCAGGTTCTTACAGATCCCGCAGCCGGTGACGCGCGCGTTGCGGAGCCGGCCGACCTCCTTCGTCGGGTCGTCGACCACACCGTCGGACCACAAGGTGCCGTAGTAGCGATTGAACGCCTCCCACAGCGGCGGCTGATGGTCGAACGGCGTGAGTCCACCTTTGGGAGACCGGACCCGGGCCATCACACCTCCAACGCGACCGAGAAGCGCGCGAGCGCGTCGTACATGGCGACCGCGAGCGTGAGCGTGGCGAGCTGCGCGTCGGTGAAGTGATCGTGCAGCGCTTCGAAATCGGAGTCCCGCAGACCGTGCGGGTCGAGCGCGTACTGCTCGGCGTATCCCACGGCCGCCCGTTGCGCGTCGTCGAGGTCGAGCGCGGTGGTCGGGTCCGGTTCGAAGCGCAAGAGCGCGTCGATGCGGGCGTGGCATGCGTCGAGAGTCGATTCGTCGACACCGCCCGCCGGCAACGCGTCGAGCAGCTCGGTGAAACGGGCGTACGCGTTGGGCCGCAGCCCGAACACACGGTCGAGCGCCGTGCCGCCCGCGGCCTGTTCACGCAACCAGGTCATCGTGTGCTCGATTCGTCCGGCGGTGCGGCAAGCGGTGCGAGCATCTCGACGAGCTCGGTGCGCTCCTCGTCGTCGAGCACCGCGAGGTTCCGTCCGAACATGCGGTCGGTGCGCGCCTCGGCCAGACCCCAACGGTCGTGGAGCGGCTTCGGTTCGGGATACGGCTCCGACCAGCCGAACGCGCGCAGCATCGCCGGCGTGCGCACGACGACGGCCTCGACCGGCGTGAGTCCCACGGTCAGCACCGCGGCGCCGTGGAGCGCACCCCGCAGCTCGCGCAACGCGTTGAGGCGATGCAGGGCAAGAGCCTCGACGGCTTCGGGTTCCTCGAGGGTCCGCCAGCCCGCGAACAGCGGCGCGGCCGCGACCGGGGCCGAATGGACGACACGGCCGAGCAGGGCCGCGACCGTCTGCCAGTCGACCTCGTCCGGAAGGTGTGCGATCGCCCACGCGTGCCCGACCGCGGCCCACTCGCGAGCGGCCTCCGCGTGCGACATGACCGCAGACGAGCGCGCCCACGCCTCGTGCACGACCTCGGGCGCGAAGAACACGAGCGCGGCGACGGCGATGTCTGGATGCACGTCGCCGAGCACTCCCGCCCGACCGGCCAGGTAGAAGTCGAGCCCGTCGAAACCGAGCTCCGCGCCCCGCGCGTAGGTAGCGGTGTCGGTCATGAAGCCACCGGGGATGCGGACGATGGCTTCGCGCAGCTCGTGGCCGGCCTGCTCGGGGGTCATGGTTGCTCGAGGGTCATGCGCGGAAGTATGGGTTCCGCGGCTCGCCCACGTCGAGCACGGTGCGCACCGACGGCAGGTCGTCCCGGCCGGCGGTCAGCGCCGCGAGCATCGCGTCGGCGTTGTTCGCGTAGACGGCCTCTTCGTCGTCGGCGGACGGATTGACCCACACCGCGGCGATCAGCACGTGCTCGTCGGCGTCGTCGGCCCGCAGCACACCCTTGCGGTGGGCGTTCACCACACCCGCCGCGACGCCCGCTTGCGCGGCACCCCAAGTGAGGCGTCCGTGCCGTTCGTTCGAGGCTTCGATGGTGGCCTTGTTGACGAAGAGGGTCATCGGCTTGACCGGCACCTTCGGCGCCGCGACCACCACGAAGGCGGCGTGCCCGGCGCGCGGAGTGGCGAGCGCGGTTGCCCACGCCGCGCCGACGGGGCCGCGCTTGGCGCCGAGCAGGCTGTTGATGTGCGCGGCGTTCGGGCCGTCGCCCGCAAAACCTTCGCCGATGGAAAACGCGCCGCCGGAGTCGGTCATGCGACCCGGCCGTACCGCACGGCCTTCAGGAGCTCGCTGCTCATCGTCCCCGGTTTCGTGTCGTAGCCGAACAAGCCGACGAGGCGCGCGGTCGAACCGGCGACGGGCGATACGCGATGTATCGAGTTGCGACCCGCGAACACGAGCAGCGTCCCCGGTGTCATGGGAAACACGGTGAGCGGTGCGCGATCGCCGCCGAGGACGCGGGCCACGTCGTCGTAGCGTTCGTCGTCGGCGTTCCGGACGAACGGCGCGACCTCGAAGTCGCCGCCCTGGTCGCCGTCCTGCAACGCGAGCGAGACTACGAAATCGGTCTGGTCGAAGTGCCACTGCAACTCGTCGCCGTCGGCCATCACCGCGAGGTTGAGCGCGCCCAGCGGGTCGGCGTAGGGATAGATCGTCTCGAGCCCGAGGATCGCGGCGACGAACGCGCGCAACTCGTCCCACTCGTACAGCCGCCGGATCGGCGAGCCGGCCGGGAAGAGGTCATAGGCGACCGCGCCCAGGCCGTAGTTGCCGAGCCACTGGCGGGGATGATCGGCGGGAAAGGTCTCGTCCGGGAACCCGAGATACACAGTGCCGAGGCCGCCGCTGCGATGCGCGAGCGGGACGAGACGACGGGCGTCTTCGGCGAACTGCGGGAGCGCCTCGGGTCGGACGAATCCGGGAATCTCGCAGGCGCCCGTCTCCCGCATCTGCCGGCGGGCCGCCTCGACGGACGACCAGTCGAGATCGACGAGCGAATTCAGATCGGGCTCGTGCACGCGCCCGAGTGTACGCGTCGACGACCTCGGTAAGCTCGGCGCGTGAGCGAGCTTCCCTACGCCGCGTTCGACGCCGACAACCATTACTACGAGGCACTCGACGCGTTCACCCGCTACGTCGAGCCGAAGATGCAGCCGCGCTGTGTAAGTGGTGTGAGGTCAACGGACGCAAATACCACGTCGTGGGCGGGATCGTCAGTCACGCGGTCGTGAACCCGACGTTCGACCCGGTCGCCAAGGCCGGCGCGATGCACGACTACTTCCGCGGCAACCCGAACAAGCTGCAGCCGTACGAGTTCCTGCGCGAACGCGAACCGATCCCGGCCGAGTACCGCGACCGCGACGCCCGCGTCGCGAAGCTCGACGAGTTCGGACTCGAAGGCGTGTGGCTGTTCCCCACGCTCGGCATCCTCTATGAGGAGCTGATCAAGCACGACATCGAAGCGGTCACGACGCTGTTCACCGCGTTCAACCGCTGGCTCGACGACGACTGGGGTCTCGACTACCAGGGCCGCATCTTCGCCTCGCCGTACATCACCCTCGCCGACCTCGACTGGGCGTGCCGCGAGTTGGAGTGGGCGATCGACAACGGTGCGCGGCACGTCGTGATGCGTCCCGCGGCGCCGCACACCGCTTCGGGTCAGATCCCCGTGAGCGATCCGCGCAACGATCCGTTCTGGGCGCGCGTCAACGAAGCCGGCATCACCGTGGTGGTGCACGCGGGCGACAGCGGCTACTCGAGCAACGGCTACGCGGTCGACGGGTTCGCAGCCGGCTTCAGCGGCAACGGACGGTGGGCACCGTCGGTCAAGGCGTTCCACATCGAACGCGCCGCCTACGACTTCCTGATCACGCTCGTGTTCGACAAGCTGTTCGAGCGCTTCCCGAACGTGCGCGTCGCGTCGGTCGAGAACGGCGCCGAATTCCTCGGCGACCTGTTCAACAAGCTGCGCTCCACCGATCACAAGATGCCCGGTTACTTCTCCGAGGATCCGACGGAGTCGTTCAAGCGGAACGTCTGGATCAACCCGTTCTGGGAAGACGACGTGACCACGGTCGTCGGGCACATGGGCGCGGAGCGCGTGATCTTCGGGTCCGACTGGCCGCACATCGAGGGCATGCCGAGGCCGCTCGACTACGCGGTCGAGGTGAAGCAGTTCGGTGACGCCGACCAGCAGCGCATCATGCGCGACAACGCGCGCGAGCTCACGGCGCGCCGGCCCGCCTGACCCGAGTTCCTCGGCGCTATTCGGTTCGGAGCGTCTCGACGACGGGCCTCTGCCCGGCGCGCCGGGCGGGCAACCATGCGATCACGTTCGCGAGCGCGACGGTTCCGATCAGTGCGATCGCCATCGTGACCCACGGCCACGCGGTGTCGGTCCGGACCCCGTAGGCATCGGCGATGCGTGTCCACACGAACCGGCCGAAGAGGATGCCCAACGGGGCGCCGACGACCGTTCCCACGATCGCAAGCATGGTCGCCTGCCACGCCACGATGCGGTCGACCTGTCGGGGCGTGCACCCGAGGGCGCGCAACACCGCGAAGTCGTGGGCCCGACGTCGCACGGAGAGCACGATCAGGTGACCGACCGCCAGCAACGCGATCGCGATCAGGAATCCGGCAAGCACCCACGGCAGGCGGTCGAGCTCGCGGAGCTGCTGGATCTCGGCGTGCTGGATGGGCGCGGCCGGGAGCTCACCGTTGTTGAAGGCCCGCATCCGCTCGCGGACGGCCGCTCGGTCGGCGCCGGGGCGGAAGGACACCGCAAGTTGCGGTGGGCCCTCACCGCCGCTTGCGACGCGTTTCAGCGCCTGCACACCAACCCGTGTGAACAAGGCACCGTCTGCGAGCGCGAACGTCTGCCCGTTCGTGATCGGGAACAACGTCGTGCCGACCACCCGCACCCGTTTGCCCTCGACGTCGACCTCGTCACCGATGGCCAAGCCCGCGTGCCGCATGGTCTTGGCCCCGAGCGCGACTTCGTCCGGACCCTCGGGCGCCCGACCCCTCACGACGACGAAGCCGGTATGCCCGGCGACGAACTGCTCGGCGAAACCGGGGACCTGGTGGCCGTTGATGTGCGGCAGATAGTCGACCCAGACGCCGGTGACGGCCGCGACGTCGGGATCGGACGTGAGGCGACGGACCGCGGCCGCCGCGCCTTCCTCGGTGAAGGCATCGTTCGGACCGAAACCCTTGATCAAGGCGTCCCATGCGTAGCCCTCGCGCGCGGGCTGGGTCGTGAGGCGCGTGAGTGAGCCCGAGAAGACCGCGACACCGATCAACCCCGCCGTCGCCAGCGCGATGCCGGCGACCGCGGAGCGCAACGGGATCGCGCGCCGACCCCGCCCGACGTGGGTGACCATGCTCGCGGCGGTCGTCGTGGTGACCCCGCCGATCGTGATCCGCCGCGCGACCTTCGACCTCGGCGTCGCCGCGGATATGCGATCGCGCGACACCCAGACCGCCGCGGCCGCCGACGTGAAGAGGACCACAACGGCGAGCGCGAGCGCGCCTCCCAGGAGAACGGCTGCGTCGAAGTCGAGCCCGCGCGCGACCTCGGCGCGCCGGGCCGTACCGATCGGCATCCATCCTGACGCGAGCCACGCGCCGAGCACACCCAATCCCGCGCCCGCGACGGCGACGGGAATGATCGGCACGCACGCATCCGCGATCCGAGCCGTGCGGGACGCACCGAAGACCCGAAGGACCTCGCGCTCGTCGGTCCCCCGCTCCGCGTACCGGGCCAGCACCTGCGAGAGCAGCACGAGTCCGACCAGCGCGGCGACGACCGCGAAGACGAGCAGCCCGTTCGCCAGTACACCGGCCGTGGAACGAAGCGCGTCCACGACCGACGTGAAGGTCCCGGAGTCGACGACCGCACCGCGAGGTACGGCTTTGGCCACCGCGGCGTCGAACTGCGCGTCGGTGGTACCGGGCCGGTAGCGGACCATCGCCATCGGCTCCCACTGCATCGATTTGGCGTATTTCCGGTAGAAGGCCGGTGTCAGGATGTTGAAGAACGTGACTTGTGAGGAAGCGCCGACCTCGAAGAGGTTGCGGGTGATGCCGACGACGTGCAGACGCGCGTGCGGACCCTGCAGCTTCGACAGATCGATCCGATCACGATTCACGGCCGCCGCCGTCGCGTGACACAGCGGCGAATCGATCGACGTACCGGGGGTGAGGCAGGTCCACTGCGCGGTGCTGGGTGATGCCAACTCGAACGTTCCGCCGACGTCGACACCGAACGCGGATGCAGTCGACTCGGAGAGCGCGACCTCGTCGGCGTTGTTCGGATCGACGACTCGACCGCGGAGCACGCGAGAGCGGAGCAGGTCGGTGCCGAAACCGGCGTCGACCGGGGACGCGACAACCGCGAAGCCCTGGGTACTGAACACTTGCATCAAGGCGAGGCGCCGGCCGACCGCGACCTCGGGCAGCTTCGTGATCGCCCCGGCCTGAGCGAGCGTCGAATCGTTCCCCAGCACCGCGTAACCGTCGACGTTCCTCGTGATCCGAGCCGCGCGATCGATGCTGCTACGCGTGCGCCGCGCGCCGGCTGTCGCGGTGAGCACGACCGCACCCGTGAGGCCGATGAGCAGCGTCAGGGCGCAGAGCGCGAGCCGGTGCCGCCGCCACTCGGATCGCGCCCGCAACCAGATCACCGCGACATCAGGCCACGCCGGAGACGGGCCGGGCAAGGGTGCAGTCCGCCGCCCATACGGGTGCTAGCCCCCTGGGGTCGGCATCGTTCGCAGTCTCCGGAAGTGAGCGGCTGCAGTCCCTATGGTCCTATGGAATGAGCACGACCCGACCGACGGCCTGACGGCTCTCGATGTAAGCGTGCGCGTCGGCGGCTTCGCTCAGGGGGAACAGGCGGTCGACGATCACCTCGAGGCGACCGGCCGCGACGTCGTCGACGAGTCCGGCGATCATCGCGTACGTGCGCGGGTTGAGGATCTCGGCGCCGAGAAACACGCTCGTGACCGACTGGTTTCCGGCGGACAGCAGCGACAGGTCGAACGGCTGCGGATCACGACCGGCGTTGCCGACCGTCACGAGCCGGCCGCGGTACGCCAGGCACTGCGCGCTGCCCGCGAGCACCTTCCCACCGACGGAGTCGACGACGAGTTCGACACCTCGACCGCCGGTGATCTCGCGCACCGCGTCGACCCAACCCGACTGCGAATAGTCGACAGCATGATCGAGGCCCAGCGCCTTCAAGGGCTCGAGGCGGTCCAGGCTCGACGCGGTCGCGATCACGGTCGCGCCCGCGCGGTTGGCGAGCTGGATCGCGGCGACACCGACGCCTCCCGCACCGGCCTGGATCAACACGGTCTCGCCCGACCGCAGATGACCGAACTCGAAGAGACAGTCGTCGGCCGTGCCGAACGCGACTGGCACGCACGCGCACTTGACGAGATCCGCGCCCTCCGGAATCTCCCACGTGATGACGGAGGGGGCCGCGATCATCGCCGCGTGGGAACCCCACAGACCCGTTGCAACGACGCGCTGGCCGACGAATCGATCGGTCACACCTTCGCCGACTTCGAGGATCGTCCCCGCGCACTGGTAGCCGACGATGTGCGGGTTCGTGGCCATCTCGCCGCCGGCGCGATTCAGGGTGTCCCCGCCCTCGACGCTGATCGCCTCGACCTCGATCAGGACACTGCCGGGACTGGCGACGGGATCGGGAACGTCTTCGTAGCGCAGCACTTCGGGTGCGCCGGTCTCGTAGTACACGGCAGCTTTCATGACCACCTCACTGTTTCGTGTTCTTCTGGTTGTGGTTCTCGAAGTCCTCAGAGGGTCGCGAAGTACTCGTCGGCGACCCGCTCGCGCTGCCAGCCCTGACCGCCCAACAACAGGTCGTCGACCTTGGCGCGCCGGAGGAAGAGGTGCGCGTCGTTCTCCCACGTGTAGCCGACACCCCCGTGGATCTGGATGCATTCGGCCGTGACGTAGTTGGCCGCGGTGGCGGCCTGCGCCTTCGCCATCGCGGCTGCGATCTCGCGGTCGGGCGCGTCGACCGCGGATGCCCAGGCCGCGTAGTGCACGGCAACGCGCGCGATCTCGATCTCACGCAACATGTCGACGGCCTTGTGCCGTGTCACCTGGAACTTCGACAGCGGCTTGCCGAACACCTCGCGCGCCTGCGCGTAGTCGAGTGCCAGCGCGTTGGCCGCTTCGCTCACACCGATCAGCTCGGCCGCGAGCAGCACGGCCGCGTCGTCGGCGACGCGCCGCCAGAGCTGCGCATGGTCGCCGAGCGGCCCGACGAGCAGTGCACGGGTCTCGTCGAACTCGAACCGGGAGAACTTCCGGGTGACGTCGAGCGACGGCACGGGTTGCGCGTTGCCCTTCGGGCGCTCGATGAGGTCACGTGTCTCGACGAGGCCGCGTGTCTCGACGAGGCCGCGCGTCTCGACGAGGAACGTCTGCAGGCCGTCGCGGGTGCGCGCGGGAACCAGCACCCAGTCGGCCGACGCACCGTCCATGACCATCGGCTTGACGCCGTCGAGCTTGTGGCGCGACCCGCGTCCGCTCGCACGTACGCGGATGCGTTCGATGGGGTCACCGTGACCCGCTTCGTCGAGCGCGACGGTTCCCCGCTCGGTGCCGGCGCCGAGGGCCGCGAGCCGGTCGTCGAGCCCGAGCGCGCGCGCCGCAAGGGTCGCCACGATGGCGGACGAGAAGTAGGGACCGGGAAAGACCGAGCGTCCCATCTCCTCCTGCACGACGACTGCGTCGATGATCCCGAGACCGAGGCCACCCAACGCGTCGGGGACGAGCAGGCCCGTCCAACCGAGATCGACGATGCGACTCCAGAGCTCCGGCGTGATGCCCGCGTCGTCGTGTTCCGCCATGCGGCGCACGTACTCGCGCGGCGCCTCGGCGGCGAGGAACGATCGCACCGCGTCGCGCAACGCGATCTGATCGTCCGAGAACGTGAAGTCCACGTGGTCAACGTAGTTCGACCCGACAGTAATGTCAGCTCCCGTGGACTTCGCGTGGGCCCCCGAGGACGTCGCCTTCAAAGCAGAGCTCGAGGCGTTTCTCGACAAGGAGATGCCGCCGTTCATCGAGCAATGGTCGGTGAACGACGACGTCGACGCGTCGCGTGGCGTGATGGGCGTCATGGACAAACGCAAGGCGTGGCAGAACAAGCTCAACGAAGGCCGCTGGGCCGCGATCCTCTGGCCCGAGGAGTGGGGCGGACGCGCCGCCACCACCGCGCAGCAGGTCGTGTACACGCAGGTGATGGCGAAGTACCGCTCGCCGGGAATCTTCAACGCGAACGGCATCGTGCAGATCGGGCCGTCGATCATCACCTGGGGAACGGACGAACAGAAGGCGCGCTGGCTCCCCGGCATTCTCGACGCCACCGAACACTGGTGTCAGGGCTTCTCCGAACCGCACGCAGGCTCCGACCTCGCCAACCTCCGTACCACCGCGATTCGCTCGGACGACGGTTCGCACTACGTCGTCAACGGCCAAAAGACCTGGATCAGCTCGGCGCAGATCGCGAAGTGGGGCCTCTTCCTGATGCGCACCGATCCGACCGCGATCGCACGGGGTGTGAAGCACGACGGCATCACGACGTTCATCGTCGACATGGAGCTGCCGGGCATCGACATCCGACCGATCCGCGAGATCACGGGCGACTCGTTGTTCTGCGAGGTGTTCCTCGACGACGTGAAGATCCCCGCGTCCGACCGGTTGGGCGACGAAGGCAACGGCTGGCTCGTGTCGATGGGTGCGCTCGGCCAGGAACGGGTGGGCAGCGCCGGACAGGCGATCTCGATGGCGCAGGACCTGCGTTCGTTGTTGCAGACCGCACGGGTCGAGAATCCCGACGCGCTGCGCGACCCCGCCATCCGCGAGCGGGTCGCGAAGCTGCACATCCAGATCGAGGCGACCCGATTGTTGATCGCGAGAGCGCTGTCGAAGGTACTGAAGGGCGAAAAGGGCTGGCCCGAGGTGCCGCTCGCGAAACTGCAGTGGGGATACATCTCGCTGTGGCTCGCAGAGCTCGCGCTCGACGTGCTCGGCCCCACCGGCGCGTTGCTGAAGGGCGCGCCGGGCGCGATTGACGGCGGCATGTGGGCCCGGAACTACGTGTGGCAGCGTTACACGACGATCGGCGCGGGTCCGACCGAGGTGCAGAAGAACATCATCGCCGACCGCGCGCTCGAACTCGAACGCTGAGCGTTACCGCGCCGCGGCCGCCGGGCGCGAGTCGAGAGCACATGACACCTCCCAGCGATACCAGCCCGTGCCGGAGATGGGGTGCTTCCACGTCCGCACACTCGTGATCTCGGGACGAGGCATCGTCGAAAAAGTGGTGGTACCGCCGGACCCAGCAACAACCCGTCGGCGCCGTGCCCGGTCGCGACGAAGACGTCCCGGAAATATCACAAGTAAATACTTGTGTTATTCGGGGAACCGGAGCACAATCCACGGAGAACGAGGAGGACGACATGCCCGTCGCAATCATCACCGGCGCTTCCCGAGGCCTGGGCCTGGCCCTCGCCCGATCCCTGGCGGCCGACGGCTGGAATCTCGTCATCGACGGCCGCGACGGCGCCGCCCTCGCGGACGCCACCGCCGCGCTCGACTCGGCGGGCGCTGTCGGCTCCGAGGCGAACGTCCGGGCGATTCCGGGCGACGTCGCCGACCCGGCGCACCGCGCCCAGCTCGTCGCGGCCGCCACCGAGCTCGGTGGGATCGACCTGCTCGTCAACAACGCGAGCGTGCTCGGCCCGTCGCCGCAACCGACGCTGGCCGAATATCCCCTCGACGTTCTCACGCACGTGTACGAGGTCAACACGGTCGCGCCACTCGCGCTCACGCAGCTGGCGCTCCCCGCGCTGCGCGCCACGCGCGGCGTGGTCGTCGACATCACCTCCGACGCGGCGGTCGAGCCGTACGAAGGTTGGGGCGGTTACGGGTCGTCGAAAGCCGCGCTCGAACAGATCGGCAACGTGCTCGGCGCCGAAGAGCCCGATGTGCACGTGTATACGTTCGATCCCGGCGACATGCGTACCCGGATGCACCAGGAGGCCTTCCCGGGCGAGGACATCTCCGATCGTCCGGAGCCCGAGAGCGTCGTGCCCGCGTTTCGGCGTCTGTTGTGGGAGAAGCCCGCGAGCGGTCGCTACCGCGCCTCCGACTTCGCCTCTGCTGTAGCAACGCCGGTGACATCATGACCGCCGTCGCCGT
>JAODBI010000372.1 GCA_025463875.1 Actinomycetes bacterium
CGGTGTTTTTCGCGGGCGAGCACGGTCCGATCTCGGTGATCAAGGAGGCGAGCGCGAGTGCCCGGTCGATCTCGAAGCCGGGTGAGCGTGGGGTCGCCAACGAGCTCATCGGGCAGATCGTCGCCGAGGCCAACACGAAAGAAGCGCGGGCGGAAATGAAGGAGCACCGGGGCCCGACACCCCAGGCGGCGATCGAGAGCGCACTGCACGACCTCGAACCGGCCGCGGCCGCGCTGAAGAAGCTGCCGCCGGACGAAGCCGCACAGGTGGCGGCCTGGTTTCTCGCCATCGCCGAAGCAGTCGCGCAGTCGGCCAAAACCGTGAACCCGGACGAGCAGGCGACGATCGCGAAGCTCGCCGCGCTCTTCGGCGTCACGACGGCCTAGGGGCGGCGTGGCTCGCGCGGCGAGGCGCCCGACCGAGCGCTATCGGCCTCAGAGCTGCACAACTCAAAACTGCTCGGCCAGCGTCGCGGACTGAACAGCGTCAGGCCTACGCGGCGCGGGCCTGGGCGTCGTGGCGGTGTCGTTGGCGGTGGTGGTGCCAGCAGAGGAGTTGCAAGTTTTCGAGATTGGTCGGGCCGCCGTGTTCCCAGTGTTCGACGTGGTGCGCGTCGCAGTGATCGGGGGGACGGTTGCATCCAGGG
The DNA here is from genome assembly GCA_025463875.1 of Actinomycetes bacterium. Taxonomy (GTDB): domain Bacteria; phylum Actinomycetota; class Acidimicrobiia; order IMCC26256; family PALSA-610; genus PALSA-610. The sequence goes on from JAODBI010000372.1 coordinate 647, forward strand.
GCTTGGCAGTGACCGTCGCGGACGACGAGTGCTTTCCATTGGGCGGCGCTCACGGTGCGGGTAGCCCGGCCCACGTCGAGGACCTCCGAGCGGCCGGCGACGAGTACGCGACTGAAGGCACAGTCGCACAGCAGCAGCTCGAGCATGGCCGCAGACAGGTATCCGTTGTCGTTCCGTCGGCCCTGTGCCTCGGCGATCCGATCGCCGGCGACGCCCGTTGACTCGGCGTCGACGACGTAGGTGACATGGGGTCGGATGCCATGCGATTCACCGACCTCGCCGCGTTCGAGGGCGAGGCGCCCGAGCGCGACAAGGGCGTCGGCGCGTCGCTGGGGCGTGGTGCGCGTGTCGTCGGGTTGAAGATCCCGGCGCATCTCGGCGTCGAGCGCCGTTTCCAGGATCTTGCCACCGAGCGGGTCGAGCCGGCCGCGCAGGTCGCGGACGCCGTTGAGCGTTTCCGAGAGATAGCACTCGCGACTCTCGTACACCTTGTGGTCGGCACCCGCGCCACCGTCGCCGTCGATGGCATCGGTCAAGTGCCGGACGAACCCGCGCAGCTGGATCGGCGTGAACTTGGTGGCGGCATCGACGAGCTCGGTTTCCATGCCGGCGAGCTCGGATGCACGGGCGGGTGTGTAGGCGTCGGCGATCAGGCTTGCATGGTGCCGCGAGATGTCTCCACGCGCGAACGCGTCGGCAACGCTCGGGAGCGACGTGAGCTTGCGGGCCAGGGCGACGTGACTGTGGGCGACGCCACGGTCGATGCGACAGTTCTCGCGGAGTGCCGACGCGACGCTGACGAAACCATCGCCCCGCCATTCGCCCGAACGGTCGTACGCGGCGACCTTGCTCAACCAGGCTGCCTCGGCGGCGTCGAGTGCTTGGCGGTCCCTCATGATCTGCTGCAGTGCCTCGCCGAACATACGTTCGATGATACCCGAAAAACCCTTACAAACCAAGGAGAATTCCGTCGCTCCGTGGAGAATATTGTCGCGGATTGGCGGTGTCGCCGGTGACATACTCGGGCTGCAGCTCGGTCGACCCAGCGGTCGCTCGCCCTGAGCGCGCGTGTTCTCTATAGGTCCGGCGATGCACGAGACTGCCGGAAGCAAGTATCGAGAGTCACCGAAGGAGAAACACATGAATAAGGGCGGATGGAGTTGGAAGCGCCAGTTCGGCGTGACCAATGCCAAGCGTCGCGTGTCGCGCGCGACCGGGATCCCATGGACCAAATCGGGACGTCAACGAAAGGTCGGCGGTTTGATCTGGAAGCTTTTCAAATAGCGCAGCTCGGACCTTGGTGCCTACGCGCCTGTGGTGTCGGCGAAGATGTCTCTTGCATGGTTGATAGCCGTCATCGCGTTCGGCCAGCCGGCGTAAAACGCGAGATGCGTGATGAGTTCGACGATCTCGTCGCGGGTCACACCGTTTTCGAGCGCCCGTCTCAGGTGGAAGTCGAGCTGTTCGGGTCGGTAGAGCGCGACGAGCGCCGCAACAGTGATCAGACTGCGGTCCCGCTTCGCCAGACCTCGACGCTCCCAGATGTCGCCGAAGAGCACGTCGTCGGTCAACTCCACCAGCTTCGGCGCGACGGAGCCGATGTTTCGCTGCGTAACGGAAGGCTCATCCGACATGCTGCGCTCCGTGGATCGTCTCGGTGCTGGTGCCCGGTGCGAGGGTCCTAGCCAAACGCCCCCGCCTGCAAACATGTCCGCGGCGGTCGGCGTTGGTTTCGCTTACGGACGGTGATAACGGGTGACGTACTCGGGCAGGCTGCCGTTGCTGTCGGGTTCGGCGATCGGGGCTCCGTAGATGGTCGTGAGCGGCAGCTGACCGGCCCACACGTCGAGCGCGATGTCGTCGGGCTCGTCGATCGGGCCACCGGTGCGCACCTTGGCCGACGCTTCGTCGATCGGTAGCACGAGTACCGAGGTGGTCCGGATCTCGTCGTCCGAGGGCGGCCGGGCGTCGGCCGTTCGGCCCGGCACGACGTGCTCGACGAGCGCGTCGAAGGCGGCGAGCTTCTCGGGGGCGTCCTCGACGAGCGTCGCCCGACCGAAGACCATGACTGAGCGGTAGTTCATCGAATGGTGGAACGCCGATCGGGCGAGCACGAGCCCGTCGATGAGAGTGATCGTCACGCACGCCTCGATTCCGCCTGCCAGCGAGCGCAACATGTGGTTGGTCCCGGCGCCGTGGAGATAGAGGCGATCCTCGATGCGCGCGTGGATCGTCGGGACGACCCACGGCCGGCCTTCGATCGCGAATCCGACGTGACACGTCAGGGCCTCGTCGAGGATCGCGTGGACGAGCGCGCGGTCGTAGTTCGCGCGTTTGGGCTGGCGACGGACCTTGGTGCGCTCGGTGGCGGCGATCTGCATCCGGCAACGGTAGAGGCGCGACGCGTTTGGACGGGCGCATTTTCCGATCGCTGTGCGAGAGTACCGAGATGGCGACCAACGGCGGTTCAGGGAACAGCGGTTCAGGTGATCGAGTACGTATGGGAATCGTCGGGACCGGCAACATCGCGACTTTGAACGTGCCGGGGTACCTCGAGCACGAGCAATGCGACGTCGTCGCGATCTGCGACCCGCGACCGGAGGTGCTCGAACGGCGGATGCTCGAGTGGGGAGTCGAACGGGGTTACACCGATGTCGACCAACTGCTCGCCGACGACGAGGTCGACGCGGTCGAGGTGCTGAGTCCGACGCCCTTGCACGCGCAACACGTGATCGCCGCGTTGCAGGCCGGAAAGCACGTGTCGTGCCAGAAGCCGATCGCCAACGACGTCGGCGACGCCCACAAGATGATCGCGGCCGCGAGCGATTCCGGAAAGGTCTTCCGCGTCACGGAGAACTGCTGTCACTACCCGCCGCTGCGCAAGGCGCGGGATCTCATCCGGGAGGGTGCGATCGGCACGCCGACCGTTGTGCGCATCAAAACGGTCGTCGGTCGCACCGAGTCGCGTTTCCAGGCGAGCCTCGACCCGGCCGGCTACACGTGGCGGTTCAACTCGGAGAGTCCGGGCGGCCACCTGTTCGACGACGTCATGCACAAGTACGCGATGGCACTCTGGCTCGTCGACAGCGACATCACCAGCGTGCAGTCGGTCGTGCGCCAGGGACCGTTGTTCTTCGAGGCGCCGACGGTCGCGCTCTTCGAATACGACCGTCCCGACCTCCTCGGCATGATGGAGGTGTCGTACGCGCCCGACATGTTCATCCGAAGCGACTACTACGGCGCCGACGAATTCTTCGAGATCCAGGGCACGCGCGGATTCATCTGGGTGACGCGCCTGTGCGGCAACCTGCACCTCGGCCTCCCACCGGTCGTGCTGTACGAGGAGGACGGTCGCCAGACCTCGTTCGCGGAGCTCGACGCGTCGTACGACGGATCGTTCCGGCGTTCGGCCACTGCGTTCGTCGACGCCCTGCTCGCGGGCGAGTCGCCCGACCTCGATCCCGAGGTCGCGACGCGCGCGCTGCAGCTCTGTTTCGCCGTCTACCAGGCCTCGAACGAACGGCGGCCGGTCGAACTGTCGAGCATCGACGGCCGCGTGAGCCCGAACGGTTGGCCCCCGAGCGAGGACAAGCTTCGGGGCGACGTGGAGGAGCTCTTCCGGAGGGAAGCGGCTCGCGCCGAGCGTCTCGGACCCGGGCATCCGTAGGGCCCGGAGGCCCGTACAATTTGGGCATCGACAGACACGCACACGCCCGCGGTCGCGCCCTGGTCTTCGCGCTCGTCGCGAACGCTGTCTTCCTCGCGGTCGAGGTGGTCGGCGGGTTCGCGTTCGGGTCGCTGGCATTGCTCGCCGACGCCGCGCACATGGCCACCGACGTTGTCGCGCTCGCGGTCGCCTACGCCGCACTGAGGATCACGCAGCGCCCGCCGACGGATCGCCACACCTTCGGATTCGCCCGGACCGAAGTGCTGGTCGCCCAGGGCAACGGATTCCTCTTGTTCGCGGGCGCCGTCGTCGTGATCGTGGAGGCGATCCGCCGGTTCGGGTCGACGCCCGATGTCAGCGCGGCGGGCGTGCTGATCGTCGGTTCGATCGGGTTGATCGTGAACGTGGTGAGCGCCGCCGCGCTTTTCCGGCACGCGCACGACAACATCAACATGCGCGGCGCGTTCTGGCACCTGTTCAGCGACGCGCTGGGATCGGTCGGTGTGATCATCGCCGGGGCGGGCGTGGCGCTGTTCAGTGCCGAGTGGCTAGACCCCGCCGTCTCGATCGTGATCGCGGTCCTGGTGATCGCGGCGGCGTGGCAGTTGCTGCGTGACTCGGGTCGAGTGCTGCTGGAGTCGGTGCCCGCGAACCTCGACGTCGCCGCGGTGCGCGACGCGCTCGCGTCGGGGGCCGGCGTCGAAGCCGTGCACCATCTTCACCTCTGGACCACGGGGAGCGAGCAGGCCGCGCTCTCGGCTCACGTCGTGCTCGGGGGTCCGATGAGCCTGCACGACGCGCAACTCCGCGCCGGCGAGTTGAAGCAGATGCTCAAGTCCGACTTCGGTATCGAGCACTCGACCCTCGAGGTCGAATGTCACGCGTGCCTCGACGACGAAGCCCACGACGATCACGGGTCGCGCGTGAACTGACGGGTTGAGCTCAGGAGCGGCAGCGGAGCCGCAAGAATGACAGACCCGGCGCGACCGATCCACGGGCGCCGGCGGCGTAGCGGGAGCGATATTTACGCGTCGAGGGTTTCGAGGCGCTCGCGGAGTTGGATGAGGGTGCGGGCGAGTAGGCGCGAGACGTGCATCTGGCTTATGCCGACCTCGTCGGCGATCTCGGTCTGCGTCTTCTCTTCGAAGAACCGCAGTTCGACGATCGTGCGCTCGCGTTCGGAGAGATCGGCGAGCACCGTCTCGAGCAGCACGCGGTGCTCGGCGATGTCGAAGCCGCGGTCCTCGGCGCCCAGCCGGCGTTCGATGGTAGTGGGTTCGCTGCTCTCGCCCGGGCGGGTGTCGAGCGACGACGAGCGGTAGGCGCCCCCGACTTCCATCGCCTCGAGCACTTCCTCCTCGGAGACGCCGAGCTCCGCGGCCACCTCGGGAACGCGCGGGGCGCGAGCGAGTCGCTGCGAGAGCTCGTTGATAACGTTGCCGAGCCGGAGATGGAGCTCCTGAGGGCGGCGTGGGACCCGCACCGACCACGTCTTGTCGCGGAAGTGGCGCTTCAGCTCACCTTCGACGGTCACGGTCGCGTACGTCGAGAACTCCAGATTGCGTTCGGGATCGAATCGCTCGACCGCCTTCAGCATGCCGAGATACGCGACCTGCAACAGGTCGTCGAAGGGTTCACCCCGGTTCGCGTAACGCCGCGCGAGATGCGACGCGAGCGACTTGTGCGCCTCGATCAGCTCGTTGCGCAGCTTGCGGTCGCCCGTTTTTCGGAACTCGACGAACTTGGCGCGCGAGGCGGCGCGCTCCTCCGCGGAGAGGGCCATGTCAGATGAGCGGCCGACGGGTCACGCACGAGAAGCAGACGTATCCGTCGCGAGCGAACAGCTCGTAGTCGTCGATGACAGCTTTGAGGATCTGCGCGGTCAGTGCTTCGACGCCGACATCGACACCGTCGGCGATCGGAGCGCGGCCCTCGATGCGTAGGTCGGTTTCGGTGGTGAAGAACGTGACATCGAGCTCGCCCGCGCTCGCGAGTTCGATCGCCATGCTCGCCAGCTCGTCGAGCGCGACCCGGAGGTTCTCGATCTCCTCGACGTCGAAGCCGAGCCGGCTGGCGACGCCCGACGCGGTGAGACGGACGATGCGTACGTACTCGAGGGAGGCCGGAACGCTGAGGCGTACCGCTTCCTCGGTGCGTTCGTTTTCGATCTGGGGTTCCGCCACGGTCATGACCTAGCCCTCGATGATGAAGTGGTCGGTGAGACCCGTGATATCGAGCAATCGCCGGACGGGGTCGCTCGGTGCGCGCAGCGCGAGGCGACCTTCCTTGTCGCCGAGACGCCGTTGCGCGGTCAGGATCGCTCGCAGACCGGAGGAGTCGAGGAATTTCGTCGCCGAGAGATCGAACACGAGGTCGGAGACGTCGTCGTCGAGGAGGCGCGCAACCTCTTCCTCGAGACTGGGCGCCGAATAGGCGTCGAGCTCGCCCGCGATCGAAACCGTGGCCCGGGTCCCGCTGCGGTCGGTCGCCAATTTCAGGTCCGGACCTACCACTTGGTCTTCCATGTCCGTTTCCTCTCTGATGCCCGCCCCGCCCGTCGACGCAAGGTACCCGGGCCGCCGCGTTACTCAAACCGACTGTCAGTCCGGTGTTTGGGCCGGAAAAGGGGGGCGCTACCCGGGCATCTCCCGTACGACTTCCCGCGGATCCTTGTCGGTGCGAATACCGAGGAAGGTGGGATGGCGGATGTTGCCGGCCGACGTCCATTCGGTGAAACGGACTTCGACCACCAGTGAGGGCTCCACGAAGCGCACTCCTTTCGGGACGCGGCCCGCGCCGAAGGGGCTGTCGTCGCGCGCCTCGGCCGCGAACCGGGCCTCGAGCTCGGCGATCACCGGGCCGGACAAGCCGCTGCCGGCCTTGCCGGCATAGTGCAGGACATCGCCGTCGTAGTAGCCGACGAGCAGGGAACCGATGCTTCCCGTGCGGCCCTTCTCGCCGGGCTGCCAGCCGCCGACGACGAACTCCTGTTGCAGATGGTTCTTGATCTTGATCCACGCGCGCGACCGGCGCCCGGGTTCGTACCGCGAGTCGACCCGTTTGGCCACCACCCCTTCGAGACCGAACTGCTTGCTGATCTCGAGCGTCGTGCTGCCGTCGCCCTCCTCGTGCGGGGGTGTCTGCCAGGACAGACCGTTGAGGTCGAGCTCGCGCAGCTGGGCCCGGCGTTCTGAGTACGGCAGATCGAGCAACGAGTGACCGTCGAGCCAGAGAACGTCGAACAGCACGTAGGTCACGGGCACCTCGCCGACCAACCGGCGGATCACCGATTCGCTGTCAACGTGCATGCGTCGCTGCAGGAGCTCGAAGCTCGGCCGGCTGTCTTCGTCGAACGCGACGATCTCACCGTCGAGGACGATCTCGCGCGTGCCGAGCGCTTCGCCGAGCCGCCGCAACTCCGGATAGCGCTTCGTCACGTCGTTGCCGTTGCGACTGAGGAGGCGAATCCGTCCGCCCTCGACGTATCCGATCGCACGAATGCCGTCCCACTTCAGCTCCCACGCCCAGCCGTCGCCGCGGGGCGGTTTCGACTCGAGGGTTGCGAGCATCGGCTTCAGGTCGTTCGGCGGCTCGCGGCGCGTCGGATCGGCGGGCGGGTCCATGCGATGGATCATCCATTGCTTGTCGCGCGTGCGGAACAAGACGTAGCGACCCTGCACGCGCTCGCCGTGGAACGTCACCATTACCTCTCGGTCGTCCCACTTGTGCGTCTCGTACGTGCCCGTGTCCCAGACGCCCATCGAACCCCCGCCGTACTCGCCCGCCGGGATCTCGCCCGCGAAGGTGAGGTACTCGAGCGGATGATCCTCGGTCTGCACCGCGAGGTGATTGCGTTTCGGATCCTCCGGGATCCCCTTGGGAACGGCCCACGACGCGAGCACTCCGTCGCGTTCCAGACGTAGGTCCCAGTGCAGGGCTCGAGCGTGATGCTCCTGCACGACGAAGCGCGGGGCAGCCTCGGCAGCCGCGCGCGCCTTGGGGGGCTTGCGAGCACGGCGCGCGGGCGGCTCGGGAGTCGCGTCGAAGTCGCGTTTGGCTTCGTACTCCGCGAGCTCACGCTTGCGCGGCATGTTCCGCAACGTACCCATCGGCGCGCCCGACCGCGGTCCGGGCGCGGCGAAGGAGGGAGACATTCTCGGCGGGGGCTGCGCAATCCGGGGGGAACGTCGAGGCCGGGCGGCGATCCTCGACGTCCCCGAACCGGTGCTGCAGGGAGAGCCCGGATGCACCGTGCGGGGGGGCGGTGCACCGAACCCGGAAGTCGGTCTACCGCGGCGTCTAGGCCTCTAAACCCGAATAATTCGGAACGCGCAGTTAGCTGCAGGAACGGCTGCGGACAACCCGCAAGTCGGAGCCCGAGCGGGTCGGTGGCCGTCGAATCCCTACTGGACCTGTCGGGAATCGGGACGTACCGTGGCCGCGCGCGCGAACCGCCCGTTTCACCTGCGAAGGATGGGAACCATGCCGGACCAAAACTGGGGTCTCGAAACCCGTCTCGTGCACGCCGGCGCCGACCCTGATCCCGCCACCGGGGCCCGGGTGACGCCCATCTATCAGACGTCGTCGTTCGTGTTCCGGGACACCGAGCATGCGGCGGCGCTCTTCGGGCTCCAAGAGCTGGGCATGATCTACACCCGGATCATGAATCCGACGCAGGACGCGTTCGAGCAACGGATGGCCTCGCTCGAAGGGGGAGTTGGCGCCCTCGCGGTGGCGAGCGGGCAGGCCTCGCAGACGATCGCGTTGTTGAACCTCGCCGAGAACGGCGGCCACATCGTGTCCAGCGCGTCGCTCTACGGCGGTACCTACAACCAGCTCCACTACACGTTCCCGAAGCTCGGCATCGAGGTGACCTTCGTCGACGATCCCGACGACCTCGACGCATGGAAGGCGGCGATCCGTCCGAACACGAAAGCACTCTACGGCGAGAGCATCGGGAACCCGAAGGGCGACATCTTCGACTTCGAAGGTGTGTCGCAGATCGCGCGCGCCAACAAGATCCCGCTCGTGATCGACAGCACGCTCTCGAGCCCGGCGTTGCTGCAACCGCTGAAGCACGGCGCCGACATCGTGCTGCACAGCGCGACGAAGTTCATCGGTGGTCACGGCACGTCGATCGGTGGGGTCATCATCGACGGCGGCAGCTTCGACTACCCCGGCAGCGGTCGCTTCCCGGGCTTCACCGAACCCGACCCCAGCTACCACGGTCTCGTGTTCGCGGAGCTGCCGCCGGAGCTGCGGCCCGCGATGTTCGTGCTCAAGTGCCGTCTGCAGTACCTACGCGATCTCGGTGCTTCGATCGCACCGTTCAATTCCTTCCTGTTCCTGCAAGGCCTGCAGACGCTGAGCCTCCGGATGGAGCGCCATTCGCAGAACGCGCTGGCGGTCGCCGAGTGGCTGGAGGCGCGCGACGAGGTCGAGTGGGTCGCATACCCGGGCCTGAAGTCGAGCAAGTGGAAGGCACGCGCCGACAAGTACCTGCCGAACGGCAAGGGTGCGATCGTCGCGTTCGAGTTGAAGGGCGGCGTCGAAGCCGGCCGCAACTTCATCGACAGCCTCGAGCTGTTCAGTCATCTCGCGAACGTCGGCGACGTACGGAGCCTTGCCATCCATCCGGCCAGCACGACACACAGCCAGCTCGAGCTGAGCGAGCAGGCGACGACCGGCGTGACGCCCGGTCTCGTGCGCCTCTCGGTCGGTATCGAGACTCTCGACGACATCCTCGCCGACCTCGACGCGGGGTTGCGCGCCGCGAAGTCGTCGTGAGCCCCCAGTGACGTGGGCGACGTGACGGGACATCCTCCCGTCACGGGCGCGTGGCGTTCCGGCGATCCCGTCGGTGAGCGGCTGTTCGCGACGTTGTTCACCGATCGTCCGCTCGCGCTCCGCGCCGGGGGTGCATTGTCGTCGGTCACCGTCGCGTACGAGACCTGGGGCACGTTGAACGCCGCCGCGTCCAACGCGGTGCTGGTCCTGCACGCGTTGTCGCTCGACAGTCACGCGGCCGGGCCGAGTGGGCCGGGACATTCGCAGTTGGGTTGGTGGAACCCGTTGATCGGTCCCGGACGGGCCATCGACACCGACCGGTTCTTCGTCGTGTGTCCCAACGTCTTGGGCGGCTGCCAGGGCACGACCGGGCCCTCGTCGATCGATCCGCAGACGGGCACGCCGTTCGGCTCGCGATTTCCCGTCACGACGATCCGCGATCAGGTGGTGCTCGAGGCCGCGTTCGCCGACCACCTCGGAATCGGCAGTTGGTATTCGGTCATCGGCGGGTCGATGGGCGGGCAACGGGCGATCGAATGGGCGGTGAAGTATCCGGAGCGGGTGCCGCGCGCCGTCGTCATCGCGTCGGGCGCGGCTGCGACCGCGCAGGAGATCGCGTTGTGCTCGCTGCAGATCCGGGCCATCGAAGCCGACCCGTGCTTCCACGGCGGCGATTACTACGACCAGCCCGAGGGTCCGTGGCGCGGGATGTCGATCGCGCGCGGCATCGGCCAGGTGTCGTATCGCTCGGAGCTCGAGCTCGAACAACGCTTCAACCGGGGTCACCAGAACGACGAGCACCCGTTCGAGGGCGGCCTGTACACGGTCGAGTCGTATCTGGAGTACCACGGCGAGAAGCTCGCGCAGCGCTTCGACGCGAACAGCTACATCGTCTTGTCCCGTGCGATGAACCATCACGACGTCGGTCGCGGTCGCGGTGGCGTCGCCGAAGCGCTGCGGCGCGTCACGGCGGAAGTGACGATCGCCGGTATCTCGAGCGACGGGCTCTACCCGCTGCGCCTCCAGCACGAGCTGGCCGATCTGATACCGCGCAACAAGGGCGTCGAGGTCGTGCACTCGATCGTTGGGCACGACGGGTTCCTCACCGAGCACGAGGCCATCGGCGACATCATCGCCGGCTCCCTGACCTGAGCGGTCCGGTCGACGAGTTAGTTGCGCTCCCAGACCTTGGGCGCCCGACCCTTGCCGGAGTGCTTGGGATCGTCGATCGGATCGGTCACCGTGCCCTCGGCCGCGAGCTCGTCGAGCACCTTGCGAACCGTGGCCGGGGATCCGCCGACTTCGCGCATCAACGCGGAGACGGTGAGCCACGTTCCCGCCGGCTTTGCGGTGATTGCATCAGAGAGATCTTTGGTGCTGACGCGAGGAGCACGACTGGTCGTCACCGCTCGTACTTTCTGCGTGCTTCCACCGAATACCGCATCGAGCACCCGGCGGGAGACTCCGAGCGCGGCGAAGTCTTCGCGGCCGTAGTCGTGGATCTTCGCCCACACTTTGCCGTATTTGACGAATCCCTCTTCGGCGGAGTCGCCGACGACGATGTTGGCCACGCGCTCGCGCTCGGCTTTGATCGCCGCGAGCTTCGCGAGCGGGTCGGATATGCCCTTGGTCGCCGCCTCGAAGTCGGGCTTGGGGCGAGCCTGGCGACCTCGTGCCTTGGGCTTGCCGATGATCGCGAGGT
>JAODBI010000397.1 GCA_025463875.1 Actinomycetes bacterium
CGTGCACGAGATGATTGCAGAGACCGCCCCTCTGCGCGGACGGTTCGACCGCGACGAGCGAGAGCCACGCCGCCACGTGCTTCCCGAACTGCTGAATCTGCAGAACGGCCGCACCGCGCCCGACGCCGATCACCTCGTCTCCGGGGCCGAAGCAGAGGTATGTGAGCTCGTCGACCGTCAGGTGTTCTTCCGGCATGGCCGCAGCGCACAACGTCGCGAGCGCGTCGGGCGTCATGCTCACGATCGGTCGGGGGCTCCGGCGGACTGCATCTCGCGGCGCTGCAACTCCCGCAGCTCGCGGTAGCCGATCAGGATCACCTCGGCGCGCTCGATCAGGTCGCGGAACGACGGATCGCCTGTGAGGTACGCGTGGTCCTCGACGCGGTTCGACCAGTCGGGATGCGAGGCGCGCAGCTCGTCGGTGTCGATGCCCGGATGGAGATAGACCTCGGTGACACCGGGCCGGAGATCGAACAACGCCTTCTCGATGGTGCGGCGCGAACCCACGCTCGTGTAGACGAAGTGATCCGGGAACACGACACCTTCCTCCTCCGCGAGTCGGCGGTAAGGGAAACCGACAAGGCGTTCCGCGCTCGCGCCGGCCATGCGCAGGGGGAGCTGGAAGTCGACGGCCATCTCGAGGTAGATGTCGAAGAACTCCGGGCGCAGTTGCATCGTGCCCATGTGGGAGTCGATGTGGGACGCGTCGAAGCCCCAGTAGATGGCGCGCTCGAGTTGCGCGCGGCACTCCTTGCGCACTTCGTCGAGGTCGGCGTGGTCCCAGACGTCCTCGACCGTTCGGGGGAAGCCGCCGTCGCCGTCGAGCAGGCTGGGGGAGTGGGTGATGGGGCCCCAGCGATAGGTCTCCCACTCGGAGTTGAGCGTCAGGTGCACCCCGACGTCCTCGCCCCGGTACATGGCGGCCGCATCGCGCGCCCAGGGGCACGGCACCATCAGCGTCGCGCTCGTGGCGAGGCCGTCGCGCAGCGCCTCGTAGACCGCGACGTTCGCGGAGCGGGTGGATCCGAGGTCGTCGCAGTTGACGATGAGCAGCTTCGCTTCGGCGGGATACCCGAGGCGTTCGGCGAGGCTCACGATGGTGCAGGTTACGCGAAGCCCTACAACCCTCCGCTTTCACTGCCAACAGTTGTCAGGAAAACTGGCGCGTGGCGCCCGAAACCCTGCCAACAGTGGGCAGGGTTAGTTGCGGGCGATGAGCTCGGCGACCACGTCGACGAGGTGACGCAGGCGGCGGCCGCGGATGGCTTCGATCTCGACGATGGCGCCGTGAGTGAACCCGAACGCGACTCCGGTCACCAGACCGTGCCGCGCGGTCGCGATCTCGGCGATCGACCCGAGGTCGACGGCGCTCGAATAGCGGGCCGGCTCCCGACCCCAGAACGTCGGCTTGCCGAACAGGACGCGCCGGGGTGTGACGGCGAGGTACATGTCGGGCGGGACGTGCGGGAAGCCGGACGCGATTGCCGCGTCGTGCCACACGTCGAAGGCGCGCATCCGCATGCGTCCCGAACCCAGCGCGAAGGTCGCGCGCGTGCTCGTTGCCGCCGCGCCGCGGAAGCTCCCACGCGCGACCGCCAGTATCTCCTCGCCCGGATCGAGCTCGAGCCGCTCGCCGCGCGCCACCGTCAAATGCGCTCGAGCACCGTGCCGGTGCCGAGCCCGCCCCCGCAGCACATCGTGACGAGTGCGAACTGGCCGTCGGTCCGTTCGAGCTCGTGCAGCGCAGTCGTGATCAGGCGCGCGCCGGTCGCACCCACCGGGTGCCCGAGCGCGATCGCGCCGCCGTTGGGATTCACCCTGGCCATGTCGGGCTTCACCTCGCGTTCCCACGCGAGGACTACCGATGCGAAGGCCTCGTTGATCTCGATCTCGTCGAAGTCGTCCATCGTGAGGCCGGTGCGCTCCATCATCCGGCGAGTGGCGTCGATGGGACCGGTGAGCATGAGCACCGGATCCACGCCGACGAGGCACTGGTCGACGATACGTGCGCGCGGCCGCAGTCCGAGTGCACGCGCTTTCGCCAGCGTCGTGACGAGCACGGCGGCCGCCCCGTCGGTGATCTGCGACGACGAACCGGCGGTGTGCACGCCGTTCTCGCGTCCGACCGGCTTCAGCTTCGCGAGCGCTTCGAGTGATGTCTCGCGCAGACCTTCGTCGCGTGCGACGTGATGGGTCGTTCCGGTGGGCTTGCCGTCGGCGTCGACGTCGGGCGCGTCGACGGGCAGCACCTCACGCTCGAAACGGCCCTCGGCCCACGCCTGTTGTGCGCGTTGTTGCGACATGAGACCGAACTCGTCGCAGTCGGCGCGCGTCACGCCCCACTTGTCGGCGATGCGCTCGGCGCCCTCGAACTGGCTGGTGAGCTCGTAGTGCGCCTGATACGACGGTGGATTCGGGCGGCCGAAGTCGTTGCGCACCGCTGCGCCGAGCGGAACCCGGCTCATGGACTCGATGCCGCACGCGAGCGCGACGTCGACCACGCCGGACCCGACCATCGCGGTCGCGAGGTTCGTCGCCTGCTGCGACGACCCGCATTGACTGTCGATCGTCGTGCCTGCCACTTGCAGCGGGAGGCCCGCGCTCAACCACGCAGTGCGGGCGATGTTGAACGTCTGCTCGCCGACCTGGCTGACGCAGCCGCCGATGACCTGTCCGACCTCCAACGGGTCGATGCCGGCCCGCTCGATCGCGGCTCGCTGCACCAGTCCGTGCAGATCGGCCGGGTGCATCGTCGCAAGGCCACCGTTGCGCTTTCCGAGCGGTGCCCGCACCGCCTCGACGATGACGAC
>JAODBI010000009.1 GCA_025463875.1 Actinomycetes bacterium
GGTGTCACGCGCCATGCGACGGGGACCCGACGGGCTCGGGCGAGCGTGAGTGTTTCCGCGGCGACCGCAGCAATGTCGGCTTGGGGCAGGTTGGAGCGGAAGACGCCGTTGTAGGGCGGTGCGGGTAAGTCGATGATGGCCCGGTCGAACGATGTACCGCGTCGAAGGTCCGAGCCGGCTCGTCGCGCGTAACCGGTCGAGAAGTCGGCGTAGTTCGAATCGTGAGCCTCCGCGAGCGCCGGGGACAACAAAGCAGGCACGGGAGGATGCTCGCAGAGCTCGGGTCAATGGGTCAACGGATCTGGCCGCCCGAGAGTGTGATGCTACAAACGATTTGCGCTGCCGAGCGACACAAGATCGCAGAGATCAACCCCACGGTCGGCGAGGCCCAGTGCCGGCGATATGAGACGCCCCGGCGGCCTCGTTATGGGACGCGCGTTATGGGACAGCCTGAGCAGGTCAACACGTACGATCGACTTGGGTCCGGCTCGGTGGGCGTCTCGAGCGCAGTGGCACGGAGTCTCCAGAGGCGGTCAGCATTGCTGGCGAGCTGAGGGCGTGTTCCAGAACGCGGTCCGACCCGGTCATGCCACCGACGTGCCGGTCGTCCCATCCTCTGGCTGGCAGGTTTGCCGACGTAACGTGACGCGACTCACCAGAGAAGGAAGCGTCCAATGCGCAGGTTCGCAGCTATCGGCATGGCGATCACGATCGTCGCCGGCCTCTCCGCATGCAGCAGTAGCAGCAAGCCTGCGAGTTCCAACGCGACGCCCACCAGCGCTCCGGCGACGTTGGCGGCCCAGTGCGGCAGCACGCCAAAGCCCGTGGCCGCGGCCAACTTCAAGCCGGTGAAGGCTGGCACGCTCTCGGTCGTCACCAGCCTCCCCGGACCCGGCTTCTGGGAGGGCAGCGACACCGATCCGACCAAGGTCACGGCGGGTTACGAGTACGACATCGCCAAGTGCATGCAATCCATGTTCGGGCTGTCGAAGTTCAATGTGCGCAACGTCAGTTTCGACGCGATCGTCGCGGGCACGGTCCAGAACTACGACCTCGCGCTGTCGCAGGTCTCGATCACACCCGCGCGCGCCAAGGTCGTCTCGTTCTCGACGTCGTACTTCGAGTCGCAGCAAGGGATCCTCATGAAGGCGGACAAGAGCATCGGCACGCTCGCGGAGGCCAAGAAGCTCAACTGGGGCGTGCAAACGGCCACGACCGCGGTTGACCTGTTGAAGAACATCGGCGTGACCAATCCGCATTCGTACGTCAACCTCACCGACGCCTACACCGCACTCGAGGCCGGTCAGGTGGACGCGGTCCTCATCGACACCGCGATCAACCTCGGCGAGGCGGCACGGTCGAAGGGCAAGTTCCACGTGGTCGCGCAGTTCAACCAACCCGGTGGCCCCGACCATTACGGAGCGATCCTGCCGAAAGGCTCCACCAATGTCGCACCTGTGGACGCCGTGTTCAACGCGATGAACACTTCGGGTCAGCTGAAGGCGCTCACTACCAAGGACCTCACCGCGGATCCGGGCACGATTCCGGTGATTCAAGTGCCCACCAGCTAGCGGCAGGTGAGCGCGGTCGTCTCGAGTTCGGTCACACCGCCCGGCGGCCAACGCCGGAAGGTGTCGCGCTTCAATTCCGGCCTCACTCGTGCGTTGATCGCCGAAGTGGGTGCCGTGATCCTCACCGTGTTCACCTGGGCGGGACTCAGGACGTTTCAGAACTCGTTGGAGATTGGTGCACCTGGACCGCAAATCGCGCTCGGTATCGAGATCGCGCTCGGTCTCCTGGTCTTGATCGTTCCCGCGTACGGTGCCCGCGCGATCGTTCGCAGCCGGCAGGCGCGCCACCTTGCCTTCGAACGTCGGATCCTCGATGCCCGCGCCGCGGCCGAGGACTCGCGAGACGACGTCCTGTGGGTCGTCGGCCTCGGCTTGGTCGCGGCGATCGTCGCCAATGGCACGTTCTTCCTCGCCGGACACCACGCGCGCGTCCGTTCGGTGCTCTTCAATTGGGATTTGATCTGGCGCTTTCGGGTTGCGCTCTTTCACGGGTTCGTGTGGAACGTCAAGCTGTTTCTCGTCGCCGAAGTTCTCGTACTCGTGTGGGCGCTGTTCGTCGCAGTGATTCGTCAACTTCCCGGACGCGCGTTCGGTCCGATTCGCGTGATCGCGATCGTGTACGCCGACGTGTTCCGCGGTATTCCCACGATCATCGTGATCTATCTGATCGTGTTCGGGTTTCCGCTCGCGGGAGTTGAGCCCTTCGCGTCACACATGTCCCCGAACACACAGCTCTTCTGGCTGGGAACACTCTCACTCGTGCTCGTGTACGGCGCCTACGTCGCCGAGGTCTATCGGTCGGGCCTCGAGGGTGTGCACTGGAGCCAATCCGCCGCCGCCCGTTCACTCGGACTCTCCCAGTGGCAGACGCTTCGCCACGTCGTGATCCCGCAGGCCGTACGCCGAATATTGCCGCCCTTACTCAACGACTTCGTCGCACTACAGAAAGACACCGCCCTCGTAGGACTCGTTGGTCTCGCGGAGATCCTCAACATCTCGTCGATCCTGAAGAGCCAAACCTTCAATCTCTCGCCGGTCACGGGCGCCGCGGCGTTCTTCCTCATCGTCACCATCCCGTTCACGCGGCTCGTCGACTACCTCATCAAGCGGGACAAGGCGAGGACGCAGGCCGGGTGAGCACATTCCTCGAGCTCATCGACGTGCACAAGTATTTCGGCGACAACGAAGTGCTGCGCGGCGTGAGCCTCGGCGTCGAGGAGCACCAGGTGGTGTGTCTCATCGGGCCGTCGGGCTGCGGCAAGTCAACGCTGCTCCGTTGCGTCAACGCGTTGGAGATGATCCAACAAGGCGAGATTCGCCTCGACGGGGAGCGGGTGTCTGGACGCGGCGTCGACCTCAACGCGCTTCGCCAAGACGTCGGGATCGTGTTCCAGAGCTTCAACCTGTTCCCGCACATGAGCGTGCTTGACAACGTCACCCTCGCGCCCACCAAGGTGCTCAAGCTGCACCAGTCCGATGCTGTCGATCGCGCGCACGCGCTGCTCGATCGGATCGGCATGTGGGAGAAGCGCGACGACTACCCCGATCGGCTTTCCGGCGGCCAACAGCAACGGGTCGCGATCGTCCGCGCGCTCGCGATGCAGCCGCGCCTGATGCTGCTCGACGAGATCACCAGCGCCCTCGACCCGGAGCTCGTCGCGGAGGTGCTCACCCTTGTGGGAGAGCTCGCGCGCGAGGGCATGACGATGCTCATCGCAACGCATGAGATGGGATTCGCGCGCGACGTCGCGAGCAAAGTGGTGTTTCTCTACGCGGGCCAGATCGAAGAAGCAGGCCCACCCGATCAGATGTTCCGCGACCCGCACAGCGAACGCACGCGAACGTTTCTTCGCAGCATCATCGAAGCGAAGCGGATGTAGGCTCACGACGATGGCCGGGCGACCACCACGGTCGTAGCGGCGGTGACCGCATCGCGGGTGCGGTCGCCGGACTGATGGGGACTGAGTCAGGAGCCTGGCGCGACGCGTGATTCGGAGCTGTGTCTTCGGAGTGCGTACGGGGACGGCAGACCAGAAGTCTCGGACCAGATTCGCGTGATGTTACAAAACGACTTGCGTTTACGATCGTTCTACGATCACGGCGCGGAGTCGAGGGCGTCGGCTTCGGTTCGATGCGGCTCGGTTCGATGTGGCTGGCGTGATGTTCTCGTTGAAACGGAAGGCATCAACGCTCAGGAGCGCGTGAGCCTGCGAGCGTCGGAACCGATTTCCTCGAGATTTCGCTCGACCGCTTGCGGGTGTTGTCGGGGCTCGGACACCCCGAAGGTGCGAATCGGCTCGCGCGCTTCGGCCGCGGTGGCGGCGAGCAGCGTGAGCGCCTGGGCGCTGACGCTGCCGGACGCGGCGTGGAAGACGGCCAGCGTTTGGCGGTCTGTGTCGGGGATCGGCAGCTTCTCGTGGCTCAGGTCCAGCGGTCCAACCAGGGGGTGGTGAATCCTCTCGGTGCCGCTCCGTTTGGGCCGAACGTCGTGCCGCGCCCAGAGTTGGCGAAAGCGGTCGCTGCGGACGGAGATTTCGCCAACCAGGTCGTTAAGACGAGGATCG
>JAODBI010000073.1 GCA_025463875.1 Actinomycetes bacterium
CTGTTCGAGCGCCATCTGGCGACGACGAAATCCTGGATGCCCCACGAGCTCGTGCCGTGGGAGCGGGCGGCGGTGACGTGTCCTCGCGACGCGTGGAACGAGGAGAAGGCGACGCTCCCGTGCGGCGTGCGCAGCGCGCTCCTGGTCAATCTCCTCACCGAGGACAACCTCCCGTACTACTTCGAGACCATCAACCGGATGTTCGCGAACGAGATCTGGCGGGAGTGGGCGAGGCGTTGGACCGCCGAGGAGATGCGCCACGGCATCGTGATCCGCGACTACATCACGGTCACGCACGCAATCGACCTCGACGCGCTCGAACGCGCGCGCATGCACCAGGTCTGCGGGGCGCAGGTTCCGCAGCCCGACACTGCAGTCGACACGCTGGCCTATGTCGCGTTGCAGGAGCTGGCGACGCGTATCTCGCACCGCAACACCGGCAACCTGCTGGAAGACGATGCCGGGTACCGCGTGATGGCGCGCGTCGCGGCCGACGAGAACCTCCACTACCTCTTCTATCGTGACCTCGTGTCGGCGGCCCTGGAGCTCGACCCGTCGGGCACCGTGTGCGCGATCGAGCGCCAGGTGCGGACGTTCGAGATGCCGGGTGTCGGGATTCCCGACTTCAACACGCACGCCACCGCGATCGCCGCGGCCGGCATCTACGACCTCGTGTTGCACCACGATCAGGTACTCGTTCCCGTTGTGCTCCGCCACTGGGGCATCGAGAGGATCGAGGGCCTGGACCCCGAAGCCGAGCTGGCCCGGGAGCGGATCGTCGGGCACATCGCGCGCATCGAGCGGATCGGACGACGGCTCGCGAGTCGGCGCGCTCCCGCCGCAACGGCCGCGCCCGCCTGACGCACTCCGATCGCCAATCCCTACCCGGCGCGCGCGTGTAGCGGCGCCGGTATCCCCACGCGAGCGTGCGTGCGAGGATGAGGCGTGCTGGCCATCGAGGTGGGCGGACTTCGAAAGTCGTACGCGGGCGTCGAGGCCGTGCGCGACCTGAGCTTCGTGGTCGAAGAGGGCGAAGTCGTCGCGGTGCTCGGTCCGAACGGCGCGGGCAAGACGACGACCGTGGAGATCCTCGAGGGCTACCGCGACCGCGACGGCGGTGACGTGAAGGTCCTGGGCTTCGATCCCGCGCACGGCGGCGCCGAATACCGCGCCCGGATCGGGATCGTGTTGCAAGGCGGTGGTTTCGATCCGTTCCTGACCGTGCGCGAGATGCTCACCATGTACGGCGGCTACTACCCCGCCCCGCGCGCAGTCGACGAGGTCGTCGAGTTGGTCGGCCTGACCGAGAAGGCCGAGAGTCGCGTGCGCACCCTTTCCGGTGGGCAGCAACGCCGGCTCGATCTCGGGCTCGGCCTCATCGGAGATCCGCAACTGCTGTTTCTCGACGAGCCGACGACCGGCTTCGATCCCTCGGCGCGCCGTCACGCGTGGGACCTCGTCCGGCGCATGTGCGTGCTGGGAAAGACGGTGCTCCTCACGACGCACTACATGGAGGAGGCGCAGGCGCTCGCCGATCGCGTCGTGGTGATCGCGGCCGGAGAGAAGGTCGCGGAGGGGACTCCGGAATCCATCGGCGGTCGGGCCACGGCGGACGTGGTGATCCGCTTCGTGCTCCCGGCGTCGGCGCGCGTGTCGGATCTCCCCGTCGCGGCAAGTGAGGAGGGCGGACGCGTCGCGGTCGTACGCACATCGACACCGACTCCCGTCCTGCACGAGCTCACGGCCTGGGTGCTCGGTCGTAACGAGGAGCTCGTCGGGCTCACGGTCGAGCGGCCCTCTCTCGAGGACGTCTATCTGGAGCTGACGGGCGACGACCGGACAAACGACGCATGACAGCCGTCGTCGCGGCCACGTATCGCCAGATTCGCTGGGAGCGGAAGCTCTTTTGGCGTAACCCGGCGTCGGCCGGCTTCACGTTCGCGTTCCCGTTGATGTTTCTCGTGATCTTCGGTGCGATCTACGGAAACGACCGCGTTCGACTCGCGCACGGCACCGCGAGGTACGCGCAGTACTACGTGCCCGCGATCGTCGCGTTCGGAGTCATCTCGGCGTGTTACTCGAACCTCGCGTTCTCCATCTCGATCCGCCGCGAGCGGGGCGTGCTCAAGCGCGTGCGCGGCACGCCACTGTCACCGACGGCGTACCTCGCGGGAATCGTCGGCAACGCCGTGATCGTGTCGGCGATTCTCACTGCGTTGACGATCGCGTTGGGTCTCACCGCGTACGGCATCACGTTGCCGCATCGCTACCTGGGTCTGCTCGTGACGGTCGCGCTCGGAGCTATCTGCTTCACCGCGTGCGGGGCCGCCGTCGCGACGTTCATCCCCAACGAGGACTCCGCGCCCGCGATCGTGAACTTCGTCCTCTTCCCGCTGTTGTTCATCTCCGGCACGTTCGGCACGATCTCGAGCACCTCGTTCGTCGGCCGGATCGCGGCCGTGTTCCCCGTGCGCCACCTCGTCAAGCAGCTGACCGCGGTGTTCGATCCGTCCATCTCCGGAAGCGGTATCTCGCTCGTCCATGTGGCGGTGCTGTTGGCGTGGGCCGTCTTCGCGATTGCGGTCGCCGCCGCGCGTTTCAAGTGGGAACCGGCGCAGCGGTAGCGATCAGTGACGTTCGAGTGCAGCGCGGTCCCACCCCGCGCGCTCGGCCGCGGCTTCGTACGTGCTCTGTAAGAACGCGAGGAGCACCGCGTCGGGGTCGGAGGCGGTGCGAACGGTTCGATACGGCAGCACGAACTCGCCGAGATCCGCGTCGTAGCGGCCGGAGTCGGGAACGACCGGCCAGCTCCGGAAGCCCTCGGGTTCGGGGTAGGCGTAGGAGTAGAACGATCCTTCCTCGCTCCCGGCCGGCCAGAACCCGCAACTGCTCACCTCGTGGCTGTACGCCTCCTGCATGACCCAGTCGGCGCAATTCGGGACGCCGCCCGGGTGCGGCGGCGCCGGACGGCCTGAGAAGCGGGTCGTGGCGAGGTCGAACCCGCCCCAGAAGAAATGCACCGGGCTGGCCTTGCCGACGAACCGGGCGCGGAAGGCGCGCATGACTCGATCGATCCGCAGCAGGGCGAGCCAGTAGCGATGCATCGCCTCGGAGTCGTACGAGGAGTGGCGGACGTCCTCGGCGAACGGGATCGCCTCGGGGATCTCGACGGGCCGCGCCAGGATCCGCACCCGGACGCCGAGCTCCTCCAGTGCTGTCATCGTCGCCTCGTAGAACGAGGCAACGGACCGTGGCTCCAATGCGACCCTCCGAAGTCGGCCGTCAGTCGTGCGCAAGCGGAGGACATGTTCGATGAAGTCGAACTCGATCTCGATGCCGACCTCGCCCGCGTGGATCAACCCGGTTGTGAGTCCGCGCACCGAGACGTACAGCGTGATTCCCCACCAATGGTTCAGGCGCGGTTCCAGCGCCAAGCGAACCTTTCCGACGATCTGGGTCCACATGTGGACGGTGTCGCGAGTGTCCTCCCACGGCGCCAGTGTCAGATCGGGCCAGAGTTCCGAGTTCACGACGCTCCCTATTGTCGAGCTGGTTGGTCGAGCTGATTCGTACGGTGTTCGGAATCGCACCCCGCACTACTACGAGGGCCGCGGGATTCGAGCGGCGTCCTCTCCGGAGAGGATGAGTACACACCGACCCAAGCCTGCTACCCGTCTCGCCGGAAAGGAATCGACGACCCCTATGGTGAGCATCGCGATGAGCGAGAACGACCAATCCCCGGCGTGGCCGAAGCTCGATGACCGAACGATCGCCGAGCTCGAAACGGTCGGCGAGGTTCGCCCCGTTGTCGCGCACCAGTTCCTGTACCGCGCCGGCGATCCGACTCCCGATTTCTTCGTGGTGCTCGAGGGAGCGGCCGAGATCGTCCGCGAGGACGAAACCGGCGATCAGGTCGTCGCGACCCACACGGCGCGCAACTTCCTCGGGGAGCTGAATCTGGTCACCGGTCAGCGTGCGTACCTGACCGCTCGCGTTTCGCAGCCGGGCCGCGTGTTGAAGGTTCCGCTCGCGGAGTTCCGCCGGTTGATGAGCACCGACCCCGACTTCTCCGGGCTGGTCTTTCGCGCCCTGGTCGAGCGGCGGAAGATCCTCCGGGCCAGTGGGGGCGCGGGCGCGATCCGCATCATCGGTTCGCGCTTCTCACCCGAAACGATGGCGTTGGTCGCCTTCGCGAATCGCGCGCGGCTCCCGCACACCTGGATCGACCTCGAGGACATCGACGACGCTCCCGTATTCCTGGCGAGCGTCGGGGTGCGGCCGCGTGACGTACCCGTCGTGTTCACGCCCACGGCCACTCTGCGAAATGCGACGCCCGGGGAGTTTGCCGCGAACCTCGGTCTCACGTACCAACCGCTGCCCGGTTACACCAGTGACCTCGTCGTCGTCGGCACCGGTCCCGCCGGGCTGTCCGCGTCGGTGTACGGCGCGTCGGAAGGCCTCGAGACGCTCTCGCTCGACGCGGTCGGTCCCGGTGGTCAGGCCGGAGCGAGCTCGCGCATCGAGAACTACGTCGGTTTTCCCGACGGCGTCTCGGGCGACGACCTCGTCACGCGCGCGGCGATCCAGGCCATGCGGCTCGGTGCGAAGCTCAACGCGCCCTGCGAGGTCGCGGGTCTCCGCCTCGAGGAGGGCTTCCACGTCGTGGTGCTCGCCGATCAGAGCGAGGTACCGACGAAAGCGGTGATCATCGCAACCGGCGCGCATTATCGGCGGCTCGACGTCGACAACCTGGAGCGGTTCGAAGGATCCGGCGTCTACTACGCCGCGACCGAGCTCGAGGCGCGCGTGTGTCGCGGCAACAACACGATCATCGTCGGCGGCGGCAACTCGGCGGGTCAGGCCGCGGTCTACATGGCGCAGCAAGGCAGTCCGGTGTCGCTGGTCGTCCGTCGCTCCGCGCTCACCGAGACGATGTCGCGGTATCTCATCGACAGAGTCGAGGCGCACGAACGCATCGAAGTGCTGTATCGAACGGAGGTTCGCGGTCTTGCGGGCGAGTCGCATCTCGAAGAGGTGATCGTCGAGAACAACGAGAGCGGCGAACGCCGGACGATGGCGTGTCAGGGGCTCTTCTCTTTCATCGGCGCCGTGCCGGCGACCGCGTGGTTGAACGGCTGCGTCCTGCTCGATCGGTCCGGATTCGTCGTCACCGACCGGTCGCTGCCCGACGACATCGCACACGGCCCGGAGTTCGGCGGGCGCGAACCACTCCCGTTCGAGACCTCGGTGCCGGGTGTCTTCGCGGTCGGCGACGTGCGCAGCGGATCGATGAAGCGCGTCGCGTCTGCGGTCGGCGAAGGCTCGAGCGCGGTCCGCCAGGTCAACGAGTATCTCTCGACCCACACCTAGAGCAGGGGAGGCCGGTATGGGAAGGTTCACACGGGGCTTCGCTGGTCGCGGTCGGGCCGAACGCGATCCTCGGCTCCCTCCGGGCCAGTACGACACGGGCGACCGGTGGCCGGTGCTCACCGCCGAGGTGACGCCGCGCGTCGACACCGCGACGTGGTCGTTCACCGTCGACGGCCTGGTCGCGAAACCCACCACCTGGTCGTGGGACGAGATCCATGCGTTGCCGGCGTCGACGTACGCGGGCGACATCCACTGCGTGACGACATGGTCGAAGCTCGGCGTCAACTTCAGCGGGGTCTCGGTCGACACTCTGCTCGAAGCGGCCGGCGTGCAGCCGACCGCGAGTTTCGTGCTGGCGCGCTCGTCGACCGGTTACACGACCAATCTCCCACTGGCCGATGTCACCGGCGGCAAGGCGTGGGTCGTCTGGGACTACGAGGGCAAACCGCTCCCGGTCGAGCATGGCGGCCCGGCCCGGTTGCTCGTCCCGCATCTGTATTTCTGGAAGAGCGCGAAATGGGTGTCGGGCCTCCAGCTGCTCGATCACGACGAACCCGGCTTCTGGGAGCGCAACGGGTACCACGACCGCGGCGACCCGTGGCTCGAGCAGCGCTACCAGGGTGACTGATGACTGGGTTGGTGGCCGATCCGGTACCGCACGCGTCGCCGTGGAAGAGCGCGAAGGTCGTCGCGATCAAAGACGAGACCCCGCGCGCCAAGTCGTTCCGCCTCGCGCTCCCCGAGCCCGTTCCGCATCTCGCCGGTCAGCACTGCGTGGTCCGCCTGACGGCTCCCGACGGGTACACCGCGTCCCGGTCGTACTCGATCGCGTCCCCGCCCGCCGACCCGCGCGAGCTCGAGCTCACGGTCGAGCGACTCGAAGGCGGCGAGGTGTCCACCTTCCTGCACGACGAGGTGGCGATCGGTGACGAGCTCGAGGTGCGTGGGCCGATCGGCGGCTGGTTCGTGTGGGAGGGCGACGTGCCCGCGTTGTTGGTCGGCGGCGGATCGGGTGTCGTACCGCTCATGGCGATGCTGCGGTACGCGCGTCTCACCGGCAAGGCCGATCTCGTGCGTCTCGTCGTGTCGGTCCGTACCCCCGACGACCTCTACTACTCCGACGAGATCGTCGGACCTCAGTCGACGATCGTCTACACGCGCGCGCCGCCCGCCGGGTTCGCGCGCCCGCCCGCCCGGCTCGCACCCGAAGACATTCCGCAACCGATCGCGGCCGGCACCCGCGCCTACGTATGCGGATCCTCGGGGTTTGCCGACGCCGCGAGCCACATGCTCGTCGATCTCGGCGTGCCGGCTCAGCAGGTGCGCGTCGAGCGCTTCGGCCCGTCGGGCTGACGACCCGACCGTGCGTCAACCGGGCGCGGCGACGGCCTTCATGGCAGCGGTGAAGCCACGGAAGTCGGCGAGGTTCTGGACCGCGTACTTCGCCGCGAATTCCGCGAGCGCCCGATCGAACCGGTCGCTCCTCCCGAGATACGCGGCGATCGCGATCGCGTCGCCCGAACGGGCGTGCGCACGGGCGAGCGTTGCGGCGCACAGCCGCCCGTACCGTTCGAGGTCGAGCGGATCGTCCAACACGACGTGGCTCGAGCCCTTCCAGTCGCGGAGTTGGCGCCAATAGAAATCGGGAGCTTCGGTATCGCGACTCCAGCCCAAGAAGATGTCGCTGGTCGCTTGCATCAGCCGTTGACCCTCGACGACCCGCTGTCCCTGGTTGTCGTACGGGCTCGGCTCCACGTGCTGCTCGAGCACCGAACGATTGGCTTCCTTCACCTGCAAGAAGAGTGGATCTTCGGCGTCGCGACCTTGCAGCAAGACGACGAAGCAGCGCGTCCCGACACTCCCGACGCCCACGACCTTGATGGCCAGATCGACCGGTTCGAAGCGTTCGAGAAGGTGCCGGTGATCGTCGCCAAGACTTGCCTTGAACGATCCGAAGTCGTCCCAGGCCATCGCTGTGAGCTCGTCGGGTCGGTTCTGCGCGCCCACGTCGCGCATCGGCACGAGGAGCGGGGGCTCGCTGCGTATGCGGTAGCGGCCGTCGACCTTCTCCGCGAGCTTGGAGAGCGCCTGCAGGTTGTCGCGCGATCGAGCCTTGTCGGCGTAGCGCTCGATCTGCAGCTGCGCGCGTTTGTCGTTTGCGATCTCCTCGAGCCGGCGCAGGTTCTCCGGGGTGAGGTACGAGTACCAGACATCGAGGGTTCGCATCTCTGCGAGCCGGCCGATCGAGGTGCGGTACTCCTCGGCGGTTCGGCGGGCGATCATCTCGCACGCGGCGTCGTCGAACTCCTTCTGCTCCGCCTCGATCCGAAGACTCGCCACCAATCGCTTGAGGTCCCACTCGAACGGACCCGCGATCGTCTCGTCGAAGTCGTTGACATCGAAGACCAACTGCCGCTCCGGAGAGGCATAGGTGCCGAAGTTGGAGAGGTGCGCGTCGCCGCACAGTTGGACGGTGAGACCCGAACGCGGTCCCGGGGCGAGGTCGGCGGCCATAACGGCGGCCGCGCCGCGGAAGAATGCGAAGGGCGACGGCGACATGCGACTCCTGCGCTCCGGTACCAACCACTGCAAGCGCTTGGAGTTCTGGGCCTCGATGAGCCCGGTCGCGTCGCGGCGCTGTGCGTCGGGAGACCAGTCGCCGTGGCACGAACGCGGCGCGGAAGCGCGTGCCGCTCTTCCGATCTTCGCCCGTTCCTCGGGAGGTCGACTTCCGGAGAGCACCCTCCCATTGTCGCTCCGGCCCGTACCTGAGGCCAGGCCCGTCAGGGCTGGACGAACCGTCGCACGAAGGCGAGCGCGCTGCCGGCGACCTCGCGCCAACCGTGATCGATCGTCAACGAGTGACCCCGGCCGGGAACCCTCACGATCTCGGTCACGCCCTTGTTCCGCTTCTGCTTCTTGAAGGACGCGTTGGCGATGGCCCACGGCACCGTGTGATCGAGCTCGCCGTCCATGATCAGCAACGGCCCGCGGTTCGGGTTCTTCGACTTCACCTTCGCTTCCGTCCACGGGTTCAGGTTCGCGGTCGCCGCCTGGAAGAGCACCGTGCCCGTTCCCGGAACCGCGTAGGTGTTGTACAGCTCGTGGGCCTCGTCCTCGCTGACGGCGTTGGCGAACGCGTACCGGAACTGCTCGTAGGTAAGAGGTACGGCACGGTGGTGGTTCGCGGGATTGCCGAGGACCGGGCTCGCCGACCGCAACGCCGACACCGGCAGTGGCAGCACACCGCGGAACGGCGCCGGGTCGAGCGCCACCGTCGCGTCCGAGACGCCGCGGCCCGCCAGGATCTGCGCGAGGAGGCCGCCGAAGGAGTGCCCGATCAGCGCCGGGCGTTTGGCCAGCATCCCGATGACGTCTTGGAAGTGGTCGGCGATCTGGCCGACCGTCTTCTTGGCGAGGACCTCGGGATGTGCCCGGGCTTCCTCGACGGTGTTGGGGTCGTCGGGCCAGCCCGGTGCGACGGTGGCGTAGCCGGCGTCTTCGAACACGGTGCGCCACTTGTCCCAGCTGCTCGGCAGGAGCCAGAGGCCGTGCACGAAGACGATCGGGGTGCGGCCGGTCCCGTTCGCGGTGTCGAGCTGTGCTTTCGCGTGGTCGGTGATGTCAGCCATGGCTTGCTCCTTTGTCTGGTAGGGCCGGGTGGAAGAACGGGCCCGAGCGAACAGCTCCGGGGGTTGGCAGGAGGACCCAAGGGGGTTAAGGTGAGGCTTCCCTTACTCTCCGGGCCGGGTGCGACCCGGACCCCGAGGAGCGCGTAGATGCGTCCAGCATCGAAATCGGCGGCGTCGAAGTCAACGGCGTCGAGGAAGGTGCACTCAGTCGCCTCGGCCACCGCCGGTATGCGACGGGTCGAGTGCCTGAAGATGGTCGAGGAGGATCGTCCGCGCTTCTTCGTCGTCGGAGTCGGCCACCGTTTTCCGATCGAACGCGAAGTCACCACGTCGGTTGCGCTTGCGTTGATGAAGTCGCTGCCGTGTCGCTACCAGTGGAAGCGCGCCGAGAAGGACGTGGGCTGATCATGTGGGTATGTCATTGTCGCGCCGTCTCGGACGCAAAGATCCTGCAAGCCATCGCGACAGAGCGCGATCGATCGACTCAACGGCGGGATCGCAACGTGCATCGCCAAGGGCGACCACGGAACCCGTGAGCTGCTCGACCGCATCCTCGAAGGTGAAGAGGAGCACGCCGACTGGGTCGCGACCCAGCTGGAGTTGGTCCGCCAGGTCGGCGAAGCCCAATACCTCGCCCCACAGATCAAGAGCTGAGATCAACAGCTGATTCGCACGAATCCTTGGGCGCCCTCGGCAGGATTCGAACCTGCGCACACGCCTCCGGAGGGCGATGCTCTATCCCCTGAGCTACGAGGGCAAGGGCATCCGATGGTAGCGGGCGCGCGCCGAGCCGATCCGGGCCGTGAAGCCGTGAATACGTGTCTGCCGTCAGCCGATGCGACTGAGCTGGCGATTCAGCGCGTCGAGCGTCGCACGAGCGGCGGCGTCGATGAGGCTGATGCCGGACGCCATTCCGTAGTGCAGGGGAGTTC
>JAODBI010000095.1 GCA_025463875.1 Actinomycetes bacterium
CGGTTCCCGCGGTCCCGCCCGTCGCCGCGCCGCCCGTCGCCGCGCCACCCGGCGCCCCACCTTCCGGGCGGACGGTGAGGCGCGGTCCGGTGCCGGCTCGCCGCGGCACGGTCACCGAGCCCGATCCGACGAACGGTGGCGCGTCGCCCTCCCGCGACCTGCCGACCGCGATCATGACGGCGGCAACCATCGTGATCCTGGCGCTGGTGTGCTTCGTCGAGGGCACATTCACGACCGCGTTGCTCGCCGCGCTGATCATCGGGATCGCGTCGATCGAGTTCAGCAACGCGCTCCGCACGAAGGGGTTCCGTTCCGCGACGCTGCTCGCGCTGGTCGCGAGCGCGACGTTGCCGATCGCGGTGCGTCACTACGGCCTCGGCGCGTATCCGATCTACTTCGGGCTCGTCGTCATCGTCTCGATGTTGTGGTTCCTGTGGGAGGTCACGCCCGGTCGACCGCTGCTCGGCATCGCGACGACGGTTCTCGGATTCGCGTACATCGGCGGTCTCGGTGGGTTCGCAGGACTGTTGCTCGCGCAGGAGGACGGCGTCGGCCTCATCGTCGGTGTCGCGGTGTGCACGATCGCCTACGACGTCCTCGGGTACTTCGTCGGTTCGCAGTTCGGGCGCACTCCGATCGCGCCGCGCATCTCTCCGCACAAGAGCGTGCAGGGAACGCTCGCGGGGATGGCGGCGTCGCTTCTGGCGGGCGGGATCATCGTTGGGCACATCACCCCGTGGAACCTCCATTACGGCGGATGGATTCTCGGCCTGCTCGTCGCCGCGGGCGCGTTCCTCGGTGATCTCTGCGAGTCGATGATCAAGCGCGACCTCGGCCTGAAGGACTTCGGCACCCTTCTTCCCGGGCACGGCGGGGTGCTCGATCGCTTCGACAGCCTGCTTTTCTGCCTCCCGATCGCGTACTACCTCGCGATCGCGCTCAAGCTGAGTTGACGTTGGGGTCCCGGCCCGGAGCCGCCGGGCCGGTTGCGGCCTCTAACCTCGTGGCATGACGCGCGGCGTGGCGATCCTGGGGTCGACCGGATCGATCGGTACCCAGGCTCTCGACGTCCTGGCGCACCATCGGGACGAGTACCGGGTCGTGGCGCTGGCCGCGGGGCGGGATTCCGAGGTGTTGCGCCACCAGGCGGCCGATTTCGACGTGCCTTCCGACATGGTCCGGGCCTGCGCCGACGAGCCCGATTCCCTCGCGGAGTTGGCGTCGCTGCCGGAGGCCGATGTCGTGCTCAACGCGGTGGTGGGATTCGCCGGCCTGCCCGCAACCCTCGCGGCGCTCAACGCCGGGAAGCGGCTGGCCCTCGCGAACAAGGAGAGCCTGATCGCGGCCGGACCGGTCGTCGCCAAGGCGCGTACGGCCGGTGGCGGCGAGATCATCCCGGTCGACTCCGAGCACAGCGCGATCTGGCAGTGCCTGCGATCGGGCCGGCCGTCGGAGGTCAACCGCATCGTGCTGACCGCGAGCGGCGGGCCGTTCAGGGGGCGCACCCGCGAACAGCTGCGCGAGGTCACGATCGCCGACGCGCTCGCGCATCCGACCTGGAGCATGGGCGCCAAGATCACCGTCGACAGCTCGACGCTGATGAACAAGGGCCTCGAGGTGATCGAGGCGCACGAGCTCTTCGGCGTCGGCTTCGACCGCATCGACGTCGTCGTCCATCCGCAATCGGTCGTGCACAGCATGGTCGAGTTCTGCGACGGCGCGACGATCGCGCAGTTGTCGATGCCCGACATGCGGCTTCCGATCGCACTGGCGCTCGGCGCGCCGAACCGATTGCCGATTCCCTACGGCGCCATCGAATGGGCGACGCTCGGGAGCCTCGATTTCGAGGTGCCCGACCTCGCGACGTTCCCGTGCCTCGCGCTCGCGTACGACGCCGGGCGGGCGGGGGGCACCGCGCCTGCGATCCTGTCGGCCGCCAACGAGATCGCGGTGGAGGCGTTCCTGGGCGGCCGGATCGCGTGGATCGACATCGCGGCCGTCGTGCAAGAAGTCCTGAACGAAGGTGCCGGAAACGCCGATGAGGTTGACGATGTCCTGGAAGCCGATCGCCGCGCCCGCGAGCGGGCCACCGTCTTTGCCCACGCGAGGAGTGGCACGTGAGGGTTAGCGATCCGTTCGAGAACGTCGAGGTCGATCCGCGTCGCACGCTCGGCATCACCGCCTCGGTGGCGATCGCGCTCGTGATCGGCGCGGTCTTGTTCCCGACCCAGGCCGCCGTCGTCGCGGTGATCACCGCGCTGTTCGTGATGATCATGCTCCACGAGCTCGGCCACTTCCTCGCCGCCAAGCGGTCGGGCATGAAGGTCACCGAATTCTTCGTTGGCTTCGGACCGCGTCTGTGGTCGCTCAAGCGGGGCGAGACCGAATACGGCATCAAGGCCGTGCCGCTCGGCGGGTACTGCCGCATCATCGGCATGACCAACCTCGAGGAGGTCGCGCCGGAGGACGAGCCGCGCGCCTACCGCAACAAGGGCACCGCCGCCAAGGTCTTCGTCGCCGGCGCCGGACCTGCGGTGCACTTCGTCATCGCCGTCATCTTGATGTTCACGGTGCTCTTCGTCGCGGGCGACTACCGCCACCAGTACGCGACGATGACGCTGGCGGACACGACGCAGGGCGCGAAGGCCGCCGGCCTCAGGGCCGGCGACACGATCGTCTCGATCAACGGCACCACCGTCGACAAGTGGACGCAGGTGCAGCAACTGATCAATCCGACGAACGCGCCCGCACACGCCGGCGACGTCGTCCGGTTCGTGATCAAGCGGGGCGACCAGCAGATCCCGATCTCGGTGACGTTGCAGAACAGCACCGACCCGGCGGTGAAGCGCGTCGTCGCCGGCGTCGCGCCGACCGCGGTCCTCCCGCACCCCGGGGTCCTCACCTCGATCAACCAGGCGCCGCGCCAGGTCGCCGACGTCGGCTGGGAAGCCGTGAAGGCGATCGGAGGCATGTTCTCGCCCGCGGGGATCTCGAACTACTTCCGCATCCTGTCCGGCGACACCAGCTCCCACACCGACCAGACGAAGCGTTTCGTGTCGCCGGCCGGTATCGGGGGCCTCGCGAGCGACGCAGTGAAGGCCGGCTGGGTCAGCGTCTTCGGACTGCTGATCACGATCAACATCTTCGTCGGACTCTTCAACCTGCTGCCGTTGCTCCCGTTCGACGGCGGTCACATCGCGATCGCGCTGTACGAGAAGATCGCATCGCTGGTACGCCGGCGACGGGT
>JAODBI010000096.1 GCA_025463875.1 Actinomycetes bacterium
GACGACCCCGGAGCTATGCGCTGAAAGTTGTGCCGTAGCGCGCTGCGCCGACGCCCGACGCCGTTCCGGCGCGCACCGCGATGCGATAGCGATGACCGACCCGCGCGTGCAGCGTGAGGGACGTGGCACGCGCCGTCGCGAGGTGGACGACGACAAGCGCGCCGCCTTCCATCCGGTACCACGCCTCGTAGTGCGTGATCGCACCGCTCGTGCCCGCGGTTCCCTTCCACGTGAACGCGTAAGTCGTTGTCGCCCGGCGGGTAGTGCGCCCGGGTGTCGTTCCCCTGCGTCGTCGGAGCGAGAGCGCATCGGTCGGGAGAGCGAGCGCCGCAGTCGCGGTGCGGGATGCGATCCGGGGTGCGGTCCGTTGCGTCGGGAGCCGGGCGCCGCGCGGATGAAGGCCGGTCGTGGTCGAGGCGACCGCGGTATCGGCGCCGAGCGCGGGCACTCGCGGACAGTGACGATTCCGTCACTCGACCGTAACTCCCACAGCGGAGGCGCGAAAGCCGTGAAAATCCCGAAAACACCCGAAGCGGGACGACGCGACGAGGGCTCAGTCGGTCGGTTCGACGGTGTCCTCTGACGTGCGGTGCTCGATCGGCGCCGCTTCCGGCACGTCGCGGTACTCGGCTCGCGCGTCGGAGTCGGCCAGAATTTCCTCGGCCTGGGCGTTCGGGTCGTCGCTACCCGCCGCCTGCTCTTCGGGAAGCAGCGTGTCGGCGCGGCTCTGCACTCGCTTCGAGTCCTTGTCGTCGGGCATGGTGACTGGTCTACCCGATCGGCAAGGGGTGAAAGCCCGGGCCGGGCGCTACGAAGCCGGAGGATCCGGATGCCGGAGGTCGACCTCGACGATGTGACGATCGCCTTCGACGTGATCGGCGAGGGCGAGCCGATCGTCCTCGTCTGCGGATGCGGTCAACCCGCCGTGGCATGGCACGTCGGCGTCGCGCCCGCGCTCGTCGCGGCCGGCTTCCAGGTCGTCACCTTCGACAACCGCGGAGTCGCGCCGTCGTCGTCGCCGCCCGCCCCGTACTCGGTCGGCGAACTGGTCGGCGACACCTTGGGCCTACTCGATCACCTCGGCCTCGACCGGGCGCTGATCGCGGGCCATTCGATGGGCGGCTGGGTCGCCGAGACGATGGCCGCGCGTCACCCGGATCGCGTCCGCGCCGCGGCCTTCATGGGCAGCTGCAATGTCGCGACCGCGTGGGAGAAGGCGATCACGACCGTCGAGCGCGACCTCGCGAAACTCGATGTCGACCTGCCGCCGCTGTTCTATGCGTGCGAGACACTGCGCTATCTCCCGAATCGCGAGCTGCAGGACAGCGAGCTCGTCGCGACGTGGCTCTCCCTGATCGCGGACCAGCCGCCGTTGCCCAACCCCGGGCGGTTGGGCCAGTTCGAGGCGTGCCTCGCCTGGTCGCTCGATCTCGAGCGCACCGCGGTGTGGCCCGACATCTCCGTGCCCTGCCTCGTGCTCGCGTTCGAACACGACATCGACTCGCCGCCCGCGTACGCGAGAGACGCCGCGGCGCAGATCCCGGGCGCGCGCTTCGCCGAGATTCCCGACGCGAGTCATCTCGGTATCTTCACGCACCCGGTCGCGGTTGCGGCCGAGCTCGTCGACTTCTTCTCCGGCGTCTGACGCGGCGCGGGGAGTGAGCGCCGGAGAGCCAGGCGCAGATCCGGAGGCCCGGACCGCGAAGCCCTTGCGTCCGGAGCGAGAGGGCCGGAGGTCGAAGCCGCATGGATGAAGCCGCATGGATGAAGCCCGATGCCGAGTCCGAACACCGAGGGTGGCACGGCGCGCAGATGATCCGACGGCAAGGCGCTCGAGGTGTCCGCGCCGCCGGCTCGGGGAACCATCGAGACAGATGTCGTTCCGATCCGGGAGCTGGTGAATGTCGACGCATCCACACGCACTCCCCGGCGCATACGTCTGCCCGCAGTGCGGTGCCCGGATCGACGTCCCTCCCGGTGAGGCGCCCAAGGTCGGCATCAAAGCTTCGAGCGGCACCCCGAACGTCTGGGTCGTGACCGCGGGGCGGATCGAGATCCATCGCTGCGACATCCGCAACCCGCGGCGCAACTCCGCGCGCTGATCAGCCGCTCGAGATCAGACCTTGCAGGTCCTGCCCTACAGGTCAACGGGGTCGGGCCCGGACGCCGACGAAGGGTTCGGTCGGGACGAGCATCTCCGACGCAACGACGTCGAAGCCGGCTTCGACGAGCGCGTGTTCGATCTCGCCGCGGGCCGGGAGCGCGGCGTCGCCCTCCTGGCAACTCAACAGGAGATGCAGGTGCGCGCTCGCGATCGATCCGGGCCGCGTCAGCGAGACCACGACGAGCTCGCCGTCACTCGAGAGCAGGTGGCGCAGCCGTCCGAACACGTCGGCGCGTTCGTCGGGCGGGAGGTAGTACACGTTGTTGCAGAGCGCGATCAGATCGAACCGCGTTCCGGACTCCGGCTCCCACGTGCGAACGTCGCCGGCGGCCAACGTCAACCGCGAGCCGTAACCGTCGGCTCGCATCCGGTCCCGGGTCTCGTCGACCACGTCGGGCGCGACATCGATGCCGACCACCGCGATCTGCGGATCGGCGTCGAGCAGGGCCCGGGTGTACTCGCCGCTTCCGCATCCGACGTCGAGCGCGTTCACGGGATGGCGATCGCTGACGACCTGCTGCAGGAATGGCTCGATGAACGGCGCGGCCGCGAGAGACGCCTCGGCAATCGTTCCCGCGTAGTCCTCGAGATCGAGCCGGCCCTCACCGGGTTTGCACCGAAGCAATGCGCCGAGGTGGGCGTAGGGACCGCTCTGGTATTCCAGCATCGACCGGTACTGCGCGGTGATGAGTGCGTCGCCCTCGGCGATCGCGCGGGCGCGCCGACCGTGCGCCTGCCATCGGTCACCCCGCACCCGGAGTTCGCCGGCTTCGACTCCGACGTCGAGCCACGCGCGCAACCGGTCGGGACGCGTGCATTGCGTGCGCTCGCAGAGCTCGGCCAGGGTAGCCGGCCGTACCAGCGCGAGGCCGAGCGAGGTCTCGGCCATCGACGCGAGGAACAGCGAGCGCACCAACGAGCGGCTGTCGCTGATCGCGAGCAGACGGGCCGCTCCGTGCTTCGCGCGCGTCGTCGCGATCGCGCCGCGCAGTTGGCTTATCCGCTCGCGTCCGCTCACCTCAGACCCGTCAACTCACAAGCGGCAGGTCACTGGACATGTCACAGGCGAATTCCGGCGGTCAGGGGATTGGCGCCTGCGAGCGAACCGGCCGAAGCGACGGGCCGGAACCGGATGAATGCCTCTTGGTGATGGAACGGCTTCGTCCGACCGGCGCTGATCGCGAGGGGATGCGCGGCTGTCGCGTCGTCGAACGCGTAACGGGCGATCGCGTCCGAGCTCTCCCACAACGAGCACGTCGCGACGAACGGCGGGCGCGCGAGCGCCGTTCCCCAGAGCATCCCCGGCGCGTGCGCCGTCGCGGCCTCGGCCTTTCCGCTCGTTCGCAGAAAACGAATCGCCTGCGACATCCGCATTCGTCCGAGTGTGAGTACCGCCGCGGGACCGTCGTATTCGACGCGCCGCGCTTTCGGTAGGTCGGCGTCGAGGCCCGGCCACGACCCATGCGCGCGGAGTGGCGCGAGTCGCATGCGAAAGCCGTCCGCGAACGCGGCCGCGGTCGGGTTCGTCGCCTCGAAGTCGTCGAGCGCGGCCTCATCGTCCCAGAAGGAGACGAGTCCGACCCTCCGAGCGAACTTCGGCACGAAACCGGTACGGAGAGGCGTGGCGAGACCGATGCGCGCGGAGCGCAAGCCGGCGATGCGGGCAGGGTCGGGATCACGACGCAGCAGGGAGAGAAGCGTTCCCGCACTCACGTCGGCCAGATGTACGGACGCGATCATGCGACCTCCGGTGTCGCCCCATTGTGATCGAGCCAGCCGGTGGGCGGCGAACCGTTCACACCTATTTCTTGTCGTGCTGCATCTCGCCGGCGACGGCCTGCCAGCTCTGGCCGTCCCACCGTTGCGCGTGCCCGCCGTCGGGGCCGGTGCGGTTGCAGTGCCGCACTTCATCGGCTCGCGCCGGGCTCGAGTCGAACGTCGCGAAACAGGTGTCGGTCGCGCACGACTGGCGTTGTGATCCGCCGAACCCGCGATCTGCCCTCGATCCGAACGATGCCATGTCGAGCCTTCCGAGCGGTGGGCTCTCAGAAGTGGCGGAGGGCTCGAATCGAGCGAGACGATTGCGGGGCTCGAACTCGGCGTCGCTCCCGGGAGAGTTACGGGGGTGACGCTACACCTACTGTGCGCAAGGCCCTCGTGAAGGCCGGGGTCGTGCGGGGGAACGCAAGAACGTCGGGCCGCGGGTGGAGCAGTGCTCGTCAGTCGTGAGCGGTGAGGCGTTCCATCACTTCGCCGGCCCGGGTGGCGACGCGCTCGGCGTGCGGGGCGGCCGCGTCCGGGCCGACGTGGCGGCGCCCTTGGCCGATGCGGCTGCGACCCTCGCCGAGCGCAACGACTTCTTGGCCTCC
>JAODBI010000099.1 GCA_025463875.1 Actinomycetes bacterium
TACCGATCAAACGCCGCCCGAACCCGAGCACTTGACCGTTGGCTGCACCTCTACAACCATCACCGCGGCCACACCTCCCTCGGAGGCCAACCACCCATCACCCGAACCAACCTCGCGGGACAACACAGCTAGTCGGCGAACCGGATGCTGCGATCCACGACCGCTTCGGCAACGTCATCGATCGACACGCCCGTAGCGTGCGCCCGGAGGTTCAATTTCACGATGGCTTCGGCGATGGTGCATTCGCACTGCACGCGGATCATCCCGATCGCCTGGTGGACGACCGACGAGTACAGGCGTGGGTCGACGGGGTCCACTGCGGCAGGACCGTACTGCCGCCCGGGCAACCTCCACTCGGTAACTCGGACGGACCTGTCCCAGATCGACAAATCGAGGTGTCCGATCGGGCAACCGCCACCACGATTACCCCGGATCCGAGTGGACCGACATCATCCCCGTCGCTTGCAGCACGCGTGCGCTGTGGGGCCGAAGTCCGGACCGCCTGCCATGGCCACCGACGGTACGCGGCTGCTGACTGTCCGCCGATCGAGCCTTTCCTTTTCATTCCGGTTTCGTGGCGCCGAGGCGGGTACGACGAGAAGGCTGACTACACAGCCCTCCGCGCGGTGGCTTCAATGAGGCACATCACCGGCGTTCGGAGATCATGATGGAGCACCAGACCGCAGCCGCCGGTCCCGAGCACTCCGGTCATCGCGCAGACCACCACGGGCACGCCGATCACGCGGCCGAGTTCCGCGAACGGTTCTGGTTGAGTCTCGTCCTGTCGGTGCCGGTGGTGGCATTCAGTGGAATGTTCGCCGATCTGATCGGCTATACACGTCCCGCCGGCACCGGGTGGATATCCCCGCTGTTCGGCATCGTCGTGTTCGGGTACGGCGGGGTCCCGTTCCTCAAGGGCGCGGCGCGTGAACTGCGCGCGCGCCAGCCCGGGATGATGCTCCTGATCGGTCTCGCGATCACCGTTGCATTCGTCGCGAGTCTCGCCACGAGCCTCCACGTCAGCAGCTTCGATCTCGACTTCTGGTGGGAGCTCGCGCTGCTGATCGATGTCATGTTGCTCGGACACTGGATCGAGATGAAGGCGATCGGCCAGGCCCAAGGCGCGCTCGCGGCGCTGGCGGCACTGTTGCCCGACGACGCCGAACGCGTCACGGATTCAGGCGATATCGAGACGGTCGGCATCGATGCGCTGCGGCCGGGCGATGTGGTGCTCGTGCGATCCGGGGGACGCGTGCCGGCCGACGGTGAGATCGTCGAAGGGGAAGCCGAGGTCGACGAATCCATGGTCACGGGTGAATCGCGCCCGGTCCCGAAGCGCGCCGGCGACCGCGTCGTGGCCGGCACCGTCTCGACGGACTCGGCGATCCGCGTCCGGGTCACCGCGGTCGGCGACGACACCGCCCTCGCCGGAATCCAACGCCTCGTCGCCGAGGCCCAGGCGTCACGGTCGCGGGCGCAGGCGCTGGCCGACCGGGCCGCCGCGTTGCTGTTCTACGTCGCGACCGCTTCGGCCGCCCTGACGTTCGTCGTGTGGATGGTGCTGGGCGACACGAAAATGGCCGTCGAAAGTGCGGTGACGGTGCTCGTCATCGCCTGTCCGCACGCCCTCGGACTCGCGATCCCGCTCGTCATCGCGATCTCGACCGCGGTGAGCGCCCGGGCCGGGATCCTCGTGAAGGACCGGCTCGCGCTCGAGCGGATGCGCATCGTCGACGCGGTCCTGTTCGACAAGACGGGAACACTCACCCGCGGGGAACACGCCGTCACGGGCGTCGCTGCATCCGGTGTCACCGAAGACGAGCTGCTGTTGCTCGCGGGCGCGGTCGAATCCGACAGCGAACACCCGCTGGCCAAAGCGATCGTCGCCGCGGCCCGCACCCGTGGTCCGGTTCCGGCGGCTCGCGAGTTCCGGTCGCTCACGGGCCGCGGTGTCGAAGCGATCGTCGACGGCCACCGCGCCGCGGTCGGTGGACCGGCCCTGCTGCGCGAACGCGACCTCGTCGCGCCCGTCGACCTGTCGGCGCAGGTCGCCGCCTGGCAAGCGCACGGCGCGTCGGTGCTGTATGTCGCGCGGGATGACAGGGTCGTGGGCGCGATCGCGCTCGAGGACGAGATCCGACCCGAGTCTCCGGAGGCCATCGCGCTACTGCACCGCGACGGCGTGCGGGTCGTGATGATCACCGGCGACGCGAAGCAGGTTGCCGACCACGTCGCGGCACGGCTTGGTATCGATGAAGTGTTTGCCGAAGTGTTGCCCTCAGACAAGGAGAGTGTGGTCGTCGAGCTCCAGTCGCGGGGGCATCGCGTCGCGATGGTCGGCGACGGCGTGAACGACGCGCCCGCGCTCGCCCGGGCCGACGTCGGAATCGCGATCGGCGCGGGCACCGACGTTGCGATCGAGTCGGCCGGTGTCGTGCTCGTGTCGTCCGATCCGCGCGCCGTCGCCGGCGTCATCCGGCTCTCGCAGGCGAGCTACCGAAAGATGATCCAGAACCTCGCGTGGGCGACCGGCTACAACGTCGTCGCGATCCCTCTCGCCGGGGGCGCGGTCGCCTGGGCCGGAATCACGCTCGCGCCCGCGGTCGGTGGCGTGTTGATGAGTGTCTCGACCGTCGTTGTCGCTTTGAACGCGCAGATGTTGCGCCGCCTCGATCTGCGCCCCGGATCACTCGCGGCCGGCACGGTCGCATCGGACGCCGATCCGCGCGAGCACGCGCGAACCGGGTAGGGGCGAGCGGTGACGGTGGAGGACCCCTTCGACCTCGAGCGGTTCGTCGCCGCGCAGAACCAGGGCGGCGTGTACGACGATGCGATCGGCGAGCTTCGTGAGGGCCGCAAGACATCGCACTGCATGTGGTTCGTCTTTCCGCAGATCGCCGGACTCGGCCGGAGCTCCACGTCGAAGCGGTTTGCAATGTCCTCGCTCGACGAAGCGCGCGCCTTTCTCGACCATCCGGTGCTCGGCCCGCGCCTCACCGCCAGCACCGAGATCGTCGCCAATTCACGATGGCGAACCGCAGAGCAGATCTTCGGCGGCATCGACGCACAGAAGCTCCACTCCTCGATGACTTTGTTCATGCGCGCCGCGCCCGACGAGCCGTTGTTCCGGCGGGTGCTCGACGAATATTTCGACGGCCTTCCCGACCCCGCGACGGATCGTCTCCTGTGACGGGTTTCGCGTCCGCGGGATTGAGCAGGCGGCGAACGCTAGAACGGTTGCGGCGAGAGCAGGGGAGTGCGCCGGCGATCTCATGGCGCCCGTAGAGCACACCGGTCGAGAGACCCGCCCGGCGCGCCACCCCGCTCATACCGACCCGGGTCGACGCCGACGGCTGCGATCTCGTCGAGGGCGGACTCGAGCAGACGGTCGTCGCTCATTGCGACGACGATGAACGCGGCCGACTCATTGAGTCGGCCATTCCTGAGACGGGCGTTCCCGGGCCGGCGATTGCTCAGTTGGTGACGCAGTGTGCAGAGGGAGGGCCGGGAGCCGGATACTTCGGCAAACCCGCACTACCGGCTCGCCGCATTTCCACAATGTGCTGCACAAAAATGAAACGACATCGTGTCAGGGAAGCGCGCCCGTACCGTCCGCACTTCGATAATGGATCGTACAATCACAAACCCGTTCGGCCGAGCGCCCGGATCAGCGCTCTGCTGAGCGCCCAGACGGGCGCCCAGACGGGCGCATCGTCTCGCCGGTACTGACGCAATGGGTGTGGAGCGATCCTGATGAGTTCTGACGTTCGATTCAGGATCTTGGGATCCGTCGGAGTGAGTATCGACGGAGCACCACTGACAGCCGGCGCCTCGCGGCAGCGGGCACTTCTCGCACTGCTGCTCCTGGATGCGTATCGGCGAGTGCATCCGCATCTTCTGATCGACGGGATCTGGGGCGAGGCGTGCCCGCAGCATCCCGAAGCGGCCCTCCAGATCGTCGTGTCCCGCCTGCGATCCAGTCTCGGTCCGCTCGCAGAGCGCCTCAGCTCCGACCCGAGCGGCTACCGGATCGAAGTCGGCGAAGGCGAGCTCGACCATCTGCGCGCCCGGGCTCACTTCAGGTGCGCGCAGGAGTTATTCGCCGAGCACGACCAGGCCGGCGCGGCGTCAGCCGCGGAAGCCGCGCTCGCATGCTGGTCGTCGGACGCGCTCGCCGACCTGCGCGACGCGCCGTTCTACGATTCCGCGCATCGGGGGCTGCGTGAGCTTCGATTCGAGGTCTACGAGCTCCGCAACCGCGCGTATCTGCGCTGCGGGCGGCATCTCGAAGTCCTCGTCGACATCGACACGTGGATTCGTTCCGACCCGTGGCGCGAACGTCTGCGCGCCCATCAGATGATCGCGTTGTACCGCGCCGGGAGGCGCGTCGAGGCGCTGGCGGCCTACGCCGACCTCGCTGACTGCCTCCGAGAAGATCTGGGTGTCGAGCCGAGCCACTTCGTCCGGGAACTGCAGACGCGCATCGTCGAACAGGATCCGGAGCTGCTCGCGCACCGCGCGGGAATCGTCGCGCCCCTGCCGGCCTGGACCCCGTGCTCCCTCCCGTTCGTCGGTCGCTCCCAGGAGGAAACCCGGATCTTCAACTTCCTCCGCACTGTGGCCGGGGGAACGTCACGCATGGTGCTCATCGAAGGTGAGGCGGGCATCGGGAAGTCGCGCCTCGCGCTCGAGACCGCTCGCCGCGTGCACGACGAAGCGATCGTGCTCGCCGTCGACGGCGCCGATGCACTCCGGCCGGGACTACACATGATCGCGGCCGCGCTCGCGGAGGCATCGGCTCAGCTCAGTGACACCGAGCTTCGCTTGTGTCTCGGTCGTTGGCCCGGCGACATCGCGGAGCTGGTGCCGTCCCTGCGGCGCAGGTTGCCCGACCTGCCGGCCGCGCTCGATGCCGACGACGAGACCCGCGCGGCGCGTCTGCGCGCCGCGGTCGTGTCCTGGATCGGTGCCCTGTCGCAACGCGCACCGGTCCTGTTGATGCTGGACGACCTTCATCGCGCCGGTCCGGCCCTCTTGTTGCTGATCGGCGCGGTGCTCGTCGACGAAGAACCGAAGCGCGTGCTGGTCCTGGCGACGGCCCGCTCGGGGGCAGGCGATCGATCGTCGCGCCTCGAACAGCTCGCGCGGAGTCTCGAGCAACGGGGGCTGTTCGAGCGGATCGCCCTCACCGGCTTGACGCCCGAGGCCGTCGGGCACCTACTCGACGAGCTCGCTCTACCGGACGCCGCGACCCTCGCCGCCCGTCTCATCGCGTCCACGCGCGGACACCCGTACCTGCTCGGCGAGATGTTACGTGAGGTCGACCGCCGCACCCCGGCCCGCACCGTCGACGACGCCGCGGGACGAATCCGCGACTTCGTGTTGCGCAGGGTCGCCGCGCTCGGCGACGCGACCGCCCATCTCATCCGCATGGCTGCGGCCATCGACGGCGAGTTCGATGTCGCGCTGCTCAGTGACATCGCGCACGGGACCGACCAATCCACTGCGGCAATGGTGGATCATGCGACGACGGCCGGGCTCCTCCACGTCACCGGTCTGGGTTCCTTCGACTTCGTGCACGACCTCGCGCGCCGCGCCATCGTGGACGCGACCGACTGGGAGGAGCGCGGGCATCTGCACCACGCGATCGCGACGGTGCTCGAACGGCGTGGCGCGGCCGCGGCCCTCGTGGCGTCGCAGTGGAGCCGGGCGGCCGGCGCCGTCGCCGACGCGAAGACGATCGAAT
>JAODBI010000108.1 GCA_025463875.1 Actinomycetes bacterium
ATCGGTGGGAGGCGGCCTCCGACCGGCTGCACGCGACGAACAACTTCCCCGAGTTCACCGGCCGGCTGTGCCCCGCCCCCTGCGAAGCCGCGTGCGTGCTCGGTATCAACGAGCCTCCCGTCGCAATCAAACAGATCGAGGTCGAGATCATCGACCGGGCGTGGGACGACGGCACGGTGCAGCCGGTACTCGTCGACAAGAAGACGGGGAAGCGCATCGCCGTCGTCGGCAGCGGGCCGTCGGGCCTCGCCGCCGCGCAGCAGCTGACGCGCGCCGGCCACGACGTGACCGTGTTCGAGCGCGCGGATCGCATCGGCGGTCTGCTGCGCTACGGGATCCCCGAGTTCAAGATGGAGAAGCGCCACATCGACCGCCGCATCGCGCAGATGGAAGCGGAAGGCACGGTGTTCCAGACGAACGCGAACGTCGGCGAGAACGTGCCGATCAGCGACCTGCAGCAGTTCGACGCGGTCGTCCTCGCGGGCGGCGCGACCGCGTGGCGCGACCTGCCGGTTCCGGGACGCGAGTTCGCCGGCGTGTACCAGGCGATGGAGTACCTGCCCTGGGGCAACCGCGTGCAACAGGGCGACATCGACGCGGCGCCGATCAGCGCGCACCGCAAGAAGGTCGTGATCATCGGCGGCGGTGACACCGGCGCCGACTGCCTGGGCACCGCCATCCGCCAGGGCGCGGCCGAGGTGCACCAGTTCGAGATCCTGCCCCGGCCCCCGGACGAGCGCGTCGATTCGATGCCGTGGCCGACCTACCCGATGATCTACCGGGTGTCGTCCGCCCACGAAGAGGGCGGCGAGCGCGTGTACGCGGTCAACACCGAGTGCTTCCTCGGCGACGACGAGGGCAACCTGCGCGGGCTCCGTGCCCACCGGGTGGAGCAGAAGTTCGACGACGGGCGGATGACGTTCGAACGCGTCCCCGACTCCGATTTCGAGCTGGAGTGCGAGCTCGTGCTGCTGGCGATGGGATTCGTCGGACCGCAGCGCGCCGGGCTGCTGGAGCAACTCGGGGTGGAGCTCAACGAGCGTGGCAACGTGACCCGCGACGACGCGTTCCGGACGAATCTCGACAACGTGTTCGTGTGCGGCGACATGGGCCGGGGTCAGAGCCTCATCGTCTGGGCGATCGCGGAGGGCCGCTCGTGCGCGGCCGCCGTCGACGCGTTCCTCATGGGCGAGACGCTGCTCCCCGCACCCATCACGCCCGACATGGTCCCAATGCGCTGACCGCGCCGCCCGCGCCGACGAAATCCCGACGGCGGCGTAGCCCCTCCGGACTCCGTCGCGACGAATCTTCCGACGAATGCGCAGGTCGGGTCGGCCGATCCGACGAATCTTCCGAAGAATCTCGGCAAGGGCGCTGGGCGCCGGACTCTGCCGACCCGAAAACGCGCTGGGCACTCGCCTCGGGCCGTCCACCCCGGGGGGAGCGCGGTGGACGGCCCGAGAAGTGCATCCCCATCGTGGCGGCCGCGCGTTTCCGGTTCTCGCCGTCTGTGCGTCGGGAAGATGAACGGCCGCACAAGGTCTGCGGCAAGTCCGACAACGCGCGGCTCAGCCGCCGCCCCCCGTCACTATGCGCTGATGCCCGCGCGCGTCGCGTGCCAGAGGAGCTCCTCGGCGAGCTCGTCGAGCGTCGCCCGAGCGAGCTCGGTCAACTCCTCGGCGGTGTCGCCCCACGCCGGCGCGGGCGGGAGCGTCGGCTCCAAGGTCACGAGCACCGAGTCAACCGCCGTCGCCTCGACCCTCAGCGTCGCGGCCGCGACCGCCAGCCCGGCGTGATTCCACAGCCGCACCTTCGTCGCCCACTGGGTGCCTTCGGTGGTGAACGAGACGTCGACCTCGGCCACGCCCCGGGTCCCGAGCGTCCAGCGCAATGCGGTCGCGACCGAGTCGCGGCGCAGCCGTAACAACACGTCACTCAGGAGCGCGCCGTCGATCGGGAGTGTGCGCTCCACGCTGATGCCACCGGGGTTCATCCCGTTCCCTCCCCTGACCTGTCCTCGTCGCAATGCATCGACCTACGGGCGGTCCGACTGAACCTCGGAGTCGGCACCGGACCCAACCACGCGGGAAACGTGTCCGAAAGGCGTATACCCGGCCGACTTCCCGTACGATCCGGCCATGTTCGAATGGCCGGAAGATCTCAAGATGGTGCGCGACGCAGTGCGCCAATTCGTCGACGCCGAGATCCGTCCGCACCGCGAGCAGCTCGAGCACGGCGACCTCCCGCCGTACGACCTTTTGCGCAAGCTGTACAAAACCTTCGGCATGGACGCGATGGCCGCCGACGGCTTCGACAAGCGAATCGCGGCCGAGGAGGCCGCCGCCGGCGGCGCGACAACCGCCGGCGCAAGCACGCCCAAGGAGGAGCGCGAGGAATCACGTGGCTCCGGCTTCACGCTCATGCCGATCATCGAGCTCTGCAAGTGCTCGCCGGGCATGGTCACCGCGCTCGGAGTCTCGGTCGGGCTGACTGCCGCCGCGATCAACTCGAAGGGCACGATCGCGCAGCGGAAGCGCTGGGCGCGCGACCTGTTGACGCTCGACAAGATCGGCGCGTGGGCGATCACCGAACCCAACTCCGGATCGGACGCATTCGGGCAGATGGCGTCGACCGCACGGCGCGACGGCGACGAGTACCTCCTCAACGGCTCGAAGACGTTCATCACGAACGGCCCCTACGCCGACACGATCGTGTTCATCTGCAAGCTCGACGAGGGCAACCCACCCGCCGACCGGACCGTGCTCCAGTTCGTGCTCGACAAGGGCATGCCCGGGCTCGAACAGTCGAAGCCGCTGCGCAAGATGGGCTTGCACTCGTCGCCGACCGGCATGCTGTTCCTCGACGACGTGCGGGTCGGCCGCGACCGTCTCCTGGGCGAGGACGAAGAGGCGTTCCGCGGCCGTGGTGGTCGCGAGGCGAGCAAGGCGACATTCGTGATCGAGCGATCCGGTGTCGCGGCGATGGCGCTCGGCATCATCGAACGGTGCTTGGAGAAGAGCATCGAATACTCGAAGGAGCGCGAGCAGTTCGGCCGCCCGATCGGCGACTACCAGCTCATCCAGCTGAAGCTCGCCAAGATGGAGGTCGCCCGCCTCAACGTCGAGAACCTCGTGTTCCGCGTGCTCGAGTCGTCGCAGGCCGGTAAGCCGATGACGCTGTCGGAGGCCTCCGCGATGAAGCTCTACTCGGCGGGCGCCGCGATCGAGGT
>JAODBI010000122.1 GCA_025463875.1 Actinomycetes bacterium
GGTGGCGAATCTCGGGGACGAGACCACCGCCTTGTAGCGAGCGCAGCG
Organism: Actinomycetes bacterium; assembly: GCA_025463875.1. Taxonomy (GTDB): domain Bacteria; phylum Actinomycetota; class Acidimicrobiia; order IMCC26256; family PALSA-610; genus PALSA-610. Next base: position 49 of record JAODBI010000122.1, read on the forward strand.
CGCGCTCTTCTTCGGCGTCGATGACCAACGCTTCTCCCGGCTCGCGCCGAAGGATGAAGCTCACGACGCAGTCGTCGCAAGCGTCGGTGCCGGCCATGACGCAATCGCCACAATCGATGGTGCGGACGTTCATGGCCGTCAGCATGCCAACGGGGTGTGACAGCTACGTCTGAGAATCGCTCCCCGCGCCGGCGACGTCGGCGGGCTCGGTGACGCCGGACGGCTCGATCGCGATCTTGTCGCCCGAGGCATTGCACCAACGGCACGTCACCTGTTCCACCCGCTCGTCGAGGACGTCCTCTTCCTCGATCTCGAGGTCGCCGCCGATCGTGTAGTGGTGAAAGGCGCGGGTGCGGCGGCTCGCCACGACGTCGAATCGGGTGACGTTTCCGCAGGCGTTGCAGCGGTAGCGGGCGGCGCTCACGGCGGGTGAGCCTAGCGGCCGCCCCGGTTGACCGAACACATGTGCGTGCGAACATCTGTTCGACTACGCTCCCCGTTCCGTGGCGCACACTTCCCCGCTCACGGCGGTGCTGCCCGGTTTCGAAGCCGTCGAACCGCTCGCGTTCGGCGCGCCGCGCCAGCAGTCGCTCGCCGATCTCGGCACGCCCTTGTCGGAGACCACGTTCGTCGTGCTCGACCTCGAGACGACCGGCGGTTCGGCCAACACCGACGCGATCACCGAGATCGGCGCGCTCAAGCTGCGAGGCGGTGAACTGCTCGGCCGGCTCGAGACCCTGGTGAACCCGGGCGTTCCCATCCCGCCGATGATCACCGTCCTGACGGGCATCACGGAGTCGATGGTGCTGCCCGCGCCGCGCATCGAAGAGATCCTCCCGCCGCTGCTCGAATTCGCGCGCGACGCGGTGATCGTCGGCCACAACATCCGCTTCGACTGTTCGTTCCTCGATGCCGCGCTCGTCGCGAACGGATATCCGCGCCTGACGAACCGGCGCGTCGACACGCTGGCACTCGCCCGGCGACTCGTGCGCGACGAGGTACCCAACCTCCGGTTGCACACGTTGGCCGGCCACTTCCGGACGAGCGTCGAACCGACACACCGCGCCTACGCCGACGCGGCGGCGACGGCCGAAGTACTGCACGCGTTGCTCGAGCGCGCCGCGAGCTACGGAGTGCTCGGGCTCGACGACCTGCTCGCGCTGCCGAAGATGCGCGCCCATCCGTCGGCGGCCAAGCTCGCGCTGACGGCTCGACTGCCGCGCAAGTCGGGCGTCTACATCTTCCGAGATCGCGACGGCCGCGTTCTCTACGTCGGCAAGGCGACGAATCTACGGGCACGGGTGCGTTCCTACTTCGCGTCCGACGATCGTCGGAAGGTTCCGCAGCTGCTGCGCGAGCTCGTGACCATCGACCACCGCGTCTGCGCGACGCCGTTCGAAGCGGAGATCCGCGAGCTACGTCTGATCCAGGAGCTGAAGCCGCGCTTCAACCGGGCCGGAAAGGCGATGCGGACGAGCGCGTACCTGAAGCTCACCGACGAACGATTCCCGCGCCTGACCGTCACCCGCAATCCCGGTCCGGACGGGTCGTGCCTCGGACCGTTCCATTCGTCGACGAGCGCGCACCTCGTACGGGAGGCGATCGAGACGGCGGTGCCGCTTCGGCGCTGCGCGACGCGGATCGGTCGGCGCGCCGCGATCGTGCCGGGTCCGCCGTGCGTTCCGGCGCAGCTGGGGGTGGCGGCGTGCCCGTGCCGCGGTCAGGTCGACGAGGTGGCCTACGCGGACCACGTCAGGGCGGTTCGGCGGACGCTGACGAACGAACCGGGCGTCGCGTTGCAACCGCTCGAGGCCCGGATGGACCGGTTGGCCGAGGAGGAACGGTTCGAAGAGGCGGCGGCGACGCGGGACCGGCTCGCCGCGCTGGCGCGGGCGCTGCAACGCCGGCGGACGATCGCGATGTGGCGCGGGGTGCGGTGTCTGGTCGTCGAATGCGACGGTCAGCGCATCGAGATCCGGAGGGGCCTGGTGCGCTGGGCCGACGAAGAATTGGAGCTCCAGCCGGCGGCCGGGCCGCCGCCGAAAACCCGTCGCGAAGAATCTTCCGAAGAATCGTCGCGTCGACGATCGGACGAATCTTCCGACGAATCGCCCACACGGAAATGGGTGGCGGGGGGCGATATCGCCGAAATTCTGCTCGTCGACCGGTGGCTTTCCCGCAATGCAGCCCGGGTCCGGGTGCATGTCGTCGACGGCGAGCTCATGTCGGCGCTCCCCCGCATCGTCGCCGGCGCCAACCCCCGTAGCCGCTGAAAACCCCCGAAAGCTCCGACCCGAAGTCGCCCGACCCCACCCCGTCGACAAACCGGACAACGCGTCCTCAAGAGGAGCGCCGTCGGAGACGACGGTTCGAAGATGCAATCGGAGGACGGCATGGACGCCGGATGCCACTTCGCCGGGGTGAACACCTGGCTGATGATCCGCTTCCTCCGCGCGCACAAGGGCCCCGACGCGCCCGCCGAATTGCTCACCGCCGCCGGCGAATCGCGCACCGTCGACGAGCTGTTCGACCTCGCGACCTGGAGCTCGTACGACCAGTTCCGCCGGCTGCAACTCGAGGAGTGCGACAGCGGACAGGGCTTCATGTTCGCCCGCCCGCTCGCGGCCGACGCCGTCGAGGGATTCCTCGCCGACCTGCCCCGGCCCGCGCTCCCGCGTCCTGAATCCGCGCCTACGAAGTAGCGCGGGGACGGCTCGTCGCGCGAGTCGACCCGCTCAGGTCCTCGAAAGCGCGGGTGCCACCGCTGCGGCGGCCCCGCATCCGCGCCAGACCGAACACGCCGCCCTGCACGAGCGCCGCGGTCACCAGCGCGACGAACGGCAACAGCCGCGCCGCGGGCCAGAAGCGCGACGTGTTGCTCGCGAGGAACAGATCGGAAAGCTGGTTCGAGGTGAACAAGCCGAACGACCGCGCGAGCAGGAAGACGATCACGAACGACACCGGCACCGCGACGATCCAGACGAGGAACCGCATCCACCACGGGACGGGGCCGAGGCGCGCCACCGGCCGACGACTTGACCGCGGCGGCAACGCACCGTGTGCAGCACCCTGGACGTTGCCGATCGCCCGGGTCGAGGCCGGATCGACGGCCGCCGCGTTCGGGTTGGCGACGGCCGTGGCGATCGGCACCGGCCGGAGCTCCGCCGGACCCGGACGTGGCGGTCGGGCGTCGCCGGTCGTTGCCGCCGCTCCGGCCGCAGCCGCACCCGCCGCAGCCGCACCCGCCTCCCCGGCGGTCGGATCCGCACCCTGCGGCGTACGCGCCGCGGCCAACCGTTGGGCCACGACGTCGGGAACCTTGAGCGTGCGACCGCATCCCTTGCAGGGGAAGTCGCCCGAGGCGGGCACCCGCCCGATCGGATGTTTCTCACCGCAGTCGGGGCATTGCAGCACCGGCGCCATGGCTCAGCCGTCGCCCTTCTCTGCCGCGGCCGCGGCGTTGCTCACCCGGACAAGAGTTTCGAGGGCGCGCTCGGCGCGTCCGTCGTCGATCGCCGCGCCGGCCATATCGGTACCACTCGCGAAGTCGGACGCGAGCCCGGCGACGAGCAGCGCGGCGGCGGCGTTCAACACCGCGATGTCGCGATGGGAGCCCTTGTCCCCCGCCAGCACGGCCCGGATCGCGCTCGCGTTCTCGGACGCGTCGCCGCCGGCCAAGGTATCGGCCGACGCGCGCGGGATTCCGAGGTCGAGCGGATCGAGGGTGAACGACCGCACCTCACCGTCGACCAATTCGTGGATCGTGCTCGTCGTCGAGGTCGTGAGCTCGTCGATGCCGTCGTCGCCGTGGAACACCATGGCCTGCTCGGTGCCGAGGACGCGCAGGGCGCCCAGCATGCGGGTCGCCATCGTTTCGTCGCTGACGCCGACCGCCTGGCGTTTCACGCGCGCCGGGTTCGACAGCGGACCGAGGAAGTTGAAGGTCGTCGGTACCCCCAGCTCCTTGCGCGCCGGACCGAGAAAGCGCATCGCCGGGTGGTAGCGCGGCGCGAGGCAGAACCCGATGCCGGCCTCGGTGACACAACGCGAGACGCCTGCCGGCCCGAGCTCGATCGAGACGCCCAACGCTTCCAGCACGTCGGCCGAACCGCACTTCGACGACTGCGCCCGGTTGCCGTGCTTGACCACCCGCGCCCCCGCGCCCGCCGCGATGATCGCAGCCATCGTCGAGACGTTGATCGTGCCCGACCGATCGCCACCGGTCCCGCACGTGTCGATTGCGCCCGCCGCGACGTCGACGTGCTCGGCGTACTTGTGCATCGTGCGCACCAACGCGGCCAGCTCCTCGACCGACTCGCCCTTCGTGCGCAACGAGACGATGAACCCCGCGGCCTGCACGTCGGTGACGCGGCCTTCGAGGATCTCGGTGAGCGCGGCTTCGATCTCCTCCGGCAACAGCTCGGTGCCGCGCGTGAGGCGCGTCAGGATCGGTGTGAGCACTTCGTTCACGATGATTCGACCGCGTGCGTCTGAACCACGACTAGTCCCACCACATGTCGTGGTCGAGCACACCTCGAGCGATCAGTCCGAGCTGCACCTGCGAAGTTCCTTCGACGATCGTGAGCTGCCGGGCGTCACGGTAGTAGAGCTCGGTGAGGTGATCCTTCATGTAGCCGGCCGCGCCGAGCATCTGCAGCGCTTCACCCGAGACCTTCACCGCGACCTCACTCGCGTAGTACTTCGCCATCGACAGGTAGGGCACATATTCCTTCGTGTATTTGCCCTCGTCGGCCATCATCGCAGCCCGATAGGTCAACAACCGCGCGGCCTCGATCTCGGTCGCGAGCTCCGCGATCTTCCACTGCATGCCCTGCATGTCGGCGATCGTGCGGCCGAACGCGGCGCGCTGCTTCACGTACTCGACCGCGTACATCAGCGCGCCTTCGGCGAGCCCGATGCCGCGCGCCGCGACGATCGGGCGCATCGAGTTGAGGCCGAGCATCGCGAGTCGGAAGCCGCCGACCTCTCCGACCACGTTGGCCGCAGGAACGCGCACCTCGTCGAGCAGGAGCTCGCCGGTGTCGACGCCCCGGACGCCCATCTTGTCGTCGGTGTGACCGACCGAGACTCCGGGCCACGAACGCTCGACGATGAAGCACGAGATGTCGTCGTGCTTGCGGGAATCCGCCGGACCGGTCTTGGCGAAGACGCAGTACCAGTCGGCCTGCACGACACCCGACATCCAGCACTTGGTGCCGTTCAACACGAAGTCGTCGCCGTCGCGGACGGCGCGGGTGCGCATCCCCGCGACATCGCTTCCCGCTTGTGGCTCGGAGAGCCCGAAGCCGGCGCGCTGTTCGCCCGTGGCCACGGGCCGGATGTACTGCTGCTTCTGGGCCTCGCTGCCCGCGATCAGGACGGGACCCGTGGGCAACCGGCAGAGCAGCAGCATCAGCGCTGCGGTGTTGGAGTACTTCGCGACCTCTTCGATGGCGAGTGTCAGGCCGAGGATCCCGGCTCCGCCCCCGCCGTACTCCTCGGGCACCACGAGACCGAGCAGGCCGGCGTCACGGAAGACGTCGAAGACGTCATCGGGATAGGTCGCGTCGGTGTCGATCTGACGGGCGCGGGGGGCGATCTTCTCCTGCGCAAGCTTGCGCACCGTGGCCTGAAGCTCGAGGTACTCGGGGGCCAGATCGAACGACATCGAAGGCGCAGCCTACTTACGGGCCACTTTCCGCGGTGTCGGCTCAACCTTTCGCGGGCGCCGTCCGTGAGAAAGGCATGATCACGAAGTCGGTAGCGCTCGGGACTCTTCCCGAGACCGGCGACAGGGCGGCCGCCACGAACTTCGACGACGCGTATCCGGGGCTCTACCGCAGCGCCTACCGGATCGCGTTCCGAATTCTCGGCGGGCGGGAGGAAGCGGCCGATCTCGCGCAGGAGGCGTGCGCGCGGGCGTACTCGCACTGGACCCGCGTCGGCGGGTTCGACAGCCCGGACGCCTGGGTGACGCGCGTCACCGGCAACCTCGCACTCGACCTGCTGCGGAGACGCCGCACCGCGTCCCGCCACGCCGAGAACGCGGGCGCGCCCGACTCGAGGGGACCGGACGGCGACCGAGTCGACCTGCAACGGGCGCTGCTCTCGCTGTCGCGGCGCCAGCGGGACGTCGTTCTCCTGCGGTTCGTCGCCGACCTCTCAGAAGCCGCGGTCGCCGCCGCGCTCGGTTGCTCGGTCGGCAGCGTGAAGGCGCACGCGTCGCGCGGACTCGCGACGCTGCGGACCACACTCGGAAAGGAGATCGACTGATGTTCGAGAACCTCGACGATCCCACTCCGCCGCGTCCCGCGCCGCTCGACGAAGTGACCGCGCGGGGACGCCGGATGCGGTTGCAGCGCCGGCTGCTCGCAGGTGCCGTCGCCCTCTTCGTAGTGGCCGGTGGAATCGCGACCGCGGCCGCGCTCGAGGGCAACGGCCACAAGAAGGTCGTCGTCGCGACCGCGCCGTCGAGCTCGACTGCTCCGGAGTCCACCGTGCCCGACACCACCACGCTCCCGAGCGAGACGACGACCAGCGTCGTCAAGAGCTTGCACAACGTCCCGCGCACCCGCGTCCCGGCCGCGACGACTTCGACCACGCAAGCCCCGCAC
>JAODBI010000135.1 GCA_025463875.1 Actinomycetes bacterium
AGTGATCGAGCTCAGGGCCTGATCCCTGTCGCTCGTGCGGCCCTTTGGCCATGGTTCCTCCTTGGGACGCGCACCGTGAAAGATGCAGGTCGGATGGGCCGCACCGGGCGAGATGGCCACGGCGGACAGAGGCCGACGGTATGAGGAGGGTCCGACGGAAAAAGAACCCGCGGCGGTCCGGGACTGCCCCAACTAGTCCTTTCGGACCATGCCGGGGAACACCCAGTTCGGCACCCTGGCAGGATCGTCAGCAGACTTTCCGTCCGCCCCTAGTGCAGGCGCGTCATTTTCGGTTGGACCACGCGTCGGTTCGGACAATTACGTACCTAAGGGATCGGATCAGCTGACGCGCAAGTCAGGAAAACTGCGTACCGCGCGAGCCGGAATTTCGACCGTCGAACCGACTTCCAAGCCGACGCGAGACGAACGTTCTCCGTCGGCCCCGCAGGCCGGGTCCGCGCGCGCAGCGCGGCCGTAGTCGACAATGCGGGCCGATGCCGGCGTTGCAGAGGAGCGAAACGACAATCGGACCGCTGGCGCTGGGCGGCCGCACGATCACGCTCGTGGCGCGTACGACTGCACTCCATCTCGGTAACGACGAACGCGGCGCGCTCCACATCCGCTCGCGACCCGCGCACGTCGAGGTCCTCGACGAGGACGGCCGGCGTCATGTCGTGCACATCCGCGACATCGAGCGCGCCCTGATCGCCGCCATCGTGATCGGCGGCGCAGCGGGCGCGTGCGCGCTGCGCGTCGCCCGCAGGAGAATGGAACCCGAGTAGCTGCACATCTCTCTCTGCTGGTGCAACTGCTTGGTACATCTGCTTGGGGTATCTGCCTGAAGCCGCACACGAACACGAAGAGGATCGGCACATGAGCGAGAACCCGACCATCGGCACGAGCACCGACGAAGAGCGCATCCGCGCCACGATGAGCAGCGGACTCGATCGGCTGATGAACGTCTCGGCCGACCGCGTGTTCGCGGACCCCGTCCGGATCGGCGACCGGGTCGTGATCCCGGCCGCGACGGTCGAGTTCTCGGGCGGCTTCGGATTCGGCGGTGATTCCGAATCGAACGGCGGGGGCGGGGGCGGTGGCCACCAGGCCGGGCGTCCCGTCGCGATCATCGAGGCCGGACCAACGGGTGTGCGAGTGAAGCCCGTGATCGACTTCACCCGCATCGGCATCACCGTGGTCGCGGCCCTCCTGACGATCTGGCGGGCAAGCCGCCGCTGATCGAGGCGGGCATCGCAGGCGCGACCTCCGCGTTCCGGCTAACGGAGGGAGTCGAGGCGCGCGAGCTCGTCGAGCAGGAACACCTCCGAGCGGATCAGGCTGCGCCAGTCCCCGAGATGGAGGCTCTCGTCCTCGCCGTGGATGTTCGCACCCGGGTCGTCGGGACCCATCAGCAGTGACGGGATGCCGCCGAACGCGTCGGCGAACGGACCGACGAACGGTATCGATCCGCCGACTCCCATCAGGACGGGTTCCACCCCGAATCCGGCATGCAGTGCGCGCCGCGCGGCGTCGAACGCGGGCCCCGTCGGATCGGTCCGCCACGCGGGAGCACCTTCGAGCGGAGTGAACGTGAGCTCGAGCGCCCACGGAACATGCTTTTCGACGTGGGTGCGCAACTGCTCCAGGATCTGGTCGGGGTCCTGCCCGGGCCCCAGGCGAAGACTCACGCGCGCGGTGGCGCGGGCGACGATCTGATTCGACGATCCCTTGATGGGGTGTCCGTCGAATCCGATCACGGTGAGGCACGGCCGGAGCCACAGCCGTTCGTGCAACGCGAGCTCGGGGTCGCCCACGAGCTGCACCCCCGGCCGCACTCCCGCCGCGCGCGCGAATCGCTGCGGGGCGTCGTCGAATCCCTTGATCGGCGCGCGTTCCTTGGTTCCCGGTTCGGAGAGACCTTCGAACGCGCCTTCGAACGCAAGGTCGCCGTGCTCGTCGACCAAGGTCGAGAGGAGGCGCGAGAGCGCCATCACCGGATCGGGAACCGCGCCGCCGGTCATGCCCGAGTGCTGCGGTCCGTCGAGCGCGCGCAGCTCGATGTCGGCGGCGGCGAGGCCGCGCAGTGAATACGTGAGGCCGGGCACTCCCACCTGCCAGTTGCCGGCGTCGGCGAGCACGAGCACGTCGGAGCGCAGCTCCTCGAGGTGCGCGTTGAGGAAGGCCTGGAGAGTGGGCGAACCGATCTCCTCCTCGCCCTCGATGAGCACCCGCACGTTGCACGGCAGCGCGCCGGTCGCCGTCAGCCACGCGCTCACGGCGTGCGCGTGGGCAACGGCACCAGCCTTGTCGTCGGCCGCGCCCCGGCCGTAGAGACGACCGGCGCGCTCCTCGGGCTCGAACGGGTCGCTCGCCCAGTTCTCGACGATCCCGGGCGGTTGGACGTCGTGATGGGCGTACAGCAACACGGTCGGTGCGTTCGGCCCCGCGCGCATCCACTCACCCAGCACGAACGGCTGCGATCCCTCGACGCCCGCGGTACGCACATTCTCGAGGCCGTGCGCGCGCAGGAGCTCGACGGTCGCGTCGGCGCTCGCGCGCACATCGGCGAAGTGCTGCGGGTCGGCGCTGATGCTCGGGATGCGTACGAGCGCCTCCAGCTCCGCGCGTGCACTGTCGATGACATCATCGACCGCGGCGACGGCTGCGCTCACACCGGGATCGGTGTCGTTTCGATCGGCCATCAGTTGGGTTCCGGTGTCGGGTGCCCGGCCTCCGAATCGCTTCGGCCTGCGCCGCCGCGTCCGTCGCCGAAGGGCGAGTCACGATCCTCCACCGCGCCCTTCACGCCGAGAGAGCGCAACTTGGGCATGTACTCCTGCGAGGAACGTTGATGCAGCCCAAGGGCCTGGAGCTCGGTTCCGGCGCGCACACCCGCACGCATACCCATCGCCTCGAGCGCACGATGCACGGTGCGCTTGTTGAGCGCCAACAGGTCGCCGGGAATCTGCGCGACGCGCTCGGCGACCGCCAGCACCTCCTCCTCGAGCTCGGCCGCGGGAAAGGCGCGATTCGCATAGCCGCCCTCGACGGCCTGCACGCCCGTCAGCGAATCGCCGGTGAGCACCGCTTCCATCGAGCGTCGCCAGCCGAGCAGCCACGGCTGCCAGAGAAAATCGGGCGACGACATCGTGCGGACGGGCGGATAGCCGATCGTCGCATCTTCGGCGACGTAGACGAGATCACACGCGGCCGCGAGCTCGGAGCCGCCGGCCAGGCAGTAGCCGTGCACCTGAGCGATGATCGGCGTGGCCATGTCCATCATCTCGAACCAGCCCTCGACGAGATGACGGCTCCAGAACCCATCGCGCGTCGCGATCGGGCGCGGCAACGGATCGTTCGGCTCGGGTGAGAGGTCGTAACCGGAGCAGAACGACGGACCCGCGCCGCGGATCACCGTCACGCTCACCTCGTTGTCCTGATCCGCGCGGCGCAACTCGTCGAAGAGCACCCGGCGCACGGAATTGCTCATTGCGTTGCGCTTGGCCGGCCGATTCAGTGTGAGCCGGCGGACGCGCGGCCGCGGGTCGTCGGCCAACACCAAGGGCTCGGTTGTGGGGACGTCGGTCATGCCGCGAACCTAAAACGAATCCCCGAAGCGTGCTTGCAGCCGTTGCATCCCGCCGATCCACCGGTCGTAGTCGGAGGCCTTGCGCCGGAAGTACTCCAATACCTCGGGGTGCGGGAGGATGAGGAACGCCTCGGACCCGAGGCCGCGCACGACCGCGTCGGCGACGGCGTCGGGCTCGAGCATGCCGTCGACGCCCGCAACCCCGCCGTTCTCGATGCCCGCCGTCATCGCGGTACGGACGGCCTGCGGCGCGAGCACCGAGACCTTGATCCCCTTGTCGCCGAAGGTGATGGCGAGCCACTCCGCGAGCGCGAGGGCAGCGTGCTTGGTGACGGAGTAGGGCGCGCTGCCGATCTGGGTGAGCAGCCCGGCCGCGGAAGCAGTCTGGAGGAGGTACCCACCGCCCTGTTCGATCATGCGCGGCACCATGATCCGCGCCGCGTACACGTGCGCCATCACGTTGACGTCGAGGCTGCGACGCCAGATCTCGTCGCTCGCATCGGCACCGCCGGGAACGACGATGCCGGCGTTCGAACAGAAGAGGTCGATGGGGCCGAAGCGACTCTCTGCCTGATCGACAACGGCCTGGAGTTGCGACTCGTCGGTGACGTCGCACTCGACGGCCAAGCTGTTGGCGATCTCGCTCGCAACGCCCGCGAGCAGCTCCTTCTGCCGGTCGGCCAGCACAACGCCCCGTGCGCCGTCCGCCGCGAAGCGCCGCGCGAGCGCGGCGCCGATGCCGCTCGCCGCCCCCGTCACGACGACACACTTGTCTTCGATCTTCATGCGTTCTCGATTCTCGAGCCGGTGTATCCCATGTGGGCATTCGTCGCGGCATCCATTGAGTGGGAATCATTCAGGTATTCAAAGGGCAAAGTCATAGGCATCGTCGCGGGTCGTGACCGTCGCACCGATGTCGGCGATCCCGAGAACGCGCGTCCGGCCTCCGGCCGGAAGGGCGGCTGCGATCTCGTCGGCGCGCGCCGGATCGACCAGCGCGGCGGCGGACGGTCCCGATCCCGAGAGCCACGCCGCGAACGCGCCGGCCGCGAGCGCGGCGTCGATCGCGTGGCGCGTGTCGTGTGCGCGGGCGAGCCGGCGGTCCTGGTGCAGCCGGTCCTCGGTGGCGATCCGCAGTGCGCCGGTGTCGCCCGCGGCCAGCGCCGCGACGAGCAATGCCGTGCGGCCGATGTTGAACGCGGCATCGGCGAACGAGATCTGATCCGGGAGCTGGCGGCGCGCCGAGCTGGTCGCCGTCTCCCGCTCCGGGGTCCACACGACTACGCCGAGGTCGTAGGAAAGAGGTATCCGGACAGCCCGGCCGCCCGCGACCGCCACCACCCCGCCGTAGAGCGAGGCCGCCACGTTGTCGAAGTGGCCCTCGAGCCCGCCCGCGGTCCGCAGGATCGCCGGGCGGGCGTCCCGCAACGACTTCCTCTGCTGCGCGTACGCCGCGACGAGACCGCCGACGCGCGCCGCGCCGGAGAAGCCGAGACCGCGACCCCCGGGAAATCCGGCCCGCACCGCGATCGGTCCGACGCCGCCGCCGTGACGAAACGCGCGGACCGCGGGATGGGTCTCGGGTGCATGCTCGTCGTCCGCGACGGTTACTTCGAGGTGCACGTCGAGTGCGAGGGCAACCGCGTCGAACGCGGATCCGAGGTTCGCCGACGACGCCGGGACGCGCACGACCCAGTCGTCGCGCGATGCGCCGAACCTCTGGCCGTCGACCATCGGTTCAGCCTGGCACGAAACAGTGTCGACCGCGCAGTACCGTCTTTGTGTGCGACGTCACTGTGCGAGACTGGGATGTAGTGCGCCGGCAACGGCAACGTTCACTTTCGACACGCGAGATCTCACCGTGTGGCTCGATACTCCGGCCGAAGGTGCGGCACGAGCGGGGGAGTTGTGCGAGCGGCACGTGCGCGTTCTGACTCCGCCGAAGGGCTGGCACCTCGAGGATCGACGGGGCGCTCGGGCTCGGGCGGCCGAGGAGCTCCAGGTGACGCTCGACGCGCACAGTCCGATGCTCGCTCGCGCTTTCCAGAACGCCGGCGCGGTGTGACCGGCCTCGAGTGACTTGACGGCGCGGCTGCGACCGGGTCGAGAGTTGGAGCCGAGAGGGTCCGCGTGGGCCATACTCGGAGGGTCCCTTGGAACCCGACTGCAATCGGTCGATAGGCAAGTGGGCGGGATGACGAACGGAATCGTTGTCGGCGTGCGGTCACGAGCCGCAAGGACTGAGGAAGAGGGGAGTCCCCGGGCATGAATGCAGGCCCGAACTGGGCTCGGCGTTACGGCCCCAATCACCGGCGGCTCTGCGCCCGTCCGGGATGTGGCGCGCCGGCCGCGGCCACCCTTCGCTTCCAACCGACGCAACGTGAGGCGTGGCTCGTCGATCTCGACGCCGACGCCGTCCGCACCGAAGGCGACCTCTGCGCCCGCCACGCCGCGGGACTCGTGCTGCCTCGCGGCTGGGAGCTCCACAACGACCTCTCGTCGATCCGCGACGAGACGACGCGACCTGCGCCGCCC
>JAODBI010000151.1 GCA_025463875.1 Actinomycetes bacterium
ATGCGGGCGATCGCTTCGGGGCCCGCGGCGGAGTACAGCTCGAGGCCGACCTTGGCGATGCCGAACCACGGCGCGACCTCTTTGGCCAGCTGTTCTGCCCGGTCGAGGTCGGGTACGTCGAGGGCGACTGCGAGCTTGTGACGAACGTCCATCAGTGCTTGTCTCCTCCGCTCCTGTCTTCGGTCGGACCATCTCCGTGGAGCGCGCCGATCAGGTCGCGGACGCGCACGACGTCGTTCCGCGCGCACCACGCTCCGAGCTCTTCGACGATGCGCACCGTGGCGCGCGGGTCGAGGAAGGTCGCGGTACCGACACCGACCGCCGACGCGCCCGCGAGCAACATCTCGACCGCGTCCTCTCCGGTGCTCACGCCGCCGGTGCCGATGATCGGGGCGCCGGGGAACGCGCGCGACACCTCCCAGACCGCGCGGAGCGCGACCGGGTGGATCGGCGGACCCGAAACACCACCGCCGCCCGCGCCGAGCCGCGGCGCGCGCAGCTGCGCGTCGATGACGAGCCCCATCAACGTGTTGACCAACGTGAGCCCGCCGGCACCCGCGTCGAGTGCCGCGCCCGCGATCGCGACGAGGTCGGTGACGTTCGGCGACAGCTTCGCGAAGACGGGCGCCGCGCCGCCGAGCGCGTCGACCACCGCGTTCGTGGCATCGCGCGTCGTCTCGGGCGCGTGCGCGAACACCTGCGCGCGCGCTTCGACGTTGGGACACGACAAGTTGACTTCGATCGCGACGACGCGGTGCGCGACGTCTTTGAGGGCGCGCGCCGCGGCTTCGTAGTCGGCAACCGTGCGCCCCCAGATCGATGCGATGACGCGTGCGCCGCGCGCTTCGAGCGCGGGGAGGTCGTGCGCGATCCACGCGTCGATGCCCGGTCCCGGGAGGCCGACGGAGTTGATCATGCCGCCGCCGGGTGCCTCGGCGACGCGCAGGGGTGGATTGCCTTCCGACGCGAACACGGCGACCGACTTCGTCGTCACCGCGCCGATCGCCTCGGGATCGCACAGCGCGGCGAGCTCGACGCCGTGGCCGAACGTGCCCGACGCGGCGATGATCGGATTGGGCAGTTGCAACGGTCCGAGCGAGACCGAGAGATCGACGGCGGAGCTGGGGCGGCGGGCTCTTCGACCTGCTCTCATCGCCGGGTCCTCATCAGCTCGTCACACCTCGAGCCGGAGCTGGCCGTCGGCGTGATACTCCTGCAGGGAGCGCACTTCCGGGTCACGCTGGGCGGCCTCGGAGATGCCGGCCGCGGCAGCCAGGGCGGCCGCAACGGTCGTGATGCACGCCACGCCGTGGACGATCGCCGCCCGCCGGATGTGCATGCCGTCGGAGCGGGGCCCGCGCCCGCGCGGGGTGTTGATGACGAGGTCGACCTTGCCCGAGGAGATGAGATCGACCGCGTCGACGCCGACGTCCTCGCCCACCTTCGCGACCACGATGTCGACCCGCACTCCGTTGTCCTCGAGGTGGCGCGCCGTCGACGCGGTGGCCGCGATCGAGAAGCCGAGCTCGAAGAACCGGACCGCGGCGAGCGTTCCCGCGACCTTGTCGCGGTCGGCGAGCGAGAAGAACACCGTGCCTGAGCGCGGCAGCCGGTTGCCCGCGCCGGCCTGACTCTTCGCGAACGCCATTCCGAAGGTCCGGTCGATCCCCATGACCTCACCGGTGGAACGCATCTCCGGTCCGAGGATGGTGTCGACGTCGGGGAAGCGATTGAACGGCAGGACCGCTTCCTTCACCGCGACATGACGACCGGTCGCCGGCGGTCGCAACAAGCCCTCCGCCGCGAGCTCGTCGAGCGTCGCGTCAAGCATCAGGCGCGCCGCGACCTTGGCAAGCGGCACGCCGGTCGCCTTGCTCACGAACGGCACCGTGCGACTCGCGCGCGGGTTCGCTTCGATCACATAGACGCGGCCGTCCTTCACGGCGTACTGCACGTTGAGCAGACCGATGACACCGAGCTCGGTCGCAAGCGCTTCGGTGTACTCGCGGATCGTACGCACGACCTCGGCCGGCAGCGTCGGCGGCGGGATCGCGCACGAGGAGTCGCCGGAATGCACGCCCGCCTGCTCGGTGTGTTCCATCACGCCACCGATCAGGCACGCGCCCGTGCGATCGCGCAGCGCGTCGACGTCGACCTCGATCGCGTCCTCCAAGAAGCGGTCGATGAGGGCCGGTCGTTCCGCGGAGAGTCCGCCTTCGCGTCCGAGCGAACCCGTGTGCGCGAGCTCGGCCATGGCGCGCCGCGTGTCGGCGTCGTCGTAGACGATCTGCATCGCGCGCCCACCGAGCACGTACGACGGGCGCACCAGGACCGGATAGCCGATCGCATTGGCGGCCGCGACCGCGTCGTCGGCGTTGGAGGCCATCGTGCCTTCGGGCTGCGGGATGCCGAGCCGGTCGCACAAGGCGTTGAACTGTTCGCGGTCTTCGGCGGCGTCGATCGAAGCGGGCGAGGTGCCGAGCACCGGGACACCGCTGCGCTCGAGGCCGTGCGCGAGCTTCAGCGGTGTCTGACCGCCGAGGCTCACGATGACACCGCGGACGTCGCCCGCCTCCTGCAGCCGTTCGCAGACGTTCAGCACGTCTTCGTTGGTGAGCGGTTCGAAGAAGAGGCGATCGCTCGTGTCGTAGTCGGTCGAGACCGTCTCCGGGTTGCAGTTGACCATGACCGTCTCGTAGCCCGCGTCGCGCAGCGCGAACGCGGCGTGCACGCAGCAGTAGTCGAACTCGACGCCCTGACCGATGCGGTTCGGGCCACTCCCCAAGATGACGACCGCCGGTTTGGTGAGGGGCGCGATCTCGTCCTCGTCCTCGTAGGTGCTGTAGTGATACGGCGTGAACGCGGCGAACTCGGCCGCGCACGTGTCGACGGTCTTGAAAGTGACGCTCACTCCGGCGGCTCGGCGATGCGCGCGAATGTCGGCCTCGGTCGCGTTCCAGAGATACGCAAGCTGGCCGTCGGAGAAACCGATCCGCTTCGCCTGGCGCCAGTCGGCCCGGGCCACCGCCCCGAGGTCGCGGCGACCGAGCTGACTCAGGCGGTCGCGCTCCTCCACGATCTGCAGGATCTGGTCGAGGAACCAGGGGTCGATGCCCGTGACCTCGTGCAGACGCTCGATCGACACGAAGCGCCGGAGCGCGGCCTCGACCTGGAAGATGCGGTCGGGGGTCGGGATCGCCGCCGCGAGCACGAGCTCGTCGTCGGAGAGAACATCGAGCTCGCGTTCGACCGGATCGCAGTTGAGGCCGAGCCGGCCCGTCTCGAGCGATCGCACCGCCTTCTGCAGCGACTCGCAGAACGTACGCCCGATCGCCATGACCTCGCCGACCGACTGCATCTGCGTGCCGAGCACCGGGGTCGAACCCGGCAGCTTCTCGAACGCCCAACGCGGGATCTTGGTGACGACGTAGTCGATCGAGGGTTCGAAGCTCGCGGGCGTCTCGCGCGTGATGTCGTTCTGCACCTCGTCGAGACGGAATCCGACGGCGAGCTTCGCCGCGATCTTCGCGATCGGGAAGCCGGTGGCCTTGCTCGCGAGCGCGGAGCTGCGCGACACGCGTGGGTTCATCTCGATGACAACCATCTCGCCGGTCTGCGGGTTCACGGCGAACTGCACGTTCGATCCGCCCGTCTCGACCCCGATGCGGCGGATGCACGCGAACGCGGCGTCGCGCATCAGTTGGTACTCGACGTCGGTGAGGGTCTGGGCCGGTGCGACGGTGATCGATTCGCCGGTGTGCACACCCATCGGGTCGAGGTTCTCGATCGAACAGATGACCACGACGTTGTCGGCGTGGTCGCGCATCACCTCGAGCTCGTACTCCTTCCAACCCGCGATGCTGCGTTCGATCAGGATCTCCGAGAGCGGGCTGTCGACGAGACCGTTGTCGGCCGCCGCCAGACCGCGCTGGGCCAGGATGCGCATCTCGTCACTGTTGTACGCGATGCCCGTGCCGCCGCCGCCGAGGATGAACGCGGGCCGCACCATGACCGGATAGCCGACCTCTTCGGCCACGGTCATCGCCTCGTCGATCGAGTAGGCGATACCCGACGGCGGCACGTGCAATCCGATCTCGGTCATCGCGACCTTGAAGCGCTGACGGTCCTCGGCCGTACGGATCGCTTCGACGTTCGCGCCGATCATCTCGACGCCGTACCGGTCGAGCACTCCCGCCTCGTCCAGCGCGAGCGCGAGGTTGAGGCCGGTCTGGCCGCCGAGCGTCGGGAGCAGCGCGTCGGGCCGTTCCTTCTCGATGATGCGCGTCAGCGTCGGAACGTCGAGCGGCTCGACGTAGGTCGCGTCGGCGAACTCGGGGTCGGTCATGATCGTCGCCGGATTCGAGTTGACGAGCCCGACGCGGTAGCCCTCTTCGCGCAACACTCGGCACGCCTGCGTGCCCGAGTAGTCGAACTCGCACGCCTGACCGATGATGATCGGTCCGCTGCCGATCAGCAGGATCGTCTCGATGTCGTCCCTACGCGGCACGTCAGCCGGCCCTCATGAGTTGCGTGAACTCCTCGAAGAGATAGCGCGCGTCGTGCGGCCCGGGACCCGCTTCCGGGTGGTACTGCACGCTGAACGCGCGGAGATGTTCGCTCCGGATGCCTTCGACGTCGCCGTCGTTGAGATTCAGGTGCGTGACCACGCTCCCGTCCGGAAGCGTGTCGGCGTCGACGGCGTAGTTGTGGTTCTGACTCGTGATCTCGACCCGTCCGGTCGAGAGATGCCGCACCGGGTGGTTGCCGCCGTGGTGGCCGAAGCGCAGCTTGAACGTCTCCGCCCCGAGGGCGAGGCTCATGATCTGGTGGCCGAGGCAGATGCCGAACACCGGGACATTGCCGAGCAACTGGGCCACGCCGGCGCGCGCACCGGTGACCGCGGCGGGATCGCCGGGGCCGTTCGAGAGGAACACTCCGTCGGGGGCGCGCGCCAGTACTTCGGCGCCCGTCGTACCGGCGGGCACGACCTCGACCTGGCAGCCCGACCGCACGAGCTGGTCGAGGATCGAGCGCTTGATCCCGAAGTCGTACGCGACGACGTACAAGCTCGCGTCGTCGGGTCCGATCGTGTACGGCTCCGGAGTCGTGACGAGCGAGGTGAGATCGCGACCATCGGTACCGCCGTCGGCCTGCGCGGCCGCGAGCAACGTGTCGCGGTCGGCGGTGCCGAACGCACCGGGGATCGCACCGGCGCGCCGGATGTGCCGGGTGAGACGGCGAGTGTCGATCCCGGCGATGCCCGCCACCTCGTGGCGCGCCAGGAAGCCGTCGATGTCGTCGGTCGCGCGCCAGTTCGACGGGCGGCGCGTCAGGTCGCGCACGATGACACCGCGGCACCGCGGCGCACCCGCTTCGTCGTCGCGCTCGTTGACGCCGTAGTTGCCGATGTGCGGATACGTGAACGTGATGATCTGCCCCGCGTACGACGGGTCGGTCAGGATCTCCTGGTATCCGGCGAGCGAGGTGTTGAACACGACTTCACCCGTCGCGACACCGCCGGCCGGCCGGTGCCCCACCGCGAGGCCCTCGAACGTCTCGCCGTCGGCGAGAACGAGCAACGCCTCCGTCACCCGATCCCCCCGTCCACACCAAACTGTTTGCAACATTCCGGCACGTCAGACGTCACTTTTGTTGCAAACTGTTTGCAACATTTGTGCGGGCTACGAGTCGAATTTGTTGCTAACTGTTTGCAACACTTCGTCATTTGGTGGGCTCCTGGTCGCGGACTGTGGGGGTGCCGCGGTAGACGGTGTGGCGGACCTTGCCCGTGAGCTTCCAACCGTCCCACGGCGAGTTGCGCGACTTGCTCGCGAGGCGGTTGCCGTCGACCGACCAGGTGTGCGCGGGGTCGATCACGCACAGGTTCGCGGCGTGACCGGGGGCGATCGAACCGCCGTGACCGTCGGCGTCGAGCCCGACGACGCGTGCCGGCTGCCACGACAGCGCACCGATCGCCTGCGCGAGCGTGAGCACGCCCGGTTCGACCAACGTGGTGAGCACGACGGCCAGCGCCGTCTCGACCCCGAGCATGCCGGGCGGCGCTTCTTCGAACGGCACGTCCTTGCTCTCCGGCGTGTGCGGCGCGTGATCGGTCGCGATCGCGTCGATCGTGCCGTCGAGCAGCGCGGCGCGCAGTGCGTCGACGTCGGCCTTCTCGCGCAACGGCGGATTCATCTTGAACACGGGATCGAAGTGGGAGCACGACTCGTCGGTGAGCACGAGGTGTTGCGGCGTGCACTCGGCGGTCACGCGCACGCCGTCGGCCTTCGCGGCCCGGACGAGGTCGGCCGAGGCCGCGCACGACATGTG
>JAODBI010000155.1 GCA_025463875.1 Actinomycetes bacterium
TTGCGGGCCTTGGCCCCGGTGGTCGGCGGCTTGGCGGATCCGAGCGGCGCCGGGACCTTCGGGATGCCGCCCTTCGGTGTGCCGCCCTTCGACGGTTGATGATGCTCGTACCAGGTCCGCTCGATCACGTTGACGAGCCCGCTGCCGCCATGGCCGCGCACCCACTCGACGAACTTCACACTCGCCGGATCGGACCCGCGCGCCAAGGCCGTCCCCAACGACAACCCGACGACCGAGACCATCCCGAGCAACACCAACAGCGCGACGCGCCGCACCCGACGCGCCGCGGGCGTGCGGTGGGCACCGCGCCGAGCCCGACGAACACGGCGAACTCGGCGAGGACGCGGTTGACCCTCCACGGTCCGATCACGTCGGCGTCCATCGGCGAACCGCTCGAACAGCACTGGATCGATCGTAGAAATTCGACGGTAAGCGAATGGTAATCGACCGGTTGTCGCGCGCCGCGCCCCCCCGCGGGGCCGGCGCTGGCACCCTCGACCGCACGCCAGCAGACTGACCGGATGCGCTTCCACGTCGAGCACGAGTTTCCGGCGCCCCCGAACGCGGTGGCCGAGATCTTGTGTGATCCCTCGTTTCACACCGCGCTCGCCCTGCCCGACCTGAGTCGACCGGAGGTTCTCGAGAGCACGACGTCGGCGGAACAGAGAATCCTTCGACTGCGCTACGAGTTCGTCGGCCACCTCGATCCGATCGCGCGTCGGATCCTGGCGGGCCGGAAGCTGACGTGGATCCAGGAGCTCCGACTCGATCCGACGACCGGGGTCGGCCGCCTGGCGTTCGAGGCGGAGTCCGAGCCGGATCGCCTACACGGCTCGGCCGACGTCCGGCTGGAAACGATCGCGGCGGGCACCCGGCGCCGCGTCGACGGCGAGTTCTTCGTGAAGGTGCCCCTCGTCGGAGGAACCGCGGAGCGCCGCATCGTGCCGGGGCTCGTGACCCGTATGGATGTGGAGGCGGCCGCGCTCACCGCCCGGCTCAGCGCGACATGAACTCCTCCGCGACGTACACCGCGTTCCCCGCGTAGGCGACGCCGACGCCGACCGACGTGATCTGGGTGTTCAGCATGTTGTCGGCATGCGCCCTCGATTGCTCGAGCCCGCTGATGATCCCGTCGACGTTCGTCTTCGGCGTCGCGGACGCGACGTTCTCCTCGAGTCGCGTCCAGCCCGCGTTGATACCGCTCGCCAGGTCCGAGTGACAGATGTTCGGGTTGCCGCTCGCGCCGATACCGCAACCGCCGGCCGCCATCCACGCCGACCACAACCGCGCTTTGTCCTCGAGGTTGGAGTTGACTCCCAGCGCCGCGAGGCCGTGTGCGCCACGGAACCAGTTGACCGCGTCGACGAGTCGCTGTTCGGTCGAGGTGGGTGGTGGAGTCGACGACGAAACAGCACCTCCGCTGCGCGCGCGAACTTGGGCGCAACCGGCGAGTGCACCTACAAGAACGAACGTGGCGACTACGGACGCGCATCGTTGAAGAAAAGAACTACTCCGCTCGGGCATGTCTCGCAGTGTGCCCGATGCGCGCACGCATTATGCGGATCGGCGCGAACTTGCTTCGCAATCAGGCGCGCGGCACCGACTTCAGCAACGCTTCGTTCGCATCTTCGGGCAGCGCGACCAGGGGTTGTTGCAATTCTGCCACTGTCGGTCCGAACTCTGCCGCTAACGGCGCGAGGTGTTCGAGCGAAAAGTCGTATAAGCGTGCGGCGTTCCCTGCGAGGAGTAGTTGCAACTCGTTCGGATCGGTGTCGTGAAACAACTGACGGAGATGTTCACGAGTGAACGGCCACGTTCCTTCGTCGTGCGGATAATCGCTGCCCCACATGAACCGATCGATACCGATCACGTTCCGAGCGCGTGCGTCTTCGGGTCCCGGTTGACTCACGCCGACCCAGCAGTTCTGGCGGAAGTAGTCGCTCGCGAGCTGAGGAAGCTTGTGCTCGTCGGTGTAGCGCAGCTCGCCCGTCGATCCCGTGGTGTTGATCTTCTTGATGAGCTGGTCGAAACGCTCGAGCATCGGCGGCAGCCAGGCGCATCCCATCTCCGTCATCACGAACTGCAAATGCGGATGACGCTCGAACACTCCCGAGAGCAACAGCTGCACGAACGGCCGTTGCGAGTAGAACGACACTTCGGTGATGTAGAGAAGATCGGC
The DNA here is from genome assembly GCA_025463875.1 of Actinomycetes bacterium. GTDB lineage: Bacteria > Actinomycetota > Acidimicrobiia > IMCC26256 > PALSA-610 > PALSA-610. The sequence goes on from JAODBI010000155.1 coordinate 2,180, forward strand.
GACGGCGTACTCGCCGTAGTTCGGCAGACCGGTGCCGCCGTGACTGTTGACCTTCACGCCGAGGTCTTCGCACACCGACCACAGCCGTTCGTAGACGGGATCGTAGAGCGGCCTCACGTAGTCGACGTCGGGCGGGACCGCGGAGATCAACACGCCACCGCGCAGTCCGTTCCCGGCGATCCAGGCGACATCCTCGATCGCGTCGTCGACATCGTTCAAGAAGATCTGCCCGATCCCGGCGCGTCGCTCCGGAAATCGCGCACACCAATCGGACAGCCAACGGTTGTGCGCGCGGATGCCCGCGAGGCGGTGTTCGTACTCGTCGGGCTTGGGTGGCCGCGCGAACAGCACGAAGCTCGGGAAGAACGGCGGCACGGTGTTCGGGAAGACGACTTCACCGACGATGCCATCGGCCTCGAGCTGCGCGTTGCGCAGCTCGTCGTCCCAGTTCCGCGTGCGGCGAGTTCCCCGCAGATCGGAGAACGGATTGCGGTACTTTCCCCGCCACGCATCGAAATCGTCGAGATACCGCGCTTCCAAGTATTCGCGGTAGGTCTCGTGACTTGCGCCGGCGTGGCAGTCGGCGGAGATGATCGTGTAGTGATCGGTGCTCGACAGCGGCATCATGACCTCGTCTCTATTCGCGCTCAGAGTGGTCCTGAGGTGACGTGCGGAGAGAAGCGGGCGCGGTCAGACTCATACCATGCCTCTTCGTCGCATACCTATCCTTCTTGCCGCGCTCGGACTCTTGCTCTCCTTCGCGGCGGCGCCCGCCTTCGGAAGCCCATCTTGGCCCGTCTACAACGGCAACGCGCAACGCACGGGGAACGACACGTCGGAGCCGCAGCTGCTCCCGGTTCATCACGCGTGGTCGCGTTCGGTGGATGCCGCGGTCTATGCGCAACCTCTCGTGTACAACGGACGAATCTTCACCGCGACCGAGAACAACACCGTGTACGCACTCGACGCGCACGACGGTGGGATTCTCTGGTCCCGGCACCTTGGGGCGCCGATGCGCGACGTCGCCGCGCAGACGGGCTGCGGCGACGTCGACCCGCTGGGCATTCTGTCGACGCCGGTGATCGATACGAACACGCACACCATCTTCGTTCTCGCCACCATGCAGGATTCGTTCCAGAACATTCATCACCAACTCATGGGGCTCGACACGCTCACGGGCGCGCTGAAGGTCTCGGCGAACGCCGATCCGGGCGCGCCGCAGAACCCGTTGAACATCCAGCAGCGCAGCGGTCTCGCCCTCGGCAACGGTCGCGTCTACATCGGCTACGGCGGATACTCCGGCGACTGCGGTCCGTACCACGGGTGGTTGGTGTCGCTCGACGAGGGCGGACACGGCAAGGTCGCGTTCAACGTCACGCCCACGCAGGGTCTCGGCGCGATCTGGGCGACCGGCGGCGCGAGCATCGACGCCAACGGCAACGTGTACGTGTCGACCGGCAACCCCGACCCGACCAACGGCAACTTCGGTGAGAGCGTCGTGAAGTTCGACAACAGCGCGGCGATGCACCGCACCGGCGCGTTCAAGACGTTCCCCGGTGGCGACAACGACCTCGCGTCGGTGGCACCGTCGATCCTCCCGAACAACATGCTGTTCCAGATCGGCAAACAGCAGACCGGCTTCCTCGTCGACACGAACTCGATGACTGCGCTGAAGTCGTTGCACATGTGCGACGGCACGCTGGCCTTCGGCGCCAACGCCTTCGACGGTTCACGCCTTTTCGTACCGTGCCTCAATCACATTCAGGAGGTGAACGTCGACGTCGCACACCGCACGATGTCGCTCGGTTGGAGCGGTCCGAACACCGGCGCCGCGGGATCACCGATCCTCGCGGCCGGAAGCCTCTGGTCGATCGACCGGGCGTCGGGGACGATGTACGTGCTCGATCCCGCGACGGGAGCCGTCCGCAAGACGTTCCCCGTCGGGCCGGTCGCGCACTTCGCCGCCCCCGCCTCCGCGCTCGGACTCGTGATCGTGCCGACCTTGGGCGCGATCAGCGCGTACGCGGGCCCTTCCGGTGTGCCGCCGCACGCGCCCAACTCGTGCCTCCGGCAGAAGGACCACAACGGCTACTGGATCGCAGGCAGCGACGGCAACATCTTCCCGTTTGGTGGGGCGCCCGGGTGCGGCTCCCTCGTCGGCGTGCCGCTCGCGCGCCCGGTCGTCGGGATGGCGGGGCGGGCGACGGCCGGCTACTGGTTGGTTGCGTCGGACGGCGGGATCTTCGCCTTCGGTGACGCGAAGTTCCGCGGCTCGATGGGCGGTCAGCATCTGAACCTGCCGATCGTCGGCATGGCGCCGACGCGTTCCGGCAACGGCTACTGGTTGGTCGCGTCGGACGGCGGGATCTTCGCCTTCGGTGATGCGAAGTTCCGCGGCTCGATGGGCGGCCAACACCTCAACCGGCCCATCGTCGGCATGGCGTCGACTCCGAGCGGCAACGGCTACTGGTTGGTCGCGTCGGACGGCGGGATCTTCGCCTTCGGTGACGCGGCGTTCCGCGGCTCGATGGGCGGTCAACATCTGAACCGACCGATGGTCGGCATGGCGCGTACGCCGACGGGACGCGGGTACTGGACCGTCGCCGCGGACGGCGGCGTATTCTCCTTCGGCGACGCGGTGTTCAAGGGTTCGACCGGCAACATCCGTCTCGTCTCGCCGATCGTCGGGATGGAGGGTCAGGGCGCGGGATACCGCTTGGTCGCGGGTGACGGCGGCCTGTTCGCGTTCGGCCTGCCGTTCAGTGGTTCGGCGGCCGGTCTGACCACGGCTGCTCCGGCGGTTGCGATGGCGCACGACTGATCAGCCGTCGCCTTCCGGGTCCGCCGTCAGCGAAAGGCGTCGCGGGCGGGCCCGGCCGACGCGGCCCCGCGCCAGAAACCGTACGTACCGCGTTCGAGAAATTCCTTCGCGGCCTCGACAGTCGCGCCGAGTGCGACGAGGTTGAACCCGCTGCCGACCGAGATGCGGCGGACGCCCGCGGCTGCCAGCTCGGCGACCGGCGGCACGTTCGGGAGCGCGAGCACGTTGACCGGAAGATCGACCGACGAAACGACGGCACGGATGTCGTTGATGTTCGACAGTCCGGGCGCGTACAGGACGTCGGCGCCGGCCGCTTGATACGCCTGCAGGCGCGCGATCGTGTCGGCAAGGTCGGACCGGCCGCGGATGAGGTTCTCGGCGCGCGCGGTGATGACGAAACGCGGTCCGGAGCCGTGCGCGGCTTCGGCGGCGGCAGCCACGCGTTCCGCCGCAAGGGAGACTTCGTAGATCGGGTTCGCCTCGTCGCGCGAGTAGTCCTCGACGGAACCGCCCGCGGCGCCGGTCGCGATGAGTTTCCCGATGTTGACGGCGACCGCGCCGGGATCATCGGCGAACGCGTTCTCGAAGTCGACGTTGACGGGGATGTCGGCGGCGCTCGCGAGTGCAGTCGCGTGCTCGAGGATCTCGTCGAGCGTGACATGGCCGTCAGGGCGTCCGAGTGTGGCGGCGTGGCCGGCGCTCGTCGTCGCGAACGCGGAGAACCCGAGATGAGCGAAGACCTTTGCCGTTCCCGGGTCCCACGCATTCGGGAGGAGCAAGGGAGCGTCGCCGTGGTGGAGAGCCAGGAACCGGTCGCACTTCTCGGCTTGTGTGCTCACGGGTGCAACGTACCGGCGCGGCACCCGTGCGGGGAACGGATTCTCGGTGTCGTCGGGAAGGCTGTCCGGAAATGTCCGGCGTTGCGGGCGCGGGCGACAGCAGGTACGAATGGCGACGTGGGCGACACCGTGCTGTACGAGCTCGACGGACACGTGGCGACGATCACGTACAACCGGCCGGATGCGTTGAACGCGATCAACGGCGAGATGCGACGCGATCTCAACGACGCGTTCAGTCGCTTTCGCGACCAAGAGGATGCGTGGATCGCAATCGTGACCGGCGCGGGCAAGGCGTTCTGTGCCGGGGCCGATCTGCGCGACGGCACCGGTTCGGCCGGCGACTTCCCCGGCACGTTCTGGGAGAAGCCGACGAACAACTCGTTCGAGAGCGGCTGGGAGATCTTCAAGCCGGTCATCGCCGCGGTCAACGGCTATTGCCTCGGTTACGGACTCACGCTCGTGACGTGGTGCGACTTCGTGATCGCGAGCGAAGACGCGTCGTTCGCGTTTCCCGAGGTCCGGATCGGCGTGCCGACGATCGTCGGGGCGATTCGTCTGCCGCAACGGTTGCGTTGGCACGATGCAATGGAGCTGCTGCTGACCGGCGAGCGCATCGACGCGGCGCGTGCCCGGGAGATCGGTCTGGTTGGCTCGGTCGTGGAGACCGGCGACCTCCTGCCGGCGGCGCGGCGCCTCGCAGCACGGTTGTTGGCGGGTGCGCCGTTGGCCCAGCGCGCGATCAAAGAGGTCGCGGTGCGTTCGCAACACTTGCCGACGCTCGAGGCGATCCGCTTCGGCGAGACGATGCGCAAGGTGGCGGCCGCGACGGAAGATGCAACCGAGGGCGGCCGCGCCTTTGCCGAGAAGCGACGCCCGGAGTGGCGCGCCCGCTGATTCCCGGCGAGCAGGCGGGGCGCGCCGCCGCCGATCGCGGTCGTCCGCGGCAATCGTCCGGAACCGCGGACCCGCTCACGGCGTGACGAAACCGCTCGCGGTCACGAGGGGCAGGTCCGTGTACGAGACGATTCCCGGGCTCGCCGCGCAGACCGCCGGAATCGCGCTGACCGCCGGCAGCGCGGTCATGATCATGCCGAGCCCCATGTAGTCGGGCTCGTCCCAGTCGTCGGGCGGGAGGATCTGGAACCGGCTGCGTACCTTCGGCCGTCCGTCGATCTCGACGAAGTAGCCGTGCCGGAGTGGCCAATCGGGCTCCATCGCCCAGCCCATCTTCCACTGGTAGCAGCACTCGACGATGTGACGATCTCGTTGGTCCACGCCGAACCACGTGCCGCTGATTCCCGCGACGGTTCCAGCCGGGATCGTCATGAAGCCGAGGTCCATCGTCTCCGTCGCCCGCGCGTATTCCGCCTCGAAGCCGATGTGATCGAGCTCGACGCCGAGTGCGTCGGCCGTCAACGCAACCGCGTCACCGAACACCGCGGACGCGCGTTCGGTGCGTTCCGCGGTAGCCGGGTCGTCGGGATCGTGCGCGAACCCGACCGAGAGTTGTGTCTCCGCCGATGCGTAGCCGGTTGCGTCGACCGACTCCAACACTCGGAGGCGATCGACCCGGTCGCAGATCCCGGCGCTCACCAGTCCGAAGAGGTTGAGGAATCCCGGATTCACCCCCGTCCCGAACAGCGACACATCACCCGCACGAGCAGCCACCTCCAGGCGCGAGCGCGCTTCGGCGCCCAGTGCGCGTCCCGTGATGAACGCCGCGGTCGACACGACGTTCACGCCCGCGCCGAGGATCCAGCACATCTCGTCGACGTCGGGCCACATCGGGTTGTAGCTGACGCAGTCGGGCGCGAGTGCGAGCAACTCTTCCGCGTCGTTCGTCGCGAGGACGCCAACCGGCTCGGCACCGACCAAGGTGCCGATGTCGACTCCCACCTTGTCGGGCGACCACGCGTAGCACCCGACGAGATCGAGTCCGGGGTGGTCGAGGATCGCGCTCGCGGCCCGGCGCCCGACATTGCCCGTCGTCCACTGCACGACTCGGAGTGTCATGGCGAAAACGTATACGCGCGCCGAGCCGACGTGACTTGCGACACGATTCGACCGCGTCGCTTCCCGCGCCGATGGCGTCGGTGGAAGATGGCGAGATGGACGGCGGCATGGAAGGCAACTCGGGTCGGTACGCGGCAAGTCCCCTCGTCGCGTACGACCGCGCGCTCGAAACGGCAACGGATCTCCTGCGGATGCAGGTGTCCCCGACAGTGATCGGCTACGAGCTCCGGCGTCAGCACGGTTTCACGGAGGCACAGACCGCGGTGCTCATCCACGAGGCATCGCTCCTGGTTCCCCGGCGCGACCCGCAGCGCGAGCAGCGAGATCGGTCAGCTCGCGACAATCGCGGTCGACGCCAGAAGCTGATCGGCGGATGATCCGTCCGGGTCCGTGAGCACAGCCGCGCGGCCCCGGATCCGGCGACGAAACGACGAGAAACGTTTGCGACGGATCGAGCGAGGCCCCCGCCCCGCCAAGACGGCGGGGGGATTCGCTCGTTCTCGCCCATGAATGACGGACGCGTGACGGATGCGTGACTGGCCGCTGGAACCAAAACGACAATTGCTCCACGATGGCCCGTTCTTCAAGATCGTGGCCGAGGGTGACGATCAGAAGGAGACGTCGATTCAGACCGGGACGGTCAGGAGGCTGACGATGGCGACATCCTCCTCC
>JAODBI010000187.1 GCA_025463875.1 Actinomycetes bacterium
CGCTCCCGACCGCCGGTCCGGCCGGCTCCGCTCTCGGCCGCGGCGGCCCGGGCGGAGCGCGCCGATTTGCCGGCGGCGCGCCGCCCGCGGGTCTGGGAGCCAATCCGGGCGCGTTCACGCCGGGCGCCGGTGGGAACTTCGCCGGTGCGCCCGCGTTCCGCGGCGGGTTCCCGGGTGGTGGCGCGAATGGCGGTGGGAGAGGTTTCGGCGGTCTGCTGAACAGCTCGAAGCCGAGTGCCGCGATCACCGCGTTGTTCGAGCAGAGCGCGGGCTTTCGCTGGACCGCGGCCGCCATCGGAGCCGACAACGCGGCCGGCTACCAGCTCGCATCGGGCCAGGCGATCATGGCGATCGGCGGGTTCAATGGGACGGACCCGACGCCGACCCTGGCCCAGTTCGAGCAGTACGTCCGAACCGGCCAGATCCACTACTTCATCGCGTCGGGCGGGGGCGGCCCCGGAGGCGGATCGGCGAGCACGTCGAGTGCGATCACGCAGTGGGTGGAGCAGCACTTCACCGCCCGGACCGTCGGTGGCACCACGATCTACGACCTGAGCGCCACGCCGTCGCCCTGAGCACCACCGGGCCCTCCACCTCGCAGGCGGGCCCCGGGGGCCGGAATGCGGAAGGGGACGGGTACCCTGCTCCCGTGGCCGATCAGGCAACGTTCGCAGAACAGGCAATGCCGTACATGTCGGCGCTGTACGCAGCCGCCCTCCGCATGACGCGCAATCCGAGCGACGCCGAGGATCTCGTCCAGGAAACGTTCCTCCGCGCGTACCGCGGCTTCGGTGGTTTTCACGAGGGCACGAACCTGAAGGCGTGGCTCTACAAGATCCTCACCAACACCTTCATCAATCAATACCGCGCGAAGAAGCGCCGGCCCGACCAGGTCGATCTCGACGACGTCGAGGACTTCTACATCTTCCGCCGGCTCGGTGGACTCGAAGCCGCCGAGGCCACGCGTACGCCCGAGGCCGAAGTGTTGGAAGGCATTCCTGACTCCGAGGTGAAAGAAGCACTCGAGTCCATCCCGGAGCAGTTCCGGATGGCGGTGATCCTCGCCGATGTCGAGGGGTTCTCCTACAAGGAGATCGCCGACATCCTCGACGTGCCGATCGGCACCGTCATGAGTCGTATCCACCGCGGGCGACGCGCGTTGCAGAAGAAGCTCTGGGATTACGCCGAGCGCAACAATCTGCGACCGCGCGTCGAGTCCGCGACCGGGGGGTGACGAGGTCCATGGACTGCCAGGAGACGCACCTGCGCGTCTACGAATACCTCGACGGAGAACTGACCGTCTGGAAGCGCCGGGCGATCACGCGGCACCTCGACGAGTGTCCGCCGTGCGCGGAGGGATTCACCTTCGAGCTCGACCTGCGCCGCGTGATCGTGTCGAAGTGCACCGAGGACGTGCCAGCCGAGCTCAAGGTTCGCATCGCCCGGGCGCTCGGCCTCGTCGAGAGCGGCGACGCCACCCCGGAATGACCGGCTCCGAATGACGGGCCCGGGAATGACGGCGCCCGAATGATCAGGCGGCGTGCCCGGCTCCTACGATGAGCGGGTCGCTTCTACGATGACGGGACCGCGGCTCGAGGAGGATCGGTGAAGGCGTCCACCATCAGCGCAATCGTCTTGGGGATCGCGATCGGTCTGGTCGCCGCGGTTCTCGGGTTCAACGTCTTGTTCAACCACGGCGGAGGCAAGCTCTGGTTCTACTGGATCGCCCCGCTGCTCTCGATCGGCGCCTTCTTCTCGTTCGCGCAGCTGGCGGTCATGTATTGGGTGAAGGTCGGCCGGCTCGAGGTCAAGGGTCGCCCCCGCCAGTGAGCGAGCCCGGCGAGGAAGGACGGGCACCCGATCCCGTCGACTGGGCCACGGCCCGCCGCGTCGCCCGGTTCGTCGCCGGCCGCGATCCGCTCGCCGATTCATATCTCGCCGCGTCGCTCCAAACCGACTTCGACGCCCTGACGGTTCGCGCCGAAGACCTCGTCGCGGGGTACACGGGCCTGCGCGCCCCCGGCCACGCCACCGCCGCAGTGCTCGACCGGCGCGACTGGGTCGAGTCGAACATCACGTCGATGCAGGCTCTGCTCGACCCGCTCATGCAACGCTTCGGGGCGCGCCTCGCCCACAATCCGATCGCGCCGGTGAGCCGAAGGGTTGCCGCAACCGAGATGGGCGGGCTGCTCGGCTACATGGCCAAGCGCGTGCTCGGCCAGTACGACCTGCTCGTACCCGACGCGCCCGGCGCCGTAAATGGCGCCTCTACGGGCGTACCGGCCGATGCCGTGTATTACGTCGGCGCCAACATCTTGGGGCTCGAGAAGCGCTTCGCGTTCCGCCCCGCCGATTTCCGATTGTGGATAGCGATCCACGAAGTCACGCACCGCGCCCAGTTCACGGGCGTGCCGTGGATGCGCGGCTATTTCCTCGGGCTCGTGCGCGAGGCGCTGGAGCTCGTCGACCCCGACCCGCGCACGATGTTGCGGGCGGTCTCGAGCGCGGTCGACGAGGTACGAGCCGGGCGGAACCCGCTCGACGAGGGCGGTCTCGTCGGGCTGTTCGCCACGCCCGAACAACGGGGTGTGCTCGGGCAGGTGCAGGCGCTGATGTCGGTGCTCGAAGGACACGGCAATGTCGTGATGGACGACCTCGGCCGCGAGCACGTCGCCGGCCAGGGACGGATGTCGCGCGTCCTCTCCCAGCGGCGCCAGATCGGTGGCGTGACCGGCCTGTTGCACAAGCTGCTCGGCATCGAGCAGAAGATGCGCCAGTACGAGGTGGGCGAAGGGTTCGTGCGCGGCGTCTACGACATCGCGGGTCGCCGTGCGTTCGACGCGGTCTGGGAGGCGCCGGAGAACCTTCCGACGGTTCCGGAGCTGAGCGAACCGCGCCTCTGGCTGCGCCGCGTCGACGCCGCACGCGTGTGAATCTCTCGCCGGCCCTCGACGACCTCGCGTCGGGCGCGACCGTGGTCGTCGGGTGCAGCGGCGGCGCCGACTCCCTTGCGCTCCTGGCATTGGCGTGCGAACACGGCTTCGACGTGCACGCGGTGTACGTCGACCACGGTCTGCGCCGCGGCACGGGCCACGACGCGGCCACCGTGATAGCCGCCGCCGCCCGTTTCGGAGCGCGGGCACGCGTGGAGCGCGTCGACGTCGACGCCGGCGCGAACCTCGAATCGCGGGCGCGCGACGCGCGCTACGCGGCGCTGGAGGGGGTTCGCGTCGAAGTCGGCGCGACCGCGATCCTCGTCGCGCACACTCGCGACGACCAGGCGGAGACGGTGCTGCTGCAAATGCTGCGCGGCGCGGGTGCAACGGGCCTGGCGGGAATGGCCGCCGCGCGTGGATTCGTTCGCCGTCCTCTGCTCGAGTCCCGTCGCCGGGAGACTCACGAGCTGTGCGCGCGTCTCGGGCTCGCGCCCGTGCACGATCCGATGAACGACGAGCTGCATCACCGGCGCGTCTGGCTCCGCCGGGAAATCATTCCGCAACTCGAGCGGGGCGCCGATCGGGATCTCGTCGAGGTGCTCGCGCGCCAGGCCGAGCTCTTGCGCGAAGACGACGAGCTGCTCGAAACAGTCGTCGACGGATACGACCCCGAAGACGCCGCCGCACTGGGCGCGTTGCCGCGTGCTCTCGCGCGTCGCGTCGTACGACGCTGGCTCACCGCCCCGATGGCGCCGTCGGTCGCGACCGTCGAGCGCGTTCTGGCCGTCGCAAGCGGCGGGGCGCGCGCGGTCGAGCTTCCGGGCGGCGAGCGCATCGAGCGCGTTCGCGGCCGGCTCGTACGGGTCGGCGCCGTCGGAGTTCCGGCCGCGCCCGTCGCGCTCGAGGTACCGGGCGGAGTCCGCTTCGCCGACGTCCGAATCGAAGCCTGGATCGAGCACGGCGCGCCGGTGGCTTGGCCCGACGGACGATCGCGGGCGGTGTGCGACGCCGATCTCGTGCCGGGCGCGGTCACGGTCCGCGCCTCGACGCCCGGCGAGCGCTTCCGTCCCCTCGGGCGCGGCGGGTCGAAGCTCGTGCGAGACGCGCTCGCGGAGGTGGGGGTCACCGCGAGTCGGCGGGCGAACGCACCGGTCGTGGCGGCGGACGAGCCCGTCTGGGTCGTCGGTTACCGTATCGACCATCGCGTCCGGGTCACGACCGGTACCCGGCGCTTCCTCTGGCTGAGCGCGGAGCCCGTCACGACATGCCCGTAACGACATGCCCGTAACCGCATGAACGACCCGAACATCGGGCGGATAGTCGTCGACGAGCACGAGTTGCAGCAACGCATCCGCGACCTCGGCAAGGCGATCGCGACCGACTACGACGACCATCCTCCGCTTCTCGTCGGCATCCTCAAGGGTGCCTTCATGTTCATGGCCGACCTCGCGCGGGCGATCGACCTGCCCGTCGAGTTCGACTTCATGGCCGTGTCGTCGTACGGGTCGGCGACGCGTACCAGTGGGGTCGTGCGCATCATGAAAGACCTCGATCTCGATCTCACCGACCGGCACGTGTTGATCGTCGAGGACATCGTCGACTCGGGTCTGACGCTCGCGTACCTGAGCAAGAACCTGCGAGCGCGCGGCGCGGCTTCGCTCGAGGTGTGTGCGCTGCTCGTGAAAGAAGGGCTGCAAAAGGTCGAGACGGAGCTGAAGTACGTCGGCTTCCGCATCCCACCCGATTTCGTGATCGGGTACGGCCTCGATGTCGACGAGCGGTATCGCAACCTGCCGTACATCGCCGAGTTCACCGGCGCGGTCGAACAGAAGTTCACGTGAGCGACGAAGTCCTCCCCTCGGGTGAAGTCTCGTCCTCGGGTGTCGACATCCCTCGGCTCGAGAAGGCGGTACGCGAGATCCTCTACGCGATCGGCGAGGATCCCGATCGCGACGGCCTCGTTCGCACTCCCAACCGCGTGGCCGAGATGTACGCGGAGATCTGCAGCGGACTGCACGAAGATCCGTCCCGGCACCTGATCGTCACCTTCGAGGCCAATCATGACGAGATGGTCCTCGTGCGCGACATCGCGCTGTATTCGCTTTGCGAGCACCACCTGGCTCCGTTCCACGGGCGCGCGCACGTTGCCTATATCCCGGGCGACGACGGCCGCATCACCGGTCTGTCGAAGTTGGCGCGCCTGGTCGACGGTTTCGCGAAGCGGCCCCAGGTGCAGGAGCGACTCACCACTCAGATCGCCGACGCGATCGTCGAGATCCTCCAGCCACGAGGCGCGTTCGTGATGATCGAGGCGGAACACCTGTGCATGTCGATGCGCGGGGTACGCAAACCGGGAACGCTCACATTGACGTCGGCGGTGCGCGGGCTGTTCAAGGACAGCGCCGCGACGCGAGCCGAGGTCATGTCACTCATCGGCCCGTCCGTCGGGCGCTCCTGAGTCTCGGCCTGACATTCACGCCGACGTCGATCCCGCTTCTCCAACGCGTCGAGACGGCGGACGGCGAGCGGGGGCTGATCTCCTCGACGTGTTCGAGGACAGGTGGCAACTCCAGGTCGGATTCACGACCGACGACCTGGACCTCTCGAGATCGGCGACGCCGTGACGACCGCGGCGGTTGCGGTGCCGCGGCGGCGCGGCCCGCAACTACGACTGTGACCTGCAGCTCGACTTCGACGGAACCGAAGTCGTCGCCCGGCACTTCGGAGGTGGGACGGCCGGACTCGGTTCGTCTACGCGCATGTCTTCGAAACGTCCGATCTCCCGCAACGGATGGTCGTGCGCCGACCGGCGACCGACGGCGGTCCACCGCTGGTGGAGGTCGAGCTCTGCCCGCTTTCCGCACTCCCGGACGAATCGAAGCTGTGAAATTGATTGGTGCGCGTTCGCCGAAATTCGTGAACGCGAGGAGGGGAGAAGGCCGAAATTTGGTCGGTCCCGCCGTCGGGCGGTGCCAATCCGTTCGCTAACCTCCGGCCGTGCCCGCTCCCCGTCTCCTCGTTGCCGATCTTCCGCGCCGAGGACTGATGGGGATCGTGAACGTCACGCCCGACTCCTTCTCGGACGGCGGTAGCTACCTCGATCCCGAGGCCGCGATCGCGCACGGGCTCGGGCTGGCCGCAGCGGGCGCGGCCGTGATCGACGTCGGCGGGGAATCGACCCGGCCCGGCGCCGAACCGGTCGACGCGGACGAGGAGCTCCGGCGCGTGCTCGCCGTCGTGCGTGCCATCGCCGACCAGACCCCGGTTCCCTTGAGTATCGACACCACGAAGGCCGTCGTCGCCCGAGCCGCGCTCGACGCGGGCGCGGTCATGGTCAACGACGTGTCCGGCGGAACGGCCGACCCCGACATGCTTGCGGTCGTCGCCCAGACCGGCGCGGCCTACGTCGCGATGCACACCCGGGGGACGCCGCGAACGATGCAGAGCGAGGCGCGCTACTCCGCGGTCGTGCGCGAGGTCGGCGACGAGCTCCGGACGCGCGTCGAGCGCGCGTTCGACGCGGGGGTCGACCCGCGGGCCCTGCTCGCGGATCCCGGTATCGGGTTCGCCAAGACCGGCGAACATAATGTCGCGCTGCTGCGCGCACTGCCCGAGCTCGCGGCACGCGTCGGCGTGCCGCTGATGGTCGGGACCTCGCGCAAGTCGTTTCTGGCGCGCCTCCTACCCGACGCCGCCGACGCCGACGACGATCGGCGCGGGCGCGACGACGCGACGCTCGCGACGACCGTGTGGTGCTTCGAGCGAGGTGCCGCGCTCGTGCGCGTGCACGACGTCGCCGGATCGCGACGCGCCGTCGATCTGCTCGACGCGCTCGACCGCGCGACTCCCGAAGGGATGGCGGCGTGACGACGGGCGGTCTACGCGGGCGGTGGGCACAGGGTCTCCAGCCGCGCTACTTCACGTGGGTGATCAAGGATCGTCTCGGCGCGGGAGAACGGCCGGGTGGATTCGCCCGCAATCACCGCAAGGTACGACGTCAGGAAGAGCTGATCTGGCTCAACGTCAACGGATTCACCCACGTCGTCTCATTGCTCGACTCGCCGCACAATCTCCATGCGTACGACGAGGCCGGTGTCGCCTACGTGCACGTGCCGCTCGGGCCCCACGACGAGCTCGCCTTCCGCTTGGGCTCGATCTACACCGCGCTCTCGAAGCTCCTCGACGACCCGGCCGAGCGTCTCTACGTGCATAACGAGGAGTTCGGTGACCGTGTCCTGGGCGTCCTGGCGGGCTATCTCCTCCACGCCGGGCTCGTCGAGCACGGACCGCACGCGGTGTCCGTGATCGAGAAGCTGACGTCGCGCAGCTTGGGCGCCGAGGGCCGCGAGATCGTGGCCGTCACGCTCGAACTTCGCTAGCAGTCAGGTCCCGCGAGCGATCAGGCGCGCACGATCCGCACGGTGTCGGTGGCGCCCGCGCGCTTACCGGGCGACGCGGAGACGATGGCGATCAGGTCACCCTTGTGCGCGAGCCCGCAGTCGCGTGCGGCCTTCGCCGCGTGGCGCGTCCGGTCGTCGGGACCCGCCGCAGTGGTCGCGGCCAAGGGCCGCACACCCCAGACCAGCGTGAGCCGTCCCAGTATCTCGGGCTGCTCGGAGATCCCCGCGATCGGGACCGCGGGCCGGAACGCGGCCACCCGCCGCGCGGTGGTGCCGCTCTGGGTCGGGCACACGATCGCCGCGACGCCGAGATCCTCGGCGGCCTGCACGGCCGCGTGCGCGACTGCCCAGGCGACGCGGTCGTCGTCGACCGCGGCGGTTGCGCCCTGCGGAGCGGTGCGCATCCGGGGCCAGTCCTCGGCGGCCTCGGCGACCTCGCTCATGGTGCGCACGGTGTCGGTCGGATACAGACCGATCGCGGTCTCCTCCGACAACATCAACGCATCGGTGCCGTCGAGTACGGCGTTGGCGACGTCGTTCACCTCCGCGCGCGTCGGCATCGGTGAACGCGTCATCGACTCGAGCATCTGCGTGGCTGTGATGACGGGTTTGCCGGCCATGTTGCAGAACCGGATGATCTCCTTTTGGATCAGCGGGACGCGTCGGGCGGGGACCTGGATGCCGAGGTCGCCGCGCGCCACCATCACCGCGTCGGCCGCGCCGACGATGCCGGGGAGGTGATCGAGCGCGACGGCCGTCTCGATCTTGGCGATGAGCATCGGTCGGCTCCCCCGCTTGGGAAGCCGGGCGCGCACGTCGTCGACGTCTTCGGGGCGGCGCACGAACGACAACCCGACGAAGTCGGCTCTGATCGCGATCGCCATTCGGAGTGCGGCGGCGTCGGTCGCCGTGAACGGCTCGACGTGCCCCTCGGCCCGGGGAACGTGCATGCCCTTGCGCGACCGCAGCACGCCGCCGCGGACGACCTCGCACACGACGTCGGAGTCGTCGATACGCAGGACGCGCAGGACGATCGCCCCGTCGGCGAGGTAGATCTCGTCACCGGGCGACACCCAGCGTGCGAGCTCGGGCAGTGTCGTCGACACGCGGTGTTCGTCGCCCACGACGGGTGTCGAGGTGAGCACGATCTCGGCGCCGGCATCGAGCTGGATCTCGTCGTCGACGACCGGTCCGGTGCGCATCTTCGGTCCGGGAAGATCGACGAGCACGCCGACGAAGCGCCCCAGCTCTGCCGCGATCTTGCGGGCTAACGCCGCTTGCTCCACGTGCACGTCGGCCGAAGCGTGCGCCGCGTTCAGGCGGACGACGTCGGCGCCGGCCGCGAGCAACGCACGCATGGATTCCGGACGCGACGTGGCGGGGCCGACGGTCGCGACGATCTTCGTGCGCCGCATCCCACCGGACTATCACGCGACTAGCGTCGACCTGTGGACCGCATCCGTATCTCCGGACTTCGCGAATTGGGTGTGCACGGTGTGCTTCCCGAAGAACAGGTACGGCCGCAGCCGTTCGAGATCGACGTAGAGCTCGTCGTCGACGTCACCGCCGCGGGAGCCAGCGACGATCTCGACGACACCGTCGACTACTCGGCCGTCTGTGAAGCAGTGAGCCGGGTCGTCTCGTCCGAGCAATACCGTTTGCTGGAACGGCTGGCGACGCGCATCGCGGATGTATGCCGGGCCGACCCGCGCGTCGTGAGCGCGATCGTCGAGGTGCGCAAGCTGCATCCGCCCGTGCGCGCGATGATCGACTACGTCGCGGTACGCGTCGAGCGGTGACGCGCGCGTACCTCGCCCTCGGCTCGAATCTCGGCGATCGGCTCGCACATCTCCAGTTCGCCGTCGACGCGCTCGCCGCCACCGACGATGTGCGCGTGACCGCCGTATCACGGGTGTATGAGACCGCGCCGGTCGGCGGTCCGCGCCAGGATGCGTTCCTCAACGCAGTGGTCGCGCTCACGACCGATCTTGCTCCGGACGGGCTGCTGGCACTCGCGCAACGCATCGAGGCCGACGCGCACCGCGTGCGCGCGGAGCGCTGGGGACCGCGCACGCTCGACATCGACATCCTCGTCTACGACGACCTCGAATCGGCTGATCCCGTCCTCACCCTCCCGCATCCCCGCATGTGGGAGCGGGACTTCGTGCTGGCCCCGTTGCGCGACGTCGCACCGGAGTTGGTCGAGGCGAGCCGGACCTGGGAGGGGGTGCGCGAGACGGCGGTAACCTTGACCATTCCATGGAGGAACGACAGCGCACCGTCGCCCTGATCGGTCCGGGCCGCGCGGGAACAACGATCGCGCTCGGGCTCGTCGAGCAGGACTGGACAGTTGTAGGGGTCGGTGGCCGTGCGCCCGACGCGCCCTCGACCGTGGCGGCCGCGGCAGTCCTGGCTACCGGCACCGGGCTGGTCTCCGAGGTGGCTCGGGGCGCGGCCCTGGTGATCATCGCGACGCCCGACCGCGCGATCGAACAGGTCCTGCTCGCGGCGGAGCCGTCGATCGAGCCGGGCGCGCTCGTCGTGCACCTCGCGGGCTCTCGCGGTCTCGACGTGTACTCGGCATTGCTCGACCGGCGGACCGGCGTGCGCGTGGGTGCGATGCACCCTTTGCAGACGTTTCCGTCGGCGACCACGGGGGTCGAGCGACTCGCGGGCGCCTGGGCCGCGGTGGCCGGTGATCCCGAGGTCGCCGAGATTGCGCGCTCGCTCGGCCTGCGCCCCTTCGATCTCGCCGACTCCGACCGCGGTCGCTACCACGCCGCCGCGGTGATCGCGTCGAACCATCTCATCGCGCTGCTCGGCCAGGTCGAGCGGCTCGCCGCGACGTGTGCGGTTCCGTTCGAAGCGTTCGCGCCGCTCGTCACGGGGTCGGTCCGCAACGCCTTCGCCCTCGGTCCGGCCGATGCGCTAACCGGTCCGGTGGCACGCGGTGACCTGACGACCGTAGAGCAACATCTCCGGGATCTCGATCCGGCGGAGCGCGACGCGTACCGAGCACTGGCGCGAGAGGCCGCCCGCCTCACCGGGCGGCGCGACACCGGCCTCGATCGGCTCCTCGGCGATCTCCGCCAGCCGCCCGCAACCCCCGGCGACGATTAGACCCGCTCGCAAGGCCCCGCCCTGGCCGACGGCGATTTCCAGCCGCTACCATCGAGCCGTCAGACCCGCCAGTCCGGACCCATGAGGCCGGAACCGAGCGAGGCCGAACAATGCTGCACATCGAGACGATCGCCGACCTGCGCTCCGCGTGCGACCGCGCGCGTTCCGACGGTCGGCGCGTCGGGCTGGTCCCCACGATGGGGTTCCTGCACGAAGGGCATCGCTCGCTCATGCGCGCGGCGCGCGCAACGTGCGACTTCGTCGTCGTGACGATCTTCGTGAATCCGCTGCAGTTCGGTGCGGGCGAGGATCTCGATCGCTACCCACGCGATCTCACGGGCGACCTCGCCCAGTGCGAACAGGTTGGCGTCGCCGCGGTGTTCGCGCCCTCGGTCGCCGAGATGTATCCGAGCGGACGGCCCCTCACCACCGTCCACGTCGAGGGGCTCACCTCCGATCTGTGCGGCGCCGCGCGCCCCACGCACTTCGACGGCGTGGCGACGGTGGTCACGAAGCTGTTCGCCGCCACGGGCTCGTGCACTGCGTTCTTCGGTCGCAAGGACGCGCAGCAGCTCGCGGTCATCAACCGTCTCGTCGAAGATGTCAACCTGCCGGTGCAGGTTGTCGGGTGTCCGATCGTGCGCGAGCCCGACGGCCTGGCGCGTTCGAGCCGCAATGCGTACCTCTCGCTCGACCAGCGCCGGGCGGCACTCGCCCTGTCGCGCGCACTCCAGGCCGCGGCGAGCGCCGCGATCGCCGGCGAACGCGACCCGTCCGCACTCGTCGATCTCGTGCGGGGGCTCGTCGCGACGGAACCGACCGTCGCGCTCGAGTACGTCGAGGTCCGGTCGGCGCCCGAGCTCGCTCGGGTCGACGTGCTCGACGGCGAGGTGCTGCTCGCGATCGCAGCCAAGGTCGGGGAGACCCGGCTGATCGACAACGTGACGCTCACGGTCCGCGGCGCCGAGGTGCACGCCGACCTCGGCACGACGGAACTGCGCAGCGAAGGAGTACGTCAATGACCCGTTCGGACGCGGAGCTTGCGCAGCGAGGGAGCGAGACATGCAACGCTCGATGATGAAGTCGAAGGTCCACCGCGCCACGATCACGGGCGCCAATCTCGAGTACGTCGGTTCGATCACGCTCGACCGGGCGTTGATGGAGCTGGCCGACATCCGCGAGTTCGAGCAAGTGGCCGTGCTCGACATCGACAACGGCGCTCGGTTCGAGACGTACGCGATGGAGGGTGGCGCGGGCGACGTCATCATCAACGGCGCAGCGGCGCGGTTGGTGCAACCCGGTGACCGCGTCATCGTGATCACGTACGCCGCCTACGACGAGGTCGAGCTCGAGTCGTACGCGCCGCGGATCGTGCACGTCGACGAGTTGAACCGGCCGATCGACGCGGACGAGGCGGTGCAGCGTGCCGGCTCGAACCTCGTCTGGATGCGCGACCATCCCACCCGCCACCTAGGCTGACCCACGTGTACGACGTCCTCGTGTTGGGGAGCGGCGTCGCGGGGCTGACGACCGCGCTCCACGCGGCGCGCCGGGGCCTCTCCGTGCTCGTGCTCACCAAAGGCGAGCTCTCGCACTCGGCGACGCGTTACGCGCAGGGCGGGGTCGCGGCGGCGCTCGCCGCACCCGACACCCCCGATCTGCACCTGGTCGACACGTTGACCGCGGGCGCGGGGCTGTGCGACGCCGACGCGGTCCGGATCCTCGTCAACGAAGGTCCCGATCGCGTGCGGGAGCTCGCCCGGCTCGGCGCGCACTTCGACACCGAGCCGTCGCCCGAGGGCCCCGAGCTCCTCCTCGCCCGCGAAGGCGGCCATTCGCTCGCCCGCGTGGTGCACGCCGGCGGCGACGCGACCGGAGCCGAGATCGAGCGCGCGCTCGTCGAGGCCGTGAACATCAGCGATGCCGTCGAAGTTCGCGAGGGCTGGTTCGCGATCGAGCTCCTGGTCGAACGCGGGCGGTGCGCGGGAGTGATCGCCCTCACCGCCGACGGTGAGGTCGAGTTCGTCCGCGCCTCCGACGTCGTGCTCGCGACCGGCGGCGTCGGGCAGTGCTTCGCGGTCACGACGAATCCCACGCTGTCGACGGGCGACGGGATCGCACTCGCCCTGAAGGCGGGCGTCGCGTGCGCCGACCTCGAGTTCGTCCAGTTCCATCCGACGGCCTTGCACACACCGCTGATGCCGCGCCCGCTCATCTCGGAAGCGCTGCGCGGCGAGGGCGCCGTGCTGCGTGACGCCGACGGCTTCGCGTTCATGACCGGCGTGCATCCGCTCGCCGATCTCGCACCCCGCGACGTCGTCGCGCGGGCCGTGCACGAGCGGATGCAGGCGACCGCGCAGGACCACGTGTGGCTCGACGCGACGATGATCGAGGATTTCCAACGGCACTTCCCGACGATCTGGTTCTCGTGCCTGCGCGCCGATCTCGACCCCACGGAAGAGTGGCTCCCCGTGGCACCCGCTGCGCACTACCTCTCGGGCGGAGTGGTCACCGATCTCGACGGTGCGACCACGCTCGGCCATCTCTGGGCGTGCGGCGAGGTCGCGTGTAGTGGCGTGCACGGTGCGAACCGCCTCGCCTCGAACTCGTTGCTCGACGGCCTCGTCTTCGGGCGCCGCGTCGTCGAGGGAATCCTCGGCGGCAAGGAGGCGGCCGATTCATCGGGTGCGATGAGCGGCATCCTCGACCTGCCCGACGGCCTGCCCGAGGCCGATCCCATCGTCCTCCCGAAGGAACTGGTGACCGAACCCGACGCGGTGCGGGGCGCGCTCCAGCGCACCATGTCGTCCGACTGCGGAGTCGTGCGCGACGCGGAGGGCCTCGCGATCGCGAGCGAGACACTCGGCGACCTCGCGCGGCTCGCCGACGATCTTCCGGCCCGCAGCATCGCGAGCTACGAGGTCATCGACCTGCTGCGCGTCTCGCGGGCGATCGTCGCGGCGGCGAGCGAGCGCACCGAATCGCGCGGCGCACACACGCGCCGGGAGTTCCCCGACTCGTCCGACGCGCTGCTGGGCCGGTTCGTGATCCGCGGCGGCGCGGTCCCCGTGTTCGTCGCCCTGCCCGGTGTCGTCGCACGAGGCCGGTGATGACCACGTTCGATCCTCCCCGCGCGGTCACCCGGCGTGTCGTCGCCGAGGCGCTCGCGGAGGATGTCGGCATCCTCGGTGACATCACGTCGCTCGCTTGTGTCGACGAGGACGTGCGCGCCGACGCCGTGTTCGTCGCCCGCGCCGACGGAGTGCTCGCCGGAACCGCGTTGGCGACCGAGACCTTCCGCCAACTCGACGACGAGGTCACCGTGGCCTGGCTCGTGCCCGACGGCGATTCGGTGGCCACCGGCGCGCAGCTGGGTCGGGTGTCGGGTCCGCTCCGGTCGATCCTCACCGGTGAGCGAACCGCGCTGAACTTCTTGTGTCACTGCTCGGGCATCGCATCGATGACGCACCGCTACGTGATGGGAGCGCACGGCCGGGTCCGGGTGCTCGACACCCGCAAGACGCTGCCCGGCCTGCGCGCGGTCCAGAGGGCGGCCGTGCGCGCCGGCGGTGGGTTCAACCATCGCGATTCGCTCAGTGACGCGGTGCTCATCAAGGACAATCACCTCGCGGCCACCGGAGTGGCGAAGTCGATCGAGCGGGCCCGAACGTCGTGGCCGGGCCGGATGATCGAGGTCGAGTGCGACACGCTCGAGCAGGTGATCGAGGCCCGTGACGCGGCCGCCGACCGCGTGCTCCTCGACAACATGACTCCCGAGCAGGTACGCGAAGCGGTGGGTGTGCTCGAGGGTTCTGTCGAGGTCGAGGTGTCGGGCGGCATCACGCTGGAGACGGTCGGCGCCTATGCCGAGACCGGGGCCGACTTCGTGTCGGTCGGCGCGCTCACCCATTCGGTGCCGGTATTCGACATCGGTCTGGACATGTCGTGAGAGGCGCGACGACACGCCGTTCCGAGGTGCCATGCTGCTGACGATCGATGCCGGCAACACCCAGACCGTCGTCGGGCTGTTCAACGGCTCCGAGCTCGTCGACCACTGGCGGATCGCCACGGTCGTCGAACGCACGTCCGACGAGCTGGCGCTGATGGTGCAACAGTTCCTCGGATTCCACGGATTCTCGTTCGAGGATGCGATCACGGGTGTCGCGATCTCCTCGGGCGTTCCCCGTGTCACAGCCGAGCTCCGCCAGATGACCGAGCGCTACTTCGGCTTCCCGGCGCTCGTGCTCGAGCCCGGAGTGCGTACCGGCATGCCGATCCTCTACGACAACCCGAAGGAGGTCGGCGCCGACCGGATCGCGAATGCGGTCGGCGCGTACGACCTCTACGGCGGCCCCTCGATCGTCGCCGACTTCGGCACCGCGACCACGATCGAGGCCGTGAGCGCGAACGGGGAGTATCTCGGCGGCGCGCTGTTCCCCGGCGTCGAGATCTCCATGGACGCCCTCTTCGGCCGGGCCGCCGGGCTGCGCCGCGTCGAGCTCGTCGAGCCGAAACACGTGATCGGGAAGTCGTCGGCGGAATCGATCCAGTCGGGCATGATCTACGGCTTCAGTGCGCAGGTCGACGGACTCGTCGACCGGTTCGTCGCCGAGCTGGGACCGTGCGAGGTCATCGCCACGGGGGGATTGGCCGAGCCGATCATCCCGCACTCACGTACGGTGCAGCACTACGAACCGTGGCTCACTTTGTTCGGGCTCCGGATCATCTTCGAACGGAACCGCTGATGGACGACGAATTCGCGGCGCGACTCGCCAAGGTCGACGAGATCCGCGCCCGCGGCGACGATCCGTACCCGGTGAAGTTCGACCGCAGCCACACGCTGCACGAGGTCCGCGAGCAGTGGGACAAGATCGTGGAGGCGGGTGCGTCGACCGACGACGTCGTGCGGATCGCCGGTCGCGTGCTCCTCAAGCGCGCGCAGGGCCGGCTGACGTTCGCGAAGGTGCGCGACGGAACCGGCGAGCTGCAACTCTTCGTGAGTCAGGGCGAGCTCGGCAAGGACGAGTTCGCGCGCTTCGGCGAGGAGATCGAGCGCGGCGACTGGGTCGGCGTCGAGGGCAAGGTCATGAAGACCAAGCTCGGTGAGCTGTCGGTGAACGTCTCGTCGTTCCAACTGCTCTCGAAGGCGCTGCGCCCGTTGCCCGAGAAGTGGCACGGACTCTCCGACACCGACACGCGCTATCGCCAGCGCTACGTCGACCTCATCGCGAACGACGACGCGCGCCGCGTCTTCGACATCCGGTTCGCGGCGATCTCCGCGATGCGCCGGTTCCTCTCCGAGCGCGGCTACGTCGAGGTCGAGACGCCGGAGCTGCACTCGATCTCGGGTGGTGCGACCGCCAAGCCGTTCACGACCCACCACAACGCGCTCGACGTCGATCTCTCGCTGCGCATCGCGCCCGAGCTGTATCTGAAGCGGCTGATCGTGGGCGGGTACGACCGCGTGTTCGAGTTCGCGCGGGTGTTCCGCAACGAGGGTCTGTCGACGCGACACAATCCCGAGTTCACGATGCTGGAGCTGTACGAGGCCTTCGCCGATTACTACGACATGATGCGACTCATCGAGGAGATGATCGCCGACGCCGCGGTGCAGGCGACGGGCAGCACGACGGTCGAGTGGGACGGCGCCGAGATCGACCTGTCGCCGCCATTCGAGCGGCGCACCATGATCGATCTGATCAAGGAGCACGCGGGTGTCGACGTGCATCCGTCGCAGCCGGTCGAGGAGCTGCGCGCCGTCTGCGACTCGCTCGGTGTTCCCTGGGAGAAGGCGTGGGGACCCGGCAAGCTGGTGCTGGAGATCTACGAGAAGACGACGGAATCGAAGATCGAGGCGCCCACCTTCGTCTGCGACTATCCGCGTGAGGTGTCGCCGCTGGCGCGGGTGCACCGCGACGACCCGACGCTGACCGAGCGCTTCGAGCTCATCGTGCACGGTCGCGAGCTCGCCAACGCCTTCAGCGAGCTCAATGATCCCGTCGATCAGCTCCGGCGCTTCGAGGCCCAGGCGTCGTTGAAGCGTCTCGGTGACGACGAAGCGCACGACATCGACTTCGACTATGTGCGCGCGTTGGAGTACGGGCTGCCACCGACGGGGGGTCTCGGCCTCGGAGTCGACCGGCTCGTCATGGTGCTCGCAGGCGTCACCTCGATCCGGGAGGTCATCCTGTTTCCCCACATGCGTCCGGAAGCGGAGAAGTCGTGAAGGCGCGCGTCCTCGTCACGGGAATGGGCGGCGAGCTCGGCACGCGCGTCGCGCAGCTGATCGAAGCGCGCGAGTGGGCCGGCGACGTGGTGGGCGTCGACTTCGTCCCGCCGCGCCGCCGTCTACGCCGCGCCGAGTTCCGTCGCATCGACCCGCGCGAGCGCGATCGACTCGCCGCGTTCGTCGAGGAGTACGCGCCGAACATCGTCGCCCACTTCGGGGTATACGAACCGGCGTCGCGCATGACACCCGCGTCGGCGCGCGAGCGCACCGAGGCCTGCACCGCGGCGACGCTGAACGCGGCCGCGAGCACCGGCGCGCTCGAGTACGTCGTACTGCGCAGCGGGCTCGAGGTGTACGGCCCACCGACGGCGCGCGTCTCCGTGCCCGACGAGGACGCGGTCCCGGCCCCGAGCACCCCGTACGGCCGGTCGCTCCTCGCGGTCGAGGCGGCCGCCAAGGGCGTGGCGCTGCGCTGCGGGGTTCCGGTCGGCGCGTTGCGCTACGCGCCCGTGATGGGTTCTCACGTCCCGAGCCCGCTCGGTCGAATGCTGCGACTGCCGGTTGTGCCGGTCAGCGCGGTTTCCGACCCGCCCTTCTCGGTGCTGCATCCCGACGACGCCGCCATCGCGATGGTCACGGCGATCGAACGCCGCCTCGACGGCCCGTGCAACATCGTCGGCGCGGGCGCCGCGACCCCGTGGCAGGCGGCCCGGCTCGGAGGACGCATCCCGTTCCCCGTCGCACCCGGATTGTGGCGACTCGTCGGGCGCGCGTCGGAGGTTGCAGGCGCAGCACTCGCTCCCCACGTCGTCGACCTCATCCGGCACGGTTGCACCGGTGACGGAAGCCGCGCCCGCGAGGAGCTCGGGCTCGGCCATCTCACCTCCACGCAGGATGTGCTGCGCGAGCTGTTCGACTGGGCCGACGTCGTGGCGATCGCGCGGGCAGGGGAGCAGGCCGCGTGACGGCCGACACGCTCGACGCCGACCGCATCGTTCGCCCCGAAGCGCCGTGGGCGGCGCTGCGCCGCCGGTTCTCCGGCCGCTACCCCGTTGATCCCTTCGGTCTCGACCCGCAACTCGCCGACCTCTGCACGCCGGTGTTCGCGGCCGCGGTTCGTGTCCGCATCACCGGCGGCGAGCACGTGCCCGCCTCCGGTCCCGCGGTCATCGTGTCGAATCGCGGTTTCGGCCTGGCCGAACCCGCCGCCCTCGGTGTCGCGGTGCGGCGTGCGAGTGGTCGTCGACTGCGCGTCGTCGGCGCACCCGACTTGCCGGTCCTCGGAACGGTGACGCGCCGGTTGGGTGCGATATCGAGCAGCAGTCCCGACGTCACGTCCGCGCTGCGCGCCGGCTATCTCGTCGGCATTCCGCTCGCGCCGACCTGGTTGCGCACCGGTGCAGGTGACGCGCCGCTCGCCGTCGCGCGTGCACTCACCGTCGCGCCGATCGTGCCGGCCGCGGTGCGGGCTGTCGGACGTTTCGGAGCGATGATCGGATCCTGGGAAGTGACGTTCGGATCGATGGTCACCTTGCCCGACCCCTACGCGGCGAACGATCCACTCGCCGCCGCGCGTTTCACCGACGCCATGCGCCGCGCCGTTGCCGCGCTGCTCGATTCTCCATAGATCCGATTCTCCGTAGATCCGTTTCTCCGTAGATCCGTTTCTCCGGGATCACCGGTACGCTCGCGCCATGTCGGCGACGGTCACCGACGATGGCACGCAGATCGCGTACAGCGCGTGGGGCCGTCGCGACGGTACGCCCGTCCTGATGATTCAGGGACTCGGAGTCGACCATCGCGGCTGGGCGCTCCAGCGGGGTGCGTTCGGCCGCCATCACCGGTGCATCGCTCCCGACAACCGCGGTACCGGCCATTCCGACGCGCCCCCCGGCCCGTACGACCTCTTGCGCATGGCCGCCGACGCCGTCGCGGTCCTCGACGCCGAGCACATCGAGCGCGCGCACGTGGTGGGCGCGTCCATGGGCGGTGTCATCGCTCAGGTCATCGGCGTGATGTATCCCGATCGCGTCCGTTCGCTGACGCTTGCGTGTACCGCGTGCCAGCACCACGCGTGGCGCAGGGAGTTGCTGGCGGAATGGGCGAGCGTCGTCAACGAGCGGGGCATGGCCGGCCTCATGGACGACGCGATGCGGTGGATGATCGGCCCGCGGCTCCATCGGCGCTTCGGCGTCTTCGTGAACGTCCTCGCCCGGGTGCTCGTGCAGACGAAGCCGCATGCCTTCGTCGCGCAGGTGGACGCGATCCTGAACGCGAGCGACGAGTTGCGGTTCGCACTCCCGCAGGTGAAGGCGCCGACGCTCGTCATCACCGGGTCGCAGGACACGCTGACCCCGCTCGGAGACGCGGAGGAGCTCGCAGAGCTGATCCCCAACTCACGGCTCTTGGTCCTGCGGGGCGCGGCGCACGGTTTGATGGCCGAGGCCCCCAACGCGTTCAACGACGTGGTGCTGAAGTTTCTCGCCGAGGTCGACCACGCCGAGATGGTTCCGACCCAGGAGTCCGCCTAGCAGCGTGAGCGACCGGTAAGAGTCTCTATCCGAGGGTGTCGCTGATGGGTGCGGGAGGTTCGAGGTGGTGTTCGCGCCACCACGTGATGTGCCGGTCGTGGATCTCGCACACCGAGAGCCCGCGCCAACCGATGACGACGCCGTCTTCGCGTCGCCGTGACCGGATCGTCCAGTCGGCCAACACGATGTCGCCCGCGTCGCTCCCGCCCTCACGTTCCTCGAACGCGATGTGGTGCACGTCGAACGAGACCGGTTCGGCCCACGCGAAGCCGGCTTTCACCAGCCTTCGGTAACGCTCCTTGCCGACGCTGCGGCCCGTCGGAAGCTCGATCACGAGGTCGTCGAACCAGCAATCCATGTAGGCGTCGAGATCGCCGGCGAGCCAGGCCTCGACGCGTTGCATGAAGATCGAGCGAAGCGCCTCCGCTTCGGATTCCGCTCGCACGGCGATCAGCTCGAGCGTTGCACGAGCCCGTCGACCAGGGTGCGCAGGCGATCGCACACCTCGGCGTCGAGCTCGGTGGCTCCGGCCAGCGCTTCCGATGCCTTGGTCGCGTGCGTGCGCGCGACCGTCATCGAGGCATCGATGACGTCGGGGATCGCGATCAGCTGTACCGCGCGGGTCACCTGCGGCCACTCGAGCTTGCGGCCCAGCAGGGTGCGCAACTCCTCTGATCGCGCGAGCGCGTAGATGACAGGCAACGTGTAGACGCCTTCGTGCACATCGTTACCAGCCGGTTTGCCCAATTCTGCCTCCGTGCGAGTGACGTCGAGTACGTCGTCCACTACTTGAAAACACATCCCGAGGTGATGGCCGAACTGCGTGAGCGCGTCGAGGCTGTCGGCCGACACCTTGCTTACCATCGCTCCGATCCGAGATGCGGTCGCCATGAGCGATGCGGTCTTGCCTTCGATCGACGAGAGGTAGGACTCCTCCGACCTCGTGATGTCGAACAGATGTTGCAGCTCCAGGACCTGACCACGGCACAGCTCGCCGATCGTCGAGGCCAGCAACCCCGCCACATCGGCGCCCAACGACGCCGCGAGCACCGACGCCTGCGCCAAGAGGTAGTCGCCGGCGAGGATGGCGACGATGTTCGACCACCGGGCGTTGACCGACGGCACGCCGCGCCGGGTCTCCGCCTCGTCGATGACGTCGTCGTGGTACAGCGAGCCCAGATGTACGAGCTCGACCGCGGCGCCACCGGTCACGACCTCGTCCGTGGCGCCCGCGCCCGCGCCCGCGGCGGCGTAGCCGGCACACAGCGCGAGGGTCGGCCGGAGCCGTTTCCCGCCCGCGGCGAGCAGGTGCCCGGCCACGTCGCCGAGGAACCGGTCGTCGGCGCGGATGGCCTCGTTCAGGCGGTTTTCGACCCGGACGAGGTCGCCGGGGAGGGGTAGCAGTCCCACGTCGTCGATCAGGGACACGACCGCTCCTTCCGCACGGGTGGAGGCTATCTGCGGGGGTCGAGAGGGGGTCGATTCGGGGCGCTTGGGAATGATCCGTGCGCCGCGGGCGTAGAAAGGAAGCTACGACATCACACGGTCGTGGGCACGTGCCGCCGGTCGGCGGCCCGGCCGACGTACTCGTGAGGTGCTCGTCCGCAACGATAAGCAATCATCCGCAAACCCGTACAGGCGCCCCAATGGCGCCGAAAACTTCCACGAATCGTCACCAACCGAGCCGATCCGGCGCCAAAGAAAAGGCCCGGGCGGCCGATAGAATGGGCACAGCCGGCAGGCTCCAGGCTCACCGAGAGGTGGTTCATTTTGTTCGAGCGCTTCACCGACCGAGCGCGACGGGTCGTTGTCCTTGCCCAAGAGGAAGCGCGCCTGCTCAATCACAACTACATCGGGACCGAGCACATCCTGCTCGGCCTGATCCACGAAGGCGAAGGAGTGGCCGCCAAGGCTCTCGAATCGCTCGGCATCTCACTCGAGGCCGTACGCGCCCAGGTGGAAGAGATCATCGGCCACGGCGGCCAGGCACCGTCCGGCCACATCCCGTTCACGCCGCGGGCGAAGAAGGTGCTCGAGCTCTCGCTGCGCGAGGCGCTCCAGCTCGGCCACAACTACATCGGAACGGAGCACATCCTCCTCGGTCTGATCCGTGAGGGCGAAGGCGTCGCCGCGCAGGTGCTCGTGAAGCTCGGCGCCGACCTCAGCCGTGTGCGCCAGCAGGTCATCCAGCTGCTCTCCGGTTACGCGGGCACCAAGGAGTCCGCGGGATCCGGTACCGGTGCGCCCGGTGGCGCGGAGAGCCAGCCCTCGGGTTCGCTCGTCCTCGACCAGTTCGGTCGCAACCTCACCCAGCTCGCACGCGAGAAGAAGCTCGACCCGGTCATCGGGCGCGAGCGCGAGATCGAGCGCGTGATGCAGGTGCTGAGCCGCCGCACCAAGAACAACCCGGTGCTCATCGGTGAGCCCGGCGTCGGCAAGACCGCCATCGTCGAAGGTCTCGCGCAGAGCATCGTCGAAGGCACCGTGCCCGAGACGCTGCACGCCAAGCAGCTGTACACGCTCGACCTCGGTGCGTTGGTCGCCGGCTCGCGCTACCGCGGCGACTTCGAAGAGCGCTTGAAGAAGGTGCTGAAGGAGATCCGCACGCGCGGCGACATCATCTTGTTCATCGACGAGCTGCACACGCTCGTCGGTGCGGGTGCCGCCGAAGGTGCGATCGACGCGGCGTCGATCCTGAAGCCGATGCTCGCCCGCGGTGAGCTGCAGACGATCGGCGCGACCACGCTCGACGAGTACCGCAAGCACCTCGAGAAGGACGCGGCCCTCGAGCGTCGTTTCCAGCCGATCAAGGTCGAAGAGCCCACGGTCGGTCAGACGATCGAGATCCTGAAGGGTCTGCGCGAGCGTTACGAGTCTCACCACCGCGTCTCGATCACCGACCAGGCGATCGTCGCGGCGGCGAACCTCGCCGACCGTTACATCTCCGACCGTCACCTTCCCGACAAGGCGATCGACCTCATCGACGAAGCGGGCTCGCGCCTGCGCATCCGTCGCATGCAGGCACCGCCCGACTACCGCGAGCTCGAAGACGAGATCTCGAAGGTCCGCAAAGAGAAGGAAGCGGCGATCGAGGCTCAGCAATTCGAGCGGGCCGCGTCACTGCGCGACCGTGAGAAGTCGTTGCTCGAGCAGCGCGCCGGCAAGGAACGCGAGTGGCGCGCCGAGGGTGTCGATCTCTTCAACGAGGTGAACGAGGAATCGATCGCCGAGGTGCTCGCCTTGTGGACCGGTATCCCCGTCTACAAGCTCACCGAAGAAGAGACCGCCAAGCTCCTGCGCATGGAGGAAGAGCTCCACAAGCGCATCGTCGGTCAGGAGGACGCGATCAGGGCGGTGTCGCAGGCGATCCGTCGCACGCGTGCCGGCCTCAAGGACCCGAAGCGGCCGAGTGGCTCGTTCATCTTCCTGGGACCGTCCGGTGTCGGCAAGACCGAGACCGCGAAGGCACTCGCCGAGTTCTTGTTCGGTGACGAGTCCTCGATGATCCAGCTCGACATGTCCGAGTACATGGAGAAGCACACGGTCTCGCGGCTCGTCGGTTCGCCGCCCGGCTACGTCGGTTACGACGAAGGCGGTCAGCTCACCGAAGCCGTGCGGCGTAAGCCGTTCTCGGTCGTGTTGTTCGACGAGATCGAGAAGGCCCACCCCGATGTCTTCAACGCGTTGTTGCAGATCTTGGAAGACGGCCGTCTCACCGACGCGCAGGGGCGCACCGTCGACTTCAAGAACACCGTCATCATCATGACGTCGAACCTGGGTACCGCCGACTTGAAGAAGGCGGCGCTCGGTTTCGCCCGCTCCGACGAGCACGTCACGTACGACAAGATGAAGGAGAAGGTGCACGAAGAGCTCAAGCGCCACTTCCGGCCCGAGTTCCTCAACCGCATCGACGACGTCATCGTGTTCCACCAGCTGTCCACGGACGAGATCACCGAGATCGTCGACCTGCTCATCAAGCGGGTCGTCGGCCAGCTCGAGTCGCAGGGCCTGGGCTTCGAGCTCCGGCCGGCGGCGAAGCTGTTGCTGGCGAACAAGGGTTACGACGCCGCGTTGGGTGCACGGCCTTTGCGCCGGGCGATCCAGCGGATGGTCGAAGACCCGTTGTCGGAGAA
>JAODBI010000233.1 GCA_025463875.1 Actinomycetes bacterium
TCTCGCAGACGATGAGGTGACAGTGGTTCGCAACGGCCCCATCGCCGATCGATTCGTACGGGGTGAGCCCGACGACGCCCTGCGGCGCCGTCGCCGATACCTGTGCTGCTACCTCGGCATCATGGGCCCGCAGGACGGCGTCGACCTCATCGTCCGGGTCGCGCAGGCGGTCGGTGCGACCGGCCGCGACGACGTGCACTTCGCGGTCCTCGGTTTCGGCGACGAGCTCGACAACCTCCGGTCGCTGGCCAAGGAGCTCGGCGTCGACGACTCCGTCGAGTTCCCGGGCCGCGCCGACGACGCCATGGTGCGCGCCTGGCTCTCGACCGCGGACGTCGGCATCGTCCCCGATCCGAAGACCCCGTTCAACGACGTGTCGAGCATGAACAAGACGGTCGAGTACATGGCCTTCGGCCTCCCCGTCGTCGCGTTCGACCTACGCGAGACGATGGCCACCGCCGACGCCGCGGGCGCGTACGTCCCCCAGCCCGACGCGGCCGCGTTCGCCGAGGTACTCCTGCAACTGCTCGACGATCCTGATCGCCGGGCGAAGATGGCCACCTTCGGCCGCGAGAAGTTCGTGCGCGAGTTGGCGTGGCACGACCAGGCAGCCAAGTACGTGCAGGTCTACGACACGCTGCGCGAGCAGTAGCAGCACGCGCGGAAACGGCGCGAGCCGCGACGATCGCTCAGCGTCTGGGCTTGATGCCCTCGGCGTACACGCTCTCGGCCCGACGGGAGATGCTGTCGGGATTCGAGGCGAACGCGGTGTCGCCCCAAGGCTTGACGCCGACGTCGACGAAGCCCGCGTTCTCCATGACCGCGCTGAGCGTCTCGCCGTCCCACGCGGAACGGTGCCCGTGCGCGAGCACCACTTCCGCGACCGCGAGCAACGGAGTCGGACGCCCCGGGCGCAACGACTCCAACTCCGTGCGATCGCCCGCGTAGCTGAGGATGTACTTGCCGAAGTCGGGTACACCGAAGCGACACAGCGCGCCGGGCTTCAGCACACGGTGACATTCGGACAGGAGACCGATCCCGCCGACGAGGACGAAATGCTCGAGCGTGTGCTCGCAGAAGATCCCGTCGGCGGAGTTGTCGGCGAAGGGAAGCGGATCGCGCAGGTCCCAGTAGACGTCGGCGCCCATCCCAACGATGTCGAGGTTCACCCAGCCGTCGAGGTAGTGCGTGCCGCTCCCGAGATGGAGCAGGAGCGGGCGCTTGGAAGCGGCCACCTTCTCCGCCCGCCGCCGCGACCACGGGCGCAGGAGCTTGGTACTGCGCAGCTTGGCGTTCTCGCGCATGCCGTGGCTCGTGAAGCGCCGCAACACCGCGGCCCCGCGGCCGCGGGGGATGCCGTGGGTTCCGAAACCCTGGAGCTCCTCGACGTAGTCGTGCATCTCGTTGCGTTGCATCAGGCCGCACCTTCTCGTTCGATCGCCAGGCCATCGCGCGTCGCGTCGAAATCGGGATAGCCGGCGAGCCATTCGCGGCGGCGGTTCCAGGTCGGGGCCCAGGCCGGTTCGGTGCGGCCTCCGGAGCGCAGCTCGCCCACCCGGGCCGCGGCGCCGCGGAACCAGACGCCGAACGAATACATGACCACTCCCAATCGTCGCGCGGCCGGTCGCCACCGTTGTTGCATGATCGTCACCCGGGCCTTCGACATGAGCACGAGTCGGTCGGCACGCACCGTGGTCGACGCGCTGAGCACGTGCATGATCGTGGCGTCGGGCGTGATCATCGGCGTGTAGCCGAGATCGATGGCCCGGGCGCTCAGATCGAAATCCTCGCCGAACATGAAATAGCGCGGATCGAAGCCGCCGAGCTCGTCCCACAACGTGCGCCGAACGAGCAGGAGGCACCCGGTCACGACGCCCACCTTGCGCACGGAGTCGCGTTGCCACGAGCCGAGCGACTCGGGATCGAACAAGGCGTTCTTCTTGAAGATGGTCGAGAGGCCCATCGCGAAGCAGGTGACGCTCCAGAGCGTGAACGCACCCCAACACGACGACGGGTCGAGTTCCCCACCCGGCTTCGTCGTGCGGCCGCCGACGAGACCGGCTTCGGGATGGGCGCGCTCGAACGCGACCATGCGTTCGAGCAGACCGGCCGCCACTTCGGTGTCGGGATTGAGGAGGAGGAGATGGTCGCCGTCGGACGCACGCGCCGCGATGTTGGTCGCACGTCCGAACCCGATGTTCTGGTCGAGGGCGATGAGACGCACCTGCGGATACAAGCTCGCGATGGCCTCGGCGGACCCGTCGGTCGACGCGTTGTCGACGACGACGACCTCGAACGGCACACCCTGCGGCTGGGAGTACAACGAGTCGATGCATGCGAGGGTCAGGTCGCGCGTGCAGTACGACACGACCAGCACCGAGACCTGGACTTCATGATCGACGGGACCCATGCGGTCAGCCGGCGGCCGCGACGTCGCGCGCCGAGTCGTCGCGATCCCAATGCCGGAGATCGCCGAAGTGGAACTTCCACCAGCCCCGGATCTGCGCGGCCACGTACACCGCCGTGTACAGCGCAAGCGCCGGCCAGGCCTTTGGGTCGCGCACCAGCGCGCCCGCGCCCGCGCCCCGGCGCCGGTTCGCACCGTCGGCATGGCGGGCCTGGTCGGCGTACTTCGCGCGGTACTCGTAGTTACCCGCGGCCGCGCGGCCCTTGATGCGTAACAGACCGCGCAACGTGAACGGTGCTCGATCGACGAACTCCGCGTCGACCACCGACACCCGTTCCGAGGGGTCGAAGAGACTGTGGATGAACATGTCGTCGGCGACGATGTCGGGGAAGCGATCGAAGCGGGCGCGGCCGGCTTCCGACACCGCGTAGACCCCGGAGCCGATGTGCGCGTCCGTGACGTAGTGCAGCTTCGACCACGTGTCGTAGAACGCGCGTATCCGCCACGGCCGGCCCGCGAGATCGAGCTCCATTCGGGGCGCGGCGGCCAGTGCGTCTCCCGAACGCAACGCGGCCACGACCTTACGGATCGAGTCGATGCCCACCTGCACATCGGCGTCGACATAGAAGCGGGGAAAGGCCGACACGGCCTGGTCGCCGGTGTTGAGCGCGAGCGGCTTCGAACCGCGCGCGACCTCGATGACCTGCACCGCGGAATCGACGGCCCGGGCCCGATCCGCCGTGCGATCGCGACACCCGTTCGCCACCACCACGATCTCGAGCTCACCGTCGTCGGCGCGGGCGAGCAGCGTCGTGAGACACGTACCGATCATCTGTTCCTCGTTGTGCGCCGGGATCACTATCGACGCGATCGGCGAGCCGCTCACGAGCCGGTCCCGCGGCCGGCCGCGGCCCGCGCCCGCCGGGTGAGGTGCAGCGCGCCCGCCGCGAAACGGCGCGCGCCGAGCCGCGCCGCCTCCGTCCATTCGACAGATCGCGCGACATGCTGATCGACCGTCGTCCGGTAGAGCGCGTCGAGATCGGCGGCGAGGGGGGCGAGCGCGTAGCGCCGTTCGATCGTGTCGAGCGAGAAGCGCCCGAGCTCGGCCCGGAGCGCCGGGCTCGCGACCAGCCGGCGAAGCTGATGTGTCAGGGCCTCGGGCGAAAGGTCGCTGTTGCCCAGGCCGTAGTACCCCTGCCAGAAGAACATCTTCGCCGTGCTCGGTTCGAAGACGTCGGAGAACCCCTGTTCGCCGAGCACGACGCACGGCTTCCCGAATGCCATGCCCCGCAGGATCGATCCACCCATCCCGATCGTCACGTCGGCCGCCGCGTACGCGGGCCGGGGATCGATGAGCGCGCCGGTCAGGATCACCGCGTTGCGACCGAGGCGCGCGTTCACGGCGTCGGCGCGCTGCTGCAGCTCGGCGGCGGCCGAACCGTCGCCGACGATGACGAGGCGCGCCGCGTGCTCGGGCGCGAGCTGCTCGATCGCGTCGATCGCACGTTCGAGACTCTCTTGCTTCAACCACTTCACGAGCCGCGACACGACGACGACTGTCACCGCGCTGTCGTCGAGCCCCCACTGCTGCTTGAACTCGGATGCGTCGACAGCCGTCGGGTTGTCGCGCGCGGTATCGACGGGGGGCTCGAGCAGTTCGACCGGGCCGCGCCGGCGCCGGCGCGCCTCGTCGACGAGCTCCTCGGTGCCCATCGTGATGGGGATGTGTTGCGGTACGGACGTGAGCACGACCATCGACATGATGGAAACCGCGAGCGGTACATGCAGCGGAAGGTGGACGGCGTAGTAGGCGTCGAGCGCCTGCGGCCAGTCCCAAGCGTGCACGAGGTCGGGTTTCTCGCGCCGGACCGCCCCGATCAGGGCCCGGCTCATCGCGGGAGACGGGTGGGCGCGCGGCTTGGGCGCCTCGATGAGTCGCAGGCCCCGATCGGCAACCAGTGCGGCGGCGGGACCGGGCGTGGCGAAGACGACGATCTCGTGGTCGTAGATGTCGCGCGTCGCTGCCGCGAGGTCGACAGCATTGACCTGGCTGCCGCCGATCTCGAGGTGGTGCGTGAAGACCAGGACCTTCATCGTGTCGCGTGCTCCGATTCTCCGCGGTCGCTGACGGAAACCCTCCGTTGCGGCGCGATGCGTTCGTCGTACCGACGATCGGTGCCCCGAGCCGCAAGCTGAGTGACCCGACCGTGGGCGTGGACAACGTGCACAATCCGGCTTCCGTGCCAACCTGCACGACTTGGCCTGCGTGACTCGATCAGAGTGATCCCGGTGCCACGGTCAGTGAATACTACTCGCGGTCCGTGGTATTTCCCGGGGCCACGACTACCTTACCGGGCATGCAACCAGGCCAGGACTGGGCGGGAACCGTGGTGATCTACGCCACGAATCCCTGGGACGGCGTGAAGTTCCAGGACCGCCACCTCGCAGAACGCCTGACCCGCTACGCACCCGTCCTCTACGTGAACCGACCGATCTCCCGGCTGACGCGCCGGCGCGGACCCGATCGACTCGGGGCGCTCACCGGTCCCCGCCTCCGGCGGATCGGCCCCCGGCTCGCGGTCCTGACGCCCGAAGGCCTGCCCGGGCCCGAACGCCGGTACATGGCCCCGATCACCGAGCGACTCGTGCACCGCCGGGTGGAGCAGACCATCGCCGAGCTCGGCGGAAACATCGGCGCGGTGATCGACGGCTCGGTCCTGCTGGAATCACTCGGGGCGTACTCGGGGATCCGGAAGGTCTTCTGGGCCCAGGACGACTACGTCGGCGGCGCCGAGCTCTTCGGCCAGGACCCGGCCCGCATCGCACGCAACGAGGTGCGCCACGCGCGGGCCGCCGACGTCATCGTCGCCTCGAGCCCGATGGTGGCCGGGCAGTGGCGGGCGCGGGGATTCGACCCCGAGCTCATCCCGTTCGGCTGCGACGCCGCGCAGTACGCCGACATCGATGAGGTCGCGGCCGCGTCCGACGTGACACTCCCTTCGCCCATCGTCGGGTCGGTCGGATACCTCAACGACCGTCTCGACATCGACCTGCTGCTCGAGACGGCCCGGCGCGGCCGCTCGTTGCTCCTCGTCGGCGGCATCCACTCCAGCTTCGACGCCGGCCACCTCGACGAGCTGCTCGCCTTCCCCAACGTGCAGTGGGTCGGATTCAAGGAGTTCGCCGACCTGCCCCCCTACTTCCGGGCCATCGACGTCGGCGTCGTGCCGTACACGCGCAGCGCGTTCAATCTCGGGAGCTTTCCGCTCAAGACACTCGAGTACCTCGCGGCGGGTCGCGCGGTCGTCGCCACCGATCTTCCGTCGACGCGCTGGCTCGACACCGATCTCATCGAGATCGCTTCGACACCCACCGACTTCGCGGATGCCGTCGATCGCGCGCTTCAGCACGAGCGCTCGGCCGATGACGTCGCGCGCCGCCAGGAGTTCGCCCGCCGGCACACGTGGGACGAGCGCGCCCGCGCCTGGGCGGACGTGCTCGGCCTCGACAACTGAAGTTCGTCGAACCCTTACCAGTCGCCGCCGAAGACGGTGTACGACTTCGTCAGCCCGGCGACGCGCTCACGGACGAGCTGCGCGCCCGGAAAGAGGCTGAGGAGCTCGCGGCGGGTCAGTAGTCGGATGGATCGCGCGACGCGGAACGACTCGGCCCGATCTTCGATCTTGGCGTACCAGCCGAGCGACAGATGCCGCAGCAAGAACGCGCGCGCCGGAATCGGTAGCACTCCGAAGAACGGGAACAAGAAATGCGGCTCCATCGGGAAGTATCGATTCGGCGTCTGCACGTAGTAGCGCCGGCCCACGCGCTGCACCTCGTCGGCCATGCGGCGTTGGTCGGCGAAATCCCCGACGTGCTCGATGACCGAGTTCGAGAACACGACGTCGAACTGCTTGTCGACGAACTCGGGCATGTCGGTCGCGGTGCCGACGACAGTGCTCATGCCCGGGTCCGTCGCCTCGGCCGGCTGCAGGTTCAACAAGACCATCTCTACGCCCGGCTCGCCGCACATGCCGACGGTTTCCCAGAAGCCCTGCGTTCCACCGACGTCGAGCATCAGATACGGCTTCGGCACCCGGTCGATCAGTTGGCGCGTGTGCTCGAACCGCTTCCGGCGCAGGTTCGCGGCAAGGGATCCCGACGAGCCGCCCGCCATCCGCCGCATGGTCGTCGTCAGTTTGCCGGGCATCGGGAAAGCCTACGGCAACACGGGTGGGACTCCTGCGAGCAGGAGCCCCACCACCGTCGTATCACGAGGCGTCGTATCAAGAGCCTCGTCGCGTAAGTCGCGTCAAGGACATTGATCCGAGGCGAGCACCGTCGCGCCGTCGTCGTACATGTTGTTGCACCAACGGCCCGCGGAGTTGTACCAGTTGAACACCGCGTCGGCGACGCCGCACTTCCCGTTCGCCCCGCGCTCGAACACGTTGTTCGTGTAGTTGAGTCCACCGCCGTTGGGGTACGGCTTGCCCGGTTCGTAGCCGGAATGGAGGCAGAAGTACGCGTCGTTCGTCGCTTTGAACAGGTTGTCGGTGATCGTCATGTTGGTCACCGCCGAGAAGTCGCCGAACAGTCCGACGTCCGCCGCACAGCCCGAACCGTTCGGTACCGCGCCGGTCGGTGCGCACAAGAAGGCGTTGTGATCGAGCACGATCGGAGCGCCGTAGTTGCCGTTCGTGATGAAGGCATCCATGTGTGCGGTCCCGAACTCCTTGTCGGCGAGGAGGAACGAGTCGTGGATCTCGCAGTACCCGTCGCATTGCGCACCACTGCGGGCGCCGTGCACGTAGCTGCGCCACATGTAGTAGTTCGCGTCCGACACGGCGGCGACGTCCGCCGGCACCGGGACGGCGACCTCGGAGTCGGTGATGACGAGCGGCCCACAACCCTGCACGCCACCACATGAGTAGCCGGCGTACTTGTCGTCGATCACGCCTCGGACCAGCGAATTCTTGATCGTGACGCAGGGCGTCGACGCCGAGTGCGTCCCGTTGCCGGCCAGGATCGTGAGATCACCGTTGACGACCTTGCTGTCGATCACGACTCCGCAGGAACGGATCGTCGTCGGGCCGGTGTAGGTGGTGAGGTTCGTGCCGCCCGGTACACCGGTGTTCGCGGCCGAAGGGAACGCACCGTTCGTGGTGGGCGGCGGCGTCACGACCGGCGGCCGCGTGGTTGTCGTGGGGGGCGGGATTACGACGGGCGGATCGGTCGTGGTCGTCGGTGCCCCGGTCGTGGTGGTCTTCGGAACCGTCGTCGTCGTCGCCTTGTCGGTGGTCGGCGTCGGCTTGTCGGTCGTCGGCGGCTCCTTCCCGCTGTCGGTCGGCGGCGTGACCGCAGCCGAGGTCGTGAACATCACGTCGACGAAGTAGTTCGAGTCGGTCCACGTGTAGGTCGGGTAGGTCGGAGCGTTGGAGTAGGCGTACACGCCGTTGCCGCGTGCACGGCGCGACGAGTTCATCCTGATGTAGCCGTTGTCGTGGCCGTGGTTGAAGTACCAGCGCGTGTACGAGTAGTGCCCGACCGGAGCGTGGTACGAGACGACGTACACCTTGTTCGCCTGGACGGCCACACGGTGCTGGAAGCTTGCAGTCTGCCAGCCCGACGCGCTCTCGCCGGTGAACGTCACCCGCGCGAGGTTCTGGCCCTTCGCGCTCCACAGCGTTCCGGTGTGCGGGCCCTTGTTGCCCGCGCCCTTGTAGAAGCGCACCCCGACGATGTAGCCGTCGACGTCGGGCTTGAACTTCAACCCGAGCTCCACTGAGCCGTAGTCGCGCGCCGAGGCGATCGCCGGCCTCTGGTTCCCGAGCGCGGTGACGATGGTCGTGGCCGCGTTCGAGTCGTGGGTGCCGATCTGCAAGAGCGAACCGGTGAACACGAGCGCGGGAAGCAACATCGCGATCGTCGCGATGATGGTCAATGTGCGCGCCGGGCCCTTCCGAGGAAGGTGTGGACGCGTCGAGCGCAAGCCCGAACCTGCAGGCTTTGAGATCTTGATGAAGTATGCGTCGCTCGAAGACTTGCGGCCCTGGTGGAAGGGCCCCCCCGTCGCAGTCATGGCTCAGGCATCCTTTGTCAGTCAGCCGCCCGGGTTCTTCATCGACGGCCCCGCCGATTCTCTTGAGACGGACGTCACCGCGCGCCGCGCGCTGCGCGGTGACTGCGGCGGTCAACGAAGTGTTCGCGCGAAATGCGCGTTGTCGCGCAGCGCGCTCGACCAGCGCGATAACACGGCAATCGAGTCGACCTGGGGGATTTGGACGGTGTCGGGGTCCGGGGCGTGAACCCGGCGCGTGAGATCCGCCGACGGACAATGTCGTCCCGGTGTGCGCGAATCCCTGCAAAGAAAACGCGCGCAAATTCGTGCATTCCGTGCGACACGGAGTTCAGGCCGGACGTAGGCCTTCGGTCAGATTTCCGTTCACGTATGCACGACCACACACACAACGCAGGTCGTCGGCGAGTCGCTCGCCGCATTCGCACACCCAACCGATCGCGCGTGCGGGATTGCCGACCATCAACGCGTGCGCCGGCACATCGGCAATCACCGTCGCTCCCGCCGCGACGAACGCGTGCGCACCGATCGTCGTGCCGCAGACGACGACGACACCGGCGCCGAGCGTCACTCCCGCACGCACGAGCGTGGCGTCGAGCTCCGCGTGTGACTTCTTGTTCGCGGCCCGCGGCCGCAGGTCGTTCGTGAACACCACACCCGGACCGAGGAAGACATGGTCCTCGATCGTCACACAATCGAACACCA
>JAODBI010000273.1 GCA_025463875.1 Actinomycetes bacterium
AGCATCAGACTACGGACGGTCGTCGGCGAGAAGCGAGTGCAGGAACCGGTCGACCGCGAGCGCCTGTTCTCGACGCCATCGACCGAGCACGAGGTCGAAGCCGGCGCCGTCGGGTTGGGTCGATACCGCGCGGACGACGGGGGCGAGGTGCTCGATCTGGCGCTCGACGAGCAGGCGCGCCGGTCGCTCGGACCGCTCGAGCAACGCGAGCTTCACGAGCAGCTCGGTACGGATGTCGCGCACGTGTTCGACGGGAGTGTCGAGCCACCGCCGGAGCGCGGCGCGGCCCCGCCGCGTGGCGCGCAGAATCGTCCGCTGCGGACCACGGGAGCTCGCGGCCTCGCCGCACGCCTCGACGCGCCCGCGTTCGGTCAGTGTGGCCAGCGAGCGGTAGACGATCGGACGCGGAACCGTCCACACCCGACCGATCGGGCCGTCGGCCCGCAAGGCGCGCACGATAGGCCACCCGTGCGTCGGCCCTTCGGCGACGATCCCGAGCACGACCCAATCGGCCAGCGAGAGATCGGGGTTCGACGGCGTCACGCTCCCGGAACGTACCGGAGCGTGAGCGACCCAGAACAACGGCGCGGCGGGCCGGGAGTCGGAAGTCGAGAGTCGGAAGTCGGAAGTCGAAAGGTCAGCGGCGGGCGCGTAGCGCCGGGAGTGCCAGTGAGCTTCCTACCCCCCACAGCAGGCCGAGCGAACGTTCGAGCTCGCCCAACACGTCGTCGATCGCGTCGACGAACTCGTTCGCCTGCTCGTGGGTCGTGATGAGCGGCGGCAGGATCTTCAGCACGTTCTGATGGTCGCCGGCCACCTGGCTCAGGATGCCGTGATCCCGGAAGAGCGGCACGATCACCATCTGCGTGAACAGACCGGTGCGCATCGATTCCAACAGCGTCCACTGCACCCGCAGCCGCATCGATCGGGGCCGGCTGAACTCGATACCGATCATCAGGCCTCGACCCCGCACGTCGTGCACCAGCTCGTGGCGCTGCTTGACGGCTTCCAGTCCGGACATGAGTGCCGCGCCGACCGTCGACGCGCGTTCGACGATCGATTCCGCGTCGAGGAAGTGCAGTGTGGCGAGGCCCGCGGTCATGCCGAGCACGTTCTGACCGAACGTGGAGCTGTGCACGACGGCCCGGTCCATCTTGTCGAAGACCCGCTCGACGACGTCGCCTTTGGCGATCACGGCGCCGACCGGCACGTATCCCCCCGACAGTGCCTTGGCGATGGTCACGATGTCGGGCACGACGTCCGACTGCTCGAACGCGAAGAACGTTCCGCTCCGCCCGAGCCCCGTCTGTACCTCGTCGACCACGAGGAGTGCGCCGTGGCGGTGACAGAGGTCGGCGGCCGCGCGGAGATAGCCCTCGGGCGCGACGAACACGCCCTTGCCCTGGATGGGTTCGACGGCATACGCGGCGACATCGCCGGCCGCGAGCTCGCGCTCCAACGCGAGCAGGTCGCCGAACGGCACGCTCTGGCAACCCGGCAGGAGCGCGCCGAACCGATCGCGGAACTCGCGGGCGCCGTTCAACGACAACGCACCCATCGTGAGCCCATGGAACGCGTGGTCGGCGAACAACACGCGACCTTTGCCGGTGGCGCAACGTGCGTACTTGATCGCCGTCTCGACCGATTCCGCACCGCTGTTCGTGAAGAAGCACCGGTAGTCGTCGTCGGGCATCCGCTTGACGAGTGCCTCTGCGAGCAGCCCCGACAGTGGCGCGCACTCCATCTGCACGAGGTTCGGCAACGCGAGGTCCATCGCGTCGCGGAGCGCCTGCTCGATTCCGGGGTGACAGCGACCGAGCGCGAAGACACCGAAGCCGGAAAGGAAATCCAGGTAGCGACGACCGTCGCGGTCGAAGAGGTACGCGCCTTCGGCCCGCACGTAGTCGGCGTCGAATCCGATGGTCCGGAGGATGCGCGGCATCTGCGGATTCATGTAGCGCTCGTGGAGCGCGAAGGCTTCGGTGTCGCGCTCGGCGAGGAGAGACTTGAGGTCGAAGGATTCGTTGGTCATCGTTGAGTGCCCTGTCGGGTGGGTGGCGATGTACGCGTGCCGCCGTTGGTACCGGCGAGGTCGCTCTCGCCTTCGAGCCGGCCCGCGGCGCGGATCCGCTCCACGCGTGCGGGCTTGACGGAACCGTTTTCAACGAACCAGCGCGCCGCGCGCGCCAGCGCGGTACGGGCCGGAATATGTGTGTAGCCGAGCTCGGTGTGTGCCCGGCTCGTGTCGTACTCCATGCGCGTCGTGGCCATGCGCACGGGCTCGGACGGCAGCGTCGGCTCCTGGTGCATCAGTGTCGACTGGACCCACTCGGTACTGCGCACGATCGGCAGCACGACGCGCGGCGAGACCCGTACGCGGGGCGCCGGGAGCCCGCACACGTCGGCGAGGGTCGAGAGCATCTCCTGCAGCGACATGTTCTCGCCGCCCAGGATGTAGCTGCGACCGAGGGCGCCCCGTTGCGCGGCGAGCACGTGCCCGCGCGCGACGTCGTCGACGTGCACGACGTTCAGGGCGGTGTCGACATACGCCGGGATCCGGCCGTTCAGGAACTCGACGATCGTCCGGCCCGTGGGAGTGGGCGCGGTGTCGCGTTCGCCGACCGGGAAGGTCGGGTGCACGAGGACCACCGGCACGCCGGTCGCGCCCGCGCGCAGCACCTCGTGCTCGGCGAGGTACTTGGAACGTTTGTAGTGCCCGAAGAGATGCTCGAAGTGGACGAGGGTGTCCTCCGACGCGAGGCGGTCGTTCTCCGCGACACCGATCGTCCCGACGGTGCTCGTGTACACGAGCCGGTCACAACCCGCCTGCTCGACCGCGCGGACGACGTTCTGCGCGCCCCCGATGTTGACGTCGTAGAACAAAGCCGGATCGGCGGCCCAGAAGCGGTAGATGGCGGCGAGATGAAAGACGGTCGACACTCCGGCGACCGCCCGGTCGAGGGTTGCGGGGTCGCGGATGTCGCCGACGATGCGCTCGACCGGGAGGCCCGCGAGATTGTCGTCATCGCGCCCGGGCTCGCAGAGACCCCGTACCTGGTAGCTGGCCGCGAGAAGGGCCCGCACGACGGCCGACCCGATGAAGCCGGACGCGCCCGTGACGAGAACGGGGCGCGATTCGTCCGGGGCGTCAATCACGGCTCTTCACCCACCTGGCAACTTTCGGCACACTCGGCGTATTCCACCTCAGCCCCATGGCCCCTCAGCGTCGCGCGGTCGCCCCGCGCTCGGCTAATGCAAACTCATCTGCGCTTCGCCGAAGGCGTTGAGCCCGGTCGACGCGATGGTGCAGGCGCCGCCGTGTGCCGCGCCGCCGCTGTATGCCTGGCGCAAGCAGTTGCGGAGTGCCAACTTGACCGCAGTAGTTCGGGTGCGCGTCCTCTTGCAGCTGGTAGGGACCGAAGAGCGTCGAGGTGGTGCGGACCTGGCTGACCCACTCCGTCTTGTCGGCCGCGCCCGGACTCGTCCAGTTCGCGACGCCCTTCTCCTCGAGTCCGACCGTGTTCTCAAACAGTCGCCGGCCCGCAAGCGCGTTCTGGTCGTCGAGCAGGACCGAGTTGCCGAGCCCGGCCTGCGCGGCGCCGCGACTGCCGCGACCGTACTGGCCGGTAACCGCAGCTTCACACGCGTTCGGCCCGGCGGACAAGCGCCGGCCGGGGTGGGCCGCGACCACGCAACCCCGGGGCGGGCGGATCGACTGCCTTCTGAAGGTTGTCGATTCGGACCGGTCGGGTACAGGTTCTCGGGAGTGCCGCAGTTGCAGCTTCAGGTTCGATCGTTTGGCCAACTGCCGGCGACCCGTCACGAGCTCCGCGCTGAGCTGCTCGAGCGCGGGCTCGACGCGCACGACGTGTGGACCCTCGAGCTCGTCGTCGCCGAGCTCGTCGGCGCCGCCTACGACTCCGATGTGCAGTCGCCGATGCTCGTACGGGTCGAGACGTTCGCGCGCCTCTACAGCGTCCGCCTGTGCGGGATCAGCAACGTGGACTTGCGCGACGCCCCGTTCGATCTTCGCGAACGGGTGTTGCGCGGTCTCACGCTCGCGTTCGGCGAGCGCCGGAATGCCGACGGCACGATCGACCTGTGGGCCGAGGTGACCCGCTCCCCGCAGTAGCCGGGCCGCCGCACAGCCGTCGCGAGCTCACCGATTTCCTCAGTAGCCCGAATCCGTACGCGTACGGATCACGGAATGGCCGACCAGCCGTACCGTCGACTGCGCCATCGCGAACTTGATTGTGGCGGTCGACGTCATGAGTTCGTACTCACCGCGATCTGCACCGAGGAGGGGTGACGTAGGCACCGAAATGCAACGGGCGCCGGTCAGCCGCGAGATCATCTGCGTCGACGGCGCGGCGCTCAGCGAGGATCCTGACGGACAACCGTGCCGTGCTCGGACTGATACGCAAGCTCTGGCCCGAGGCGAGCGTCAGGTTCGCGGGCGAGTACGAAGCGAGGATGAGCGTGGTCTCGGCGCCTTCGTCGCTCCGTCGACGGGCGCACTCGCCGGAGCATCGGGCCGGAGTCCTCGCGCCGGTCGCCTAGGCCGCTGCCCGTTCGGGCAGGCGCGAGACTCGGGGCGTGGCTCGCGATGACGAATGAGACGGCGATCCAGTTCTCCGTGTCGACCTGGCGGCAGCCGATGCCGCCGGCGGCGTCCCCGGAGAGGTCGCGTGTGTTGGACCGACTCGTCGGGATCATCGATGCGCTGGACGATCGCCGACTGCGCGTCGCGATCGACGGCCTGACCGCTGCGGGCAAGACGAGCCTCGGTCACGAGCTCGCGCGCGGGCTGAGTCGACGCGGTCGGCCGGTGTCGAGAGCGTCGCTCGACGACTTCAAGCGCCCGTGGAGCGAACGCCACCGGTACGACCGGCTGTCGGGGGAGGGCTACTACCGGAACGCGTTCGATCGCGAAGCGGCATGCAGGCTGCTGTTGGATCCGTCCGGACCGACCGGCGACGGTCTCGTAGCGCTGTGCAGCATCGATCCTCTCACGCAGGTCGATCACTCGAACGTGAAGGTGTCGATGCCCGCCAACGGCGTGCTGGTTGTCGACGGCGTGTTCGCGTACCGACCCGCGATCAATTCCTATTGGGATCTCCGAGTGTGGGTCGAGATCGACCCCGAGCTTTCGGTGCGGCGCGGAATCGAACGCGATCGCGGGATTGACGGCGGCGAAGCGGCGGCCGAGACACTCCACCGTGATCGCTACCTCGTGGCGGAGCTCTTGTACATCGACGAAGTCGATCCGCGATCGTTCGTCGAGGTCATCATCGACAACACCGACCTCGACCACCCACGACTCATTCGTCCGGCGCCCTGAGGAGGATTCAGTCGCTATTGGACTGGT
The DNA here is from genome assembly GCA_025463875.1 of Actinomycetes bacterium. Lineage (GTDB taxonomy): Bacteria > Actinomycetota > Acidimicrobiia > IMCC26256 > PALSA-610 > PALSA-610. Next base: position 5,369 of record JAODBI010000273.1, read on the forward strand.
TGCTCGACGGGCACCGGTTCATAGATGCCAGTCGGTGCGGACAGACCGCGCAGGGCGATGCTGCCCAGCGAGGTCCAACGCGACGTTTCTTCGCCCGCGCGCTGCACGCTGGCAATCGAGGCGATGACCCGTCCGGGGCGTCCTTTGGCAACGTCGGTCAGGCGGGCCGCCTCGTTCACCGGGCCGCCGATGATCGTGTACTCGTACCGTTCCTCGGTGCCGACGTTGCCGGCCACGACGGTGCCCGACGAGATTCCGATCGCGCCGTCGATCCCGGGGTGCGCAGCCGAGAGTTGTTCCAGCCGTGCATGGAGTGCCCGCGCGGCCCGCAGCGCCCGGGCGGCATGATCCGGTTGGATGGCCGGCGCACCGAAGATGCACAGCGCGCCGTCGCCTTGGAACTTGTTCACCCAACCGCCCTCCGCGCCCACCTCGGTCGTCACCGCGTGGAAGAACGCGTTGAGCGTCTCGACGACCTGGTACGGCGACAGCACCTCGGCGAGCGCCGTCGACCCGACGAGGTCGACGAACATCGCGGTCGCGGAGCGCTGTTCACTGTTCAGCCCGCTGCCTTGCGCGAGCGCGAGCCGCGCCACCTCGCTACCGACGTGGCGGCCGAACAAGTCGGCGAGCCGACGCCGTTCGCGCAGTCCGGCGACCATCTCGTTGACACCGTGTTGCAGCAGACCGACCTCGCCGCCGTCGTCGACCGCGACCGACACGTCGAGCTGTCCTTCACCGAT
>JAODBI010000027.1 GCA_025463875.1 Actinomycetes bacterium
AAGGCCGTACAGGCGTTGCTTGCCTGCCTTGCGGTCCCGCACCAGTCCGACCTCCCGGAGCACCCGCAGGTGTTTGGACGCCCCCGGCTGGGTCATCCCCAGCTCCTGGGCCAACTCGGTCACCGGCCGCTCACCCGCCCGCAGCAGCACCAGGATCTCCCGGCGCTGCGGCTCGGCGATCGCGTTGAAGACGTCCGACGTCGTCGCTGCTCGTGCCATGGCCGCCATCATATGCCGATATCGGCATGCGTCAAGCTGGAGGAATCAGGCGGTCTTGTCAGATGAGGATCGTGAATAGGCGCAGCCAAACAGAGCTCGCGGCGACGGGGGCCCTCCCCGAACTGCTGTCCGTCGGCGATTGCCCCTCGGTGCGTCATCAACCCCGAATGGCGCGCGATGAGCCCGAAACCCGACGGTCACGTCGCGCTCAGCCCACTACCCGGTAGAGGCGCCAGCGGTCCGGGACACCCTTGAGCTCGTGCTGCCCGGCGTCCTCGAGCGTGAGGCCGCTGCCCGCGGTCAGATCTCTCACGGTGGAAGTGGCCCAGACCTCAGAGCCACCGGCGAGCGCGGCGACCCGGGCTCCGATGTGGACCGCGATCCCCCGCACATCGCCGCCGTCCAGTTCGATCTCGCCCGTGTGCACACCGGCGCGAATCTCGATGCCGAGGTCGCGGACGGCCTCGGCGATCGCTTGCCCGCACCGCACCGCTCGTGCTGGGCCGTCGAACGTGGCGAGGAACCCATCTCCGGCCGTAGCGATTTCGCGGCCGCGGAACCGCCCGAGTTCGGCGCGCACCCGCTCGTGATGAAGCGAGAGAAGCTCGCCCCACCGACCATCACCCAGGGCGGCGACCTTCTGCGTCGAACCCACGATGTCCGTGAACAAAACCGTAGCGAGCACGCGGTCGATCTCGCCGGCCGGTCGCCGGCCGGTCACGAACTGCTCGATCTCGACGAGCACGGTCTCCTGGTCCTCGCTCCACACCCAGTTGTCGACCCCGGGGAGCTCCACGAAGCGCGCCCCCGGGATCCGATCGGCGAGGTCCCGCCCCGCTCGCATGTCCTCGTTCGCATCGTCGGTGCGATGCATGACCAAGGTCGGAGCACGAATGGACGGAAGGATCGGGCGGATGTCGATTCGCGACCACAGGCGATGGATCGCCCCGACCGCGTTCGGGCTCGCCGACTGCCGCATCAAACGCGCGTACCAGTCCCGGTGGCGCACGTCTCCACCAAGAGATGGGGTGAACTTCTCGAGCTTCTGTTCGGCGAGCGCCTGCGTCCCCCACTCTTCCGAGAACAGCCGGTGATCCTCTTCCCACTGCGTCTCAGTCCACTGCCAGGGGAAGTCGTCGGTAGCGGTGCCCACTGCGGCGACGGCGTGGAGCACAAGCGCCGCAACCCGCTCCGGATACGTCGCGGCAAACAGCGCGCACACACATCCCGAGTCCGATGCACCGAGTACCGTCGTGCGCCTTGACCCGACTGCATCGAGGACGACGACGAGGTCGTCCATCATGACCTCGAGCGGAGGCAGGTCCTCGGGCGACATGCGATCAGAAAGACCAGTCCCACGCCGGTCCATGAGAATCAGCCGGGAGAACGAGGCCAGACGGCGCAGGAACCGGGCGTATAGCGGGCTCTCCCAGGCGATCTCGAGGTTGTTGAGGAAGCTCGGCAAGAACACCAGGTCGATCGGTCCGTCGCCGAGCACCTGGTAGGCAAGCGCGACGTCTCCGTTCCGCACATAGCGAATCGTGGGAACGTCGACCATCCAGCCACCACCCGTCAACGTGCCTGAGCCGCCCTGGGTCTGACGGAGGCTCCGGCTCTGGGTTTCCAACCCCCGGCGGGGTCGGGTCGCTGCGCAGCGTAGAACGCTGTCGCGGACTCGGCAGGTGACACGCGGGCCGCACATGTCGAGCACGTACTCAAACATGATCGGCGCAGCGCGCGAGCTGCAAAACGCGCGTGCCATATCGCGCGTCCCAGAACGACGGCACCGCGGTATCCCGGAACGCCGGTACTGCGGGTGCCATAAGCCAACCGGTGCGAGTGACGCGCGCTATCGGGCGTGCTCGAGGCTCGGTCAGCTATCCGTTCGAGCACGCAATATCGGCCACGTCACGCGGTGATTGCGTTCGCGAGTGGCGTCGATTCGTTGGCGATGCTGTTCAGTCCTCAACTGCTGGATTGGCCAGCGCGATCAGGTCGGGCAGCGCGAACGCCCGAACGACGTCTTCGCCGTACACGCCAGTCGCGATCGGCGCCATGCTTGGCAGTACTGGGACGTTGAGGCCACCATCAACACCGATGAGCTGCCCCGTGATCCAGCGTGCCCCATCGCCGGCGAGGAAGACGACCACACGGCCGACGTCATCTGCCGTCCCGGCGTGACCGACTGGCGTGACCCGCCGGAGGGTCCGGTCGAGCTCGGGCGACCCGTGCTCAACCATGACCTCGGTCGGCACGTAGCCCGGTTGGATCGAGTTCACACGGATGCCGTGTTGGGCGAGCTCGATCGCCGCGCAGCGGACCATCATGTCGAGCCCGGCCTTGGAAGCGGCGTATGCCGCCATCCACGGTTGCACCTTGGTCCCTGAGGTTGAGGAGATAGCGACGATGCTCCCGCCGCCGTGTTCCTTCATGACGAGCCCGGCTTGCTTGATGCACAGCGCGGTTCCGGTCACGTTGAGGCGAAAGCAGAAGTCCCACGCCTCGGGACCCATCTGCAGGATCGCTCCGGGATACCCGCTTCCGGCGTTGGCGACGAGGACGTCGAGGTTCCCTCCTCGGGCGGCGGCCTCCACCGCCCGCGTGACTTGATCTTCGTCGGTGATGTCGCAGACGATCGCATCGATCGTCTCGCCGGGCGCGCTGAACCGGAGCCGATCGGCGGCGGCGCCCAGAACATCGGCGCGTCTGCCCGCGATGGTGACGGCTGCCCCGGCGGCCAGCAGTTGCGCGGCACACCCGTAGCCGATTCCGGTGCCTCCTCCGGTCACCAACGTGTTCCTCCCTGTCAGCTCGGTCACGCTTGTCTCCTCGTTTGACAGACCCGGTGCGATCAGCTCGGGTCTTGGCTGTCTTGGCCGGCTTCGCAATTCTCGATGTCGACCTCGGCGTCGGTGCTGCGCTCAAGGCCGTGTTTACGCACGAAGTCTCCGAGTGCGAACGGTGTCGCCCTCGCTATTTCGGATCGCGTTGCGAATTGCCCGCCCGCCGTGAGCGGACCTGAATCGCCGGGTCGGTGCACGGTCGTGGAGGCGCAGGTTGCCGCAAATCCCTGAGATGAGATTGGTCCGCTACCTTCAGCGACGTGGTCAACGTGAGCGCGAAGAACGTGGTTCGCGTCTTCGCCGGGATCAGGGTCGCGGTCGGCGTGGCCTTCGCCCTCGCTCCTGATCGGCTGAACGGAAGGTCGCAGGGGGGAGGCAACGACACCCTCATGACACAGAGTTTCGCGGTTCGTGAAATGGTGCTCGGAATCGGCGGTCTCGTGGCCACCACCCGAGCCGAAGCCTCACCGTCAGCGGTCCGGATGTGGGCAGGTCTCGGTGCGCTGACCGACGGCGGAGACCTTGCCACTGCGTTGGCCGGTGTGCAACGAGGAGAGCAGGCAGCCATACCAGCACTCGTAGCTGCGGGCGGTCTCGTGGCTGAACTCTGGGCGCTCCGTGCTTCGGTGTGAGACTGAACGCTTCGTCGCCACCCATTGCGCGTCCCCAAACGCGCGTTCCCGAATCTCGCGTCCGGGGTGTCCCAGATCGCCGGACCGGGGCGTGCTCTTGGACACCCTCTCGTGCGGCTATGTGCACCTCGGCGTCCTTGCTGTCCCCGTCCGCGAAGGTGACCGTTTGTGCCGCGAAGTCTTCGCGGTCAAGATGCCGGCACAAGGTGCGAACGTCGGGCCACGATCGACGCGCCGTTACCCATGAGAGGACCGCAAATGGCCGGTCTCGTTCGTAAGAGTCTCGATTCGCCGGAGGAAACCCGCCCCTTTGAGGACGGGAAGGGCAAGCTCGAACTGGTCAACCTCAAAGCTGGGCCGGTCGGCCGCGCAACCTTCGAGCCTGGTTGGCAGTGGTCGAAGCACGTCAAGCCGATCGCCAAGACTGACAGCTGCCAGGCCCCGCATCTGGGCTACTTCATCTCGGGGCGCATGAAGGTCGTCATGGACGACGGCGAGGAGATGGAGTACGGGCCTGGTGACTTCGCGGTGATGGCACCCGGCCATGACGCTTGGATCGTCGGTGACGAGCCCTGCGTCGTCATCGACTGGCAAGGCTACGCCGACTACGCCAAGCGCGCCTGATCGGATCGTCAGCGCCCGAACAACAAAGACGCTGCCGTTTGCGGCCCGCGTAACAAAGTTCTGGACACTTCCGAACCTCGGGTGCCCCATAGCGCCTTGACCGAAATGCCGTAGCAAGTACGCCATATCGCCGGCACCGGGGCGGTCGCGAACGTGGCAGGCGTGGCTCGGACTTGACGTGCGCAGTTTCCACTTCGCGTTCGGTGGTGACGATGCGATCGTGATCGTCGAGTTGCCCGACAATGTTGCTGCTGCGGCGCTCGGCTTGGCGGTGGTGTCGACGGGTTTGGCGTCGGTGAAGACGACCGTGTTGCTTACACCGGCAGAGATCGACGACGCCGCGAAGCGTCAGGTCGCGTACACACCGCCTGGCAAGTAGCGATCGCATACAGAGACGCTCAGGTCGTCGACGTCTGGGCGTCCCATCATGCGCTTTCCCGAATCTCGCGTCCGGGGCATCCCAGATCGCTGGCGATGCGCACAACTATTCGCGCGCTGAAGTCGTGGTGGGGCTTTTCAGAGCCCACGGTGGAGTATGGGACGCCTTCTGACGAAATCCGCGTGAGCTGGGTGCGTCCGAAGGATCGGGCAGATCGCGATTCGACCATCAACCAGGAGGCGTCGGTGTGACCTCGACATAGACGTACGCGACGCGCTCACCGAAGCGTGAGTACAGGCGCCGGCCCAAGCCGTAGTTCGCCTGCAGCCAGCGCTCGGCTTCGTCCTGCTCCTGCGACGAAACCACTCGCGCCGTGCCGACGAACGGCGCGGCGAGGGGCCGGCCGCGGCTCGTGGCAGGGGCGACGCGCACTTGGGGATTGCGGTTGATGCGCTTGACCTTGGCGGAGGTGGCACCCGTCTGGACGTACACCTTGCCGTTTCCCGTCCCGAACCACAACGGTGAGGGCACCGCCTCGCCGCTCTTCTTGTACGTCACCAGCACGCAATACTTGTGGCCCCGCAGGTCCACGAGATTGCCGGTCGGAGCGGCTTCGCCAACGTAGCTGGCCTGCGGACTGCGCATCCGGTCGTAGACGCGGTCGCTCGCTCGCGCCAGTCGCTCAGCCAGACCCATCGATCCACAGGATGCTCCGCTCCGGTGGGTGCCGCAAACCCGGGCGGCACGCAACGCAATTCTCGGCGGTAGTGCCACGTTCGCCGACCGAGCCGAACACCACCCCAAAGGCATCGACGGCAACTGGCGCCTCTCCGTCAGCTCCGCGTAGACGCCATCCGGCCCCGTCGCCCAGCCGCCACTCGACACAACGCGAGTGTCCCCTAACACGCGTCCCAGAACAACGCCACCGCGGTATCACCGAACGCCGGTTCTGCGGGCGCTTGTGAGCGGCGCGAGCCAACGCTGAAGTGGGCCGGTCGGGGCTAAACCGCGACACGCTCTGCCGGAACGAGCATCACGCTGGAAGTCGCCCGCACGAGCAGCCGGCCGTCTTCGTCAATCAGCCGGCCCTCGACAAATCCGACCGTCTTGCCGAGCCGGAGTACCTCGCCCTCGCACACCAACGGCCCGGGCTTCGCGGCAGACAAGAAGCTGATGTTCATATCGATCGACGAGGGATACAGGGCACCACCGCTCTTGATCAACACCGCGGGACCCATGGTGTCGTCGAGCATCGCCGCGAGAATCCCACCCTGCACGCGGCCGGCCGGATTCAAGAACTCAGCCGTGCCGACGAAGCCGACCTTGATCCAGCCTCTGGCTTCATCGTGAGCCAGGAGCCGCCAACCAAGTAGCTGCGAGCACGGCGGTCCCGGCGTGAACATTGCCTCGATCTCTTCATCCGTCACGGCATGCCCTCAGTTTCTTCGTCAGACGGCGAGACGGCATCAGCGATCAGACGCATTCTCACAGAGACGTCATCGACGCGTCCCAGAACGCGCGTCCCCGAACATCGCGTCGGGTATCACTGATCGCCGGCTCGGTGACATGTCAACGCTGGTGCGGCGGCATGGTTGACCCGGTAGGTGGCCGTCTGATCTCAGACACCAGCCGGGAGGGCCCCATGTCCGTCGTGCTCATCACTGGCTGCTCGACGGGTATCGGGCTGCGCACCGCGGTCGCATTCGCCCGCGCTGGCGACACTGTCGTCGCGACCATGCGGAACACCGCCAAGGCCGACGGCTTGCACAAGGCAGCCGCCGATGCCGGCGTCGAGGTCGAGGTGCTCGCGCTCGACGTCACGAGTGATGCATCTGCCCGATCCGCGGTAACCGACGTGCTCGGACGGCACGGACGCATCGACGTACTCGTCAACAATGCCGGTGTCGGCTTGTCCGGCCCGGTTGAGGACTTCCCGGAGGACCAGGCCCGCGCCGCCATGGAGACCAACTTCTGGGGTCCGGTCCGCCTGGCCCGCCTGGTCCTTCCCGCGATGCGCGCGCAGGGCAGCGGCGTGATCGTCAACATCAGCTCGATCACGGGTCGCCTCCCAGCGGTCCCCTGCTACGCGTTCGACGCGGCCGGGAAGCACGCGATTGGTGCACTGTCGGAATCCTTGGCTGCCGAGGTGGCACCGTTCGGGATCCGCGTGCTGTGTGTCGAGCCCGGCTACTACGACACTGCCCTGTCCGACACGGTCGACACCCTGGTCGGCCAGATCAATCCTTCTTCGGCCTACGCGGACGTCAATCGGTTCATGCTCGACTTCAGCAAGAACGCGCTCGTGAACGGCGGAGACCCGGCCGACGTCGCCGAAGCGGTCGTCGCGGCTGTGGCCGACGCCGCCAGTCCCTTACACGTGCACGTCGGCGCCGACGCCGACGCATTCCTGGAACTCTGGAGCCAGACCGGCACCTTCGAGACGTTCGTTCCGGCGGCCAACGCCCTGTTGGTCAGCGAAGGCGACCAACCCGACTAAATCGAACCGGCAGCGTTCCGTCACGCCAACACACCAAGGCAACTGGACGTAACCGGCCGGCGTCGTCGCGAACGACGCGACACCCAACACGCCACCGTTCCCGTCGACCGCCGCCGCAACGTGTACATCCGCGTGTGTGTCGCCGGCAGGATCCGCGCCGGCTCAAACCTACGGAATGTGCAGGCCGGAGATGCTTCTTGCGACCACGAGTCGCTGAATCTCGGAAGTCCCCTCGAAGATCGTGTAGCTCACTTTGCCCCGTAAGGGCCGTAGCGGCACGTCCGCTGAACAGGCCTGATTCGGTCGGCCGGTCCGTCGAATCCGTCGAGTAGCAGTGAGTTGTAGGGATGAAAGTAGGGATGGACCGACTATGGAGCACTCAGCTGAGGCTTCTCCGCGCGAACCACTGTGCAGCGGACCGACGTGACGGGTCTGGTCGACGAGTTGTCCGTGGACATCTCTCGCTCGCGCACCGTCGCACGAATCCCGCTGCGCCTCGCCCGGCGAATAACTCTCACCCCGTTCGCGCTCGCGTACGCCGCGCCGGTCAGGTGATCTTGACGACGTTCGACGCCGTAGAGCGCGCACCGGCGCCGCGGCTGTTCTTGGCGCTCACTCGGAAGGTGTATTGCTTCGTGGTCGTCAGTCCGGTCACCGTGTCGGTAGTCGCCGTGGTATTGAAGACGATGGGCGTCTGCGCGACAGCTCCGATGTACGGAGTGACGATGTAGCCGGTGATCGTTGCACCGTTGTTCGGCGGCGCGGTCCAGTGCACGGTCGCTTTCTGATGCCCGGCGGTCGCGGTGATCGAGGTCGGAACACCAGGTGTCCCGATGACCATCGCGGGCGTTGCGTTGGATTGCGCCCCGGTGCCGCGGCTGTTGACGGCCGCGACCTTGAATCCGTAGGCCGTGCCGTTCGTGAGCCCCGCGACGATTTGCGTGGTTGCGGTGGAGGCGAAGGTACGTGGTGCTTGCGCCGTCGCACCAACGTACGGGGTGACGACGTACTTGGTGATGGCTGCGCCATTCGCTAACGGCGCGGTCCACTGCAGCGTGGCGCGGCCGTTACCGGTCGACGCAACGAGCGCGGTCGGCGCGCGCGGAGCGCCGACGGTGACAAGAATGCTGAAGGGCGAAGCCTGGCCGGTGCCGACGGCGCTGGTCGCGGCGACGGTGAATCGGTACGTCGTGCCGTTGGTCAGACCGGTGAAGGTGTACGCCACGGCGGGGCCGACGTTTCGAGTGAGGACTTTGGTCGCGCCGATGTTGGCGTTGATCTGATAGCCGGTGATGGGGGCCGTCTCGGCGTTCGGGGCCGTCCAGGACAGCACCGCCGCCGCGTTGGCCGAGACGGCGGTGGGTGCGGTCGGTTGCAGCGGAGCGAGGCCGGGCATTACGGGAGCTGATATGGCGTCGGCACCGACTCCTCGCGCGTTCTGGGCGGCGAGATGAATGACGTAGATCGTGCCGTTGGTGAGTCCGTTGACGATCGCGCCGCTGCCGACGAGCTGTGCGTATCCCGAGTATTGCAAGACGCCGCCGGCGGTGATGTTGAGCACGTAGCGGCTGATTGGTGACCCGTTCGCGTTCGGTACGGTCCAATGCAGAACTGCGCCGCCGCTGCTACTTGACGCGACGAAGCCGACCGGTGCCGTCGGCGTGCCGACGGTGACCGCAGACGATGGCAGCGATTCCGGTCCGGTACTGCTGGCGTCGGTCGGGAAGACGCGGAAGGTATAGGTCGCGCCATTGGTGAGCCCGGTCACCACGGTCGTCGTCGTATTGGCAACGATTTGGGTTTGCACGAGGGCGCCGCTCTTGTAAACGGCGAGCGCGTATCCGGTGAGGCCGGTGCCGTAGCCCGCGCTCGGCGCCTGCCATTGCACGGTTGCCATTCCGTCGCCTGCGACGGCGCTGACCGCTGACGGTGTATTCGGCAACGCGGCAACGGCCGCCAGCGCGGCGTTCGCATCGAGGTAGCCCGCTCCGACCGCGTCCGGCGTCCCACCGTTGGGAACTGGTCGGGCACTTTCAGCCATGAGGGCGCGTACCTCGGCGGTCGTCAGAGTCGGTTTCTCGGCGAGGAGGAGCGCGGCGATGGCGGCGGCCTGCGGTGCGGCTGCGGACGTGCCGTAGAACCTGTATACGCCGGCAACCTGTTGTGCGAAGAAGCTCGTCTGGACGCCGTCGCTCGCGGCGAAGTCGGGCTTGTCCACGACGTCGGGCGTCACGAGCGACATAACGCTCGGAGTTGGCGTGAAGTACCGCGTCTGCGTCCCATGAGCCGAAAATGGCTCGGGCGTTGTGGCATCGTCGTAGGGAATCGCCGCGACACTGGCGACACCGTCGGTGCCGGCGTGACCGAAGAGCGCCGAGCCGATGACGTCACCGTGGTTCGATGCGTTGTACTGCACTCCTGTGATGCCGCTCGCGTCGGCAATCACGAACTTGAATCGAGCGTTCTGACCGTCGGCGTTGTACATCGCGACGACCAGCCGCACCGTCTGATCCGTACCCGTCGTGTTCTGGTAGCCGACGACCTCGACAGGTTCCTCGAGCGCCTGGTTGTCCACCGCCGAACCGGCCACGATCGCACCGCTCGAGTCGACGAGAAAGACATCGAAGTCGGTAGTGACGACACCCCACGGTTGCGCCCACTGCAGATCGAGAGTCAGGCCACCGCCGGGCGCCAAGGTAAACGCGTCGCCATTGTCCGTTCCGCCCGTCGGATCGAAGTTGTGACAACTGTGTGGCGCCTCCGCGGCCACAACCGACACGGGACACGCCGTAGGCCGATACGCCGGCGTCTCGTACGACGACACGTTCTGACCGCCGACGCTCACGTTGCTGTTGCCCGCCGCCGAGAAGTAGGGCACGCCGGCCGCGCTTGCCCGGTTCACCGCCGTTGCGATCGGTCCGTCTTGGTAGAACGGCTCATCGAGATAGCCAACATCGTCGACCAACGCCGTCGCATGGTTGACGGACCGCAACTTGGTGATCTGATTCGCGAAGTCGAGTTCGCCGTTCCCCGCGGTCGCGAATGCCAGGTGTGCACCGGGCGCGAGGTCGTGCACGAGCTGCGCCTGCGCCCGTCCCTCATCCTGGCCACCACCGGCCGACGCGTCAGCCTGCACCACCACCGGCGACGTATGTCCGCAGGGGTTTCCCGGGCCGGGGAGCTCACCCGCCGCAACGTCGCCGGCCGCGTGCGTCGCCGCCGCCGCATTGACGTCATAGGAGTCGGACAGCACGCCGACCGTCTGACCGGAGCCATCGACGCCATACGCAGCGCGCGCCGCGGCCACGTTCATCGCGGTATCGCCCTCCGACACGATCGGAGCGCACGACCCGGACAACGCAGGAGCCAGACCCGCCGAACCCAACGCGCTCGGGCTGCCGTGACGCGGTGCGAGCACTTCCGACACGTACCGGACCGCCGGATCGGCAGACACTGCCGCAAGGCGCGTCGGCGCAACCTCCGCAGTGATCACGTGATACGCCGGACTCGCGCTGATCACCTGCGCGCCGGCATCTCGTAGTCGCGCCACCGCCACCGTCGACATGTCTCTCACCCGAATCTCGACGACGACTCCACCGTCCCGCCGGAGCACCAAACTGCCCACTCCACCCGACGGCAGACTCAACGCCTGCGCGCGCGCCGACCCGCTCGCGAATGAGGAACGACGGGCGAGTAACTCCAACCGCGGTGAAAGCTTGCTCGCCTTCACACCCGACACACCCAACACACCCGAGCTCACGGGCGCAGTGACCGGCGCGACTCCAGCGGCGCCCGCGCGCAGAACTCCCACCATGCCGAGCATCCCGGTCGCGACCACGACAAGTGCCGCGAAGGTCCGCTTCACCCGCCCGCGCCGCATGCGATCCCCACTACGCCCAAAAAGAAACCGGGCCGGAGCATGCCACGCACGACCAACCGTCCGCCAGTAGTAGTGGCGGAAACACTGTCTTCTGAGAACAGTTCGCGAGCTCCGGGCGATCGGCCGAGATCAGGGAATGTGCAGGCCGGACACAGCCCGCGCTACGACGAGCCGCTGGATCTCGCTCGTGCCTTCGAAGATCGTGTAGATCTTCGAGTCGCGGTGCCACTGCTCGACGGGGTGTTCCTTCACGTAGCCCGCGCCGCCGAGGATCTGGATCGCGTCCTCGGTGACCCTGACCGCAGTCTCCCCCGCGTAGAGCTTCGACATCGAGCCTTCGCCGGCGGTGAACTGCTTGCCGGTCGCGGCCATCCAGCACGCGCGATGTACGAGGAGGCGCGCGGCGTCGTAGTGCATCTTCATGTCGGCGAGCTTGAACGCGATCGCCTGGTTGATGATGATCGGCTTGCCGAACGCAACCCGCTCCTTGGCGTAGTCGAGCGAATACTCATACGCGGCCCGTGCGATTCCCAACGCCTGCGCGCCGACCATCGGACGAGACGCTTCGAACGTGCTCATCGCGGCTTGCACGCGTGAGCTCGTTCCCTCACGGGCACGCGCGAGCCGCGCGTCGAGCTTCTCCTTGCCGCCGAGAAGGCAGGCGCCGGGGATGCGCACGTCGTCGAACACGACCTCGGCGGTGTGCGACGCGCGGATGCCCATCTTCTTGAACTTCTGACCCATGCTCACGCCGGGCGTCCCCGCGGGGACGACGAACGCGGCGTGCCCACGGCTCTTCAGCTCGGGCTCCACCGCCGCGACGACAACATGGATGGTCGGCACCTTGGTGATACCGCCGTTGGTGATCCACGTCTTGGCGCCGTTGATCACCCACTCGTCCTTGGCTTCGTCGTAGACGGCGCGCGTGCGCAGCGACGACACGTCGGAACCGGCGTCGGACTCGCTCACCGCGAAGGCCGCCATGTGAATGTCATCAGCGGTGCCGAAGCACTGCGGCACCCACTCCGCGATCTGTTCCGGCGTGCCACTACCGACGATGCCCGACACCCCGAGGCTCGTCCCGAGCAGCGCGAGCGTGATCCCGGCGTCGCCCCACGCGAGCTCCACCGACACGAGCGCGAGCGTGAGCCCGGTCTTGTCGCTGAAGGCGTTGGCGAGGAACTCCCACGAGTAGAGGCCGATGCGCGCCGCCTCCTCGATGATCGGCCACGGCGTCTCTTCGCGCTCGTCCCATTCGGGACCGGCGGGCCGGATGACGTCGGCCGCGAAGTCGTGGACCCATTTCTGGATCTGCAGCTGGTCCTCGTTGAGATCCAGCGAGAAGTCGGTCATGACGATTCCCTTCAGGTGCAGCCTGCTCCTGGGTTTGCAGGGCGGCCGGCACACAAGTTACCGATCAGTAAGAGCACCTTACCAGCCGGGGTGAGCGTACAAACCCGCCCGAATCGGCGGACGCATCAAGCGGGGGGCCGGAGCGTCCGAAATTGAGCAGGCGAGAGTGAACGGGCGAGGCGGAGCCTCGACCCACCGACCAGGGGGCAAGTGCACACATGCGTTTCCAACGAGCTTTCGTCCGTTTCGTCGCGGCTGCAGTCGCGATCGTCGCGCCGATAGCCGTCGCGTCAACACGCGCGGGCGCCGAGTTCACCCCGAACCACACCGAGTACCACCCGCTGACCTTCCCCGTCGTGGAGCCGGTGCACTACTTCGACGACTTCGGCGGTGTCCGCCACCACCCCGGCAACGACCTCATGGGCACGAAGCTCGATCACGAGCTCGCGGCGAACAGCGGGACGATCACCTTCGCTCGCGCCGACTCGAGCGGTCACTCGGGAAACATGCTCATCCTCACCGGTGACGACGGCTGGAAGTACTGGTACATCCACATCAACAACGACACGCCCGGCACCGACGACGGGCTCAACCCGGCGCAGTGGCGATTCGCGCCCGGCATCGCGGAGGGCGTCCACGTGAAGCGGGGCCAGTTCATCGCGTACCTGGGTGACAGCGGTGAGGCGGAGACCACCGATCCCCACCTGCACTTCGAGCTGCACCGTCCCGACGACACCGTGATCGACCCGTACACGTCGCTGCGGCTCGCGCAGGGCGCCGGCGCAAACGGCCTCTGCAGCTACCCGTCGAATCCCACACCCCACCCCACCGCCGCAGCCGGTCCGGGCTTTTGGACGTTGAATCCCGACGGAACGGTGCTCCGCTTCGGCAATGTGCCCACGCTCGGGAACGCGCCCGCGACAACCGCCGACAACCCGTATGTCGCGCTCGCGTCGACGCCTTCCGGCAAGGGCTATTTCGTCGTCGACGCGCACGGCGACGTCGACGCGTTCGGCGACGCCCACGATTACGGCGGCGCGGACGGCCTCCACCTGAACCAACCGGTGCTCGGCATCGCTCCGACCGCCGACGGCAAGGGCTACTGGCTCCTGGCGCGCGACGGCGGCATCTTCAGCTACGGCGACGCAGCGTTCTACGGCTCGACCGGCGCCATGACGCTGAACGCGCCGATCGTGTCGATGGCGTCGACGCCCGGCGGACGTGGCTATTGGCTTCTCGCGAGCGACGGCGGCGTGTTCAGCTTCGGCAACGCGCACTTCTGGGGCTCGACGGGCGCCATGACGCTTGCAGCGCCGGTCACGTCGATGATCGCGACGGGAGCAGGCGGCTACCTACTGCTCGCGCGCGACGGCGGACTGTTCAGCTTCGGCAACTCGCACTTCCTCGGCTCGCTGCCGGGAACCGGTTGGTGCCCGGGTCCCACTGCGCTGGCGTTCGTGAAGACGCCCAAGGCGGCCGGCTACTGGATGCTCCTCTCCGACGGCCGGATCATGGCGTTCGGTCAAGCCCAGCCGTGGGGCGAGCCGGCTGCCGTCAACGCCAAGCCGGTCGCCATCGCGGCTGCGCAGTAAGCGCGGCCCGATCCCGAAGATCGGGCGACCCGACGGACGCGTGTGACAGTCGTCACTGGTCCTCAATTTTGCCCGGGATCCGATCCGATGTTCTATCTCGGTTCGCCCCTCAGCGAATCTCGGATTGGATGTGACATCGGGAACGGCCCTCGCAACGTGGCGAGGGCCGTTTCTGCGTGTCAGTCGGCTTCGGTTCGTCGGCGGCGCGGGTGCGGCCGGTAGCGTCCGCCCTTCGTGAGCGACGAGACGTTGAGCAACGGCTTCGGGGGCCGCGCGGCCATCGTCGGCGTCGGCGAGACCGACTACGTGCGGGGCGCTCCGTTCCTTCCCGTCGAGCTGATTCTCCAGGCCGCCGAGACGGCGATCGTTGACGCCGGGCTCGTCGCGACCGACATCGACGGCATCATCCCGCCGCCCGGCTACACGACGAGCGAAGAGCTCGCCGCGAACCTCGGCATCGACACGCTGCGCCTCGCGACGACGGTCCACATGGGTGGCGCGAGCCCGACCGCCTCGCTGCAACACGCGGCCCTCGCGGTCGCGGCGGGGATCGCCCGTCACGTGTTGGTCGTCGTGGGTTGGAACGGCTACTCCGCGTTCCGGCCTCGGGAAGGCGTGCCACGACCGCGGCGCGGGATGGACGGCAGCGCGGTCGGCGACGTCGTCCTCGACTACTACCTGCCCTACGGTGCACGCTCCGCCGCGCAGTTCTATTCGTGGATCGCGATGCGGCACAAGCAGCTCTACGGAACGCTCGACACCGACACCGGCGAGATCGCGGTGACGTTCCGCGCCCACGCCCAGCTCAACGAGCGGGCGCTCATGCGCGGCACTCCGCTGACGATGGACGAATACCTCGCGTCCCGCTGGGTGTCCGAGCCGTTCCGGTTGTACGACTGCTGCCTCGAGACCGATTGCGCCGCGGCGGTGGTCGTCAGCGCGATCGACGGCGCGCGCGACGGGCCCCATACGCCCGCGGTCATCCTCGCCGGCGCGGAAGGGCACCCCTATCCCGCCGACGACATCGCGAACCGCCCCGACATGTTCCGCATCGGGCTCTCCGACGCCGCGCCGCGTGCCCTCGCCGCCGCCGGAGTTCGCGCGGACGAGCTCGACTTCATGGAGCTCTACGACTGCTTCACCTACGTCGTGCTGTTGCAACTCGAAGCGCTCGGACTGTGCGGCCGCGGCGAAGCGGGCCCCTTCGTGCGCGACGGCGTGTTGCGTCTCGACGGCGGCGCGCTTCCGACGAACACGCACGGCGGACTGCTCTCGCAGGGACACATGTGGGGCATGAACCACGTCGTCGAAGCGGTGCGCCAGCTGCGCGGCGACGCGGGCGCGGCGCAGGTTGCGAACGCCGAGATCGGTTGTGTCACCGGATGGGGCGACTTCGGTGACGGCAGCATTGTCGTCCTGGGACGCGACCGGTGAGCGACCGGCTGTTGCCCTCGACCGACGGTCTCAACGGCGAGTTCTACGCGTATCTCGCGCGGGGCGAGCTTCGGTTGCAGCGGTGCGGCGCGTGCGGCGCCTGGCGTCATCCTCCGCGCCTGCGGTGCGCGCAGTGCGGGTCGCACGAGGTCACGTGGGAACCCGCAACCGGGCGGGGCCGCGTCTATTCGTGGACCGTGACCCACCGGGCCGTCGATCCTGCATTCACGCCTCCCTACGCGATCCTCGTCGTCGAGCTCGAAGAGGGACCCCGCCTCGTCGGCAACCTGCGCGGTCTCGAACCATCCGAATTGGTGCTCGATCTCCCCGTCGTCGTCGAGATCGAGCACGCGTCCGACGCCGTCGGGCTCCTTTGGTTCAGGCCCGCGTAACGCGCGCCGATCAGATGGAGCTGCGGAAGGATCCGCGGTGTACTCGCTCCCCGGACGGGGGCA
>JAODBI010000298.1 GCA_025463875.1 Actinomycetes bacterium
ATGATCCTCGGATCGCTGTATCCGCTCGGCGCGGTCGTCCAGGGCAAGGTCGCCGACAGCATCGGCCTGCGGGCGACGACATTCGGCGCGGCCGCGATCATGGCGGTGGTGCTCGGCGTGACGCGGATCGTCCGGCCCGGCATCACGCATGCCCTCGACGTCCCCGTTGCGATACCCGTCGCCACGACAGTGGATTAGGTTCGGGCCATGGCAGTCGTGGAATTCGAACGGCGCGACCACATCGCGCTCCTCACGCTCAACCGACCCGAAGCCCGCAACGCGATCAATCCCGAAGTCAGTCAGGCGATGGCCGCGTTACTCGACGAGATCGAAGCCGACGACGACCTGCGCGCCGTCGTGCTCACCGGTCGGGGCGAAGTGTTCTCGGCGGGCGCCGACCTCAAAGTCGTCGCGCAGGGCAATGCCAACGACATCGCGCGCGGTAAAGGTGGCTTTGCCGGTGTCGTGACGCGCGATTTCCCGAAGCCGTTGATCGCGGCGGTGAACGGACCCGCGCTGGCGGGCGGGTTCGAGATCGTGCTCGCGTGCGACCTCGTCGTCGCCGCCGACTCCGCGCGCTTCGGCATCCCGGAGGTGAAGCGCGGACTCATGGCTGCGGCCGGCGGCCTGATCCGTCTCCCGAAGCGGGTGCCACTTGCGATCGCACTCGAGCTCGCCATGACGGGCGACCCGATCGACGCGCCACGCGCGCTGCAGCTCGGGCTCGTGAACCGCGTGGTGGCCGCCGATCAGGTGGTCGGCGAGGCGATCGCCCTCGCGGAACGGATCGGCGAGAACTCCCCGATTGCGGTGCGCAACTCGCGCCGCCTGGTGCGCGAAGCCGCCGAGCTCTCCGAGGAGGAGGGCTGGAAACGGACGATCGAGCTGATGATGCCCGTCTTCGAGACCGGCGACGCGATCGAGGGTGCCACCGCCTTCGCCGAGAAGCGCCTACCCGTCTGGCGCAGCACCTGACCCGAGTGTTGCAAACAGTTCGCAACAATTCGGGCGCCCGGCGGTCGTTTCCGTTGCAAACAGTTTGCAACGTTTCGGACGCCTGCTGGTCGGATTCGTTGCTATCTGTCGGGGCCATCTGTCGGAAGGCGGGGCCGGTCGGAACCTTGGGAGTGGTTACTCCTAGAATCGGGGCGTGACGGCCGACCGGACCGATCAGGCGCCTTCCCAGTGGCGGGTCGAGGAGCTGGCCCGGCGCGCCGACCTCTCGGTCGACACCATCCGCTTCTACCAAAAGCGCCGGCTGCTGCCCGCGCCCGAGCGTTCGGGACGTGTTGCCTGGTACGGACCCGAGCACCTCGACCGCCTCGCCCGGGTACGCGAGATGCAGGGCCGGGGCCTGACCCTCGCGCTCATCGGTCGCATCCTCGACGGCGACCTCGACCCGACCGACGCGCCGCTTGCGGCCGCGGTCGCCCGGGCCGACGTCGAGAGCCCCGAGGAGTTCCTCACGCTGGCCGAGCTCGCGGAGCGGTCGGGAGTTCCCGTCGCACTCCTCGACGCGGTGGTCCGCGAGAACCTGCTCGTCGCACGAATGCACGACGGTGAGGCGCGCTACACCACCGCCGACATCGGCATCGTGCAGCAGGGTCTGCATCTCCTCGAACAGGGACTCCCGCTCCCGGCGCTCCTCACGCTCGCGCACGAACACCACGAAGCCACGCGCGACATCGCGGAGACGGCCGTCGGCCTGTTCGACACCTACGTGCGCGCGCCGTTGCGCGCGTCCGACCTCCCCGACGAAGAGAAGGCGGAACGACTCGTCGAGGCGTTCCGCGAGCTGCTGCCCGCGGTCACCGCGCTCGTCGCGCATCACTTCCGGCGCGTGCTGCTCGAGGTCGCGCAGGAACACCTCGAGTCGGTCGGCGAAGACGTCGAGCTCGCCGCCGTGAACGTCGCGGCCGCGAGTCGCCTCGAGAGCTGGCCGTCGTGAGCCCCGGCCGCGTCACCGACGCCGCGCTCCCCGACCTCGACGACAAGCCCCGCGTTGTCGAGGAGATGTTCGACCGCATCGCGCCCCGCTACGACACGCTCAATCGGATGCTGACGTTCCGCATGGACGTCGCGTGGCGCCGAACCGCGGTGGAGATGCTCGCGCTACAACCCAACTCCCGCGTGCTCGATCTCGCGTGCGGAACCGGCGATCTCTGCCGCACGCTCCGCGCGGCCGGTCATGCGCCTGTGGGCGTCGATTTCTCGGGCGGCATGCTGCACGCGGCGCGCACCGACGCTCCGCTGGTCCGGGCCGACGCCCTGCACTTGCCCTTCGCCGACGCAACGTTCGACGGGCTCACGTGCGGGTTCGCGCTCCGGAACTTCGCCGCACTCGCACCCGTGCTCTCCGAGTGCGGCCGGGTGCTGCGCCCGGGCGGGCGAGTCGCGCTGCTCGACGTCGCCGAGCCCGAGAGCCCCCTCGTCCGGTCGGTGCACGGCGCGTGGTTCCGCCACGTCGTCCCGTTCGTCGGCGGCCTGATCTCCGACCGCGCTGCCTACCGCTACCTCCCGGCGTCGACCGCATACCTCCCGTCGGTACCCGAACTGCTCGCGCTCGTCGGCGACGCGGGGATCGTCGACGTCAGCCGCCGCACGCTCGGCTTCGGAGCCGCGCAGCTCATCACCGGGACCCGCGCATGACCACCTCGAACGTCTCGCTGCGATCCCAACCCCGCCTCGCGGCGCGCAGCTTCGCGATCGACGGCCGGTTCGACCTGCTCGACCTCTACGCCGACAACGGATTCGCCTGGATCGACGGCGACCACGGCTTCGTCGCATCGGGTGTCGCCGCGGTCGTCGCCCTCGAGCACGCGGCCGAGCTCCTCGCGACCATCGGCCACTGGGCCGGTGCCGACGTGCCGGCCGGCGCCGGGCCCCGTGCGGTCGGTGCACTGCCGTTCGCGGCGCCGGGCGAGCTCGTCGTGCCCGCCGTCATCGTTGGTCGCGACTCGCACGGCCGGGCGTGGCGCACGGTCATCGACGACGTCGACGCGCCGTATCCGGTGCGGTCCGCGACGCGCGAGCCCGAGCCTTCGCAGTTCGGCGTCACCGCGACCACCACCCACGCCGAGTGGCGATCCATGGTCGAGCATGCGCTCACGCGCATCGCGCAGGAGCCTCTGGAAAAAGTCGTGCTCGCACGCGCGGTGCGCATCGACGCCGACCGGCCGTTCGACATCCCGGCCATCCTCGCGTTCCTGCATCGTTCGCAACCGGGCTGCGTCGTATACGCCGATCGGGGCTTCGTCGGCGCGAGCCCCGAGCTCCTGGTCCGCAAAGCCGGCGCGACAGTCACCGCGAGACCGCTCGCGGGAACGGGCATCGACCCCGCCGCGCTCGCCCGGTCGACCAAGGACGCGCACGAACACCAACTCGTCGTCGACGCAGTGGTTCACGCACTGCAGACGCGTTGCGGCGACGTCGTCGCGACCGGTCCGGCCACCCTCGAGCTGGCCGACGTCGCGCACCTCGCCACCACCATCACCGCGCACGCCGAAAGCACCGCCACGACGATCGCCGATCTCGTCGCGACCTTGCACCCCACTCCGGCGGTCGCGGGGACCCCGCGCGAGATCGCGCTGGAGACGATCGACGCGCTCGAACCGGTCGCGCGCGGTCGCTACGCGGGCCCGTGCGGGTGGATCGATCGCAACGGCGACGGTGAATTCGTGATCGCGCTCCGAGGCGGCGAGATCGACGGTGTGCACGCCGTGATCCACGCGGGAGCCGGCATCGTCTCCGCCTCCGATCCCGACGCCGAATGGGTGGAGACGCAGCAGAAGCTCACGCCGATGCTGCAAGCCTTGGTGCGACCGTAACCGTCGTTTCCGCGGCGGTCGACCCGAGGTCGCCCGCGAGCACATCGCGCGGCCGGAACACGACAACGATGACGCAGCACACGAGCGCGGCCACGGGCAGTAGGTTTTGCAAGAAGATGTGCCCCGCCGAACCGATCGTGTCGGCCGAAAGCGACGGGTACTGCTCACCCAACAGGACCAGGGACGAGTAGAGCGCGACCGTCCAGCTCAACAGGTTGGGCCGCCGCAGCGCGAGCAGCGGGAGAGCCGTGAACGCGTACCACGGCATGACCCACG
>JAODBI010000032.1 GCA_025463875.1 Actinomycetes bacterium
GACCTCGGCGTCGGTACCGGGTGGCAGCGCGAGGAGTACGACGCGCAGGGCCTCGACTTCGATCAGCGCGGCCAGCTGCTCGACGACGCGCTCGCCGCTTGCCGCGTCCTGTGGCGCGACACGCCGGCTGCGCTCGACACGCCGACGTTGTCGTTCCGCGACATCTATTGCGAGCCCAAGCCCGTACAGCCGGGCGGGGTACCGATCTGGATCGCAGGCACGTTGCACGCAAGGAACCTCGCGCGGCTCGTGCAGTACGGCGCCGGGTGGATCCCGATCATGGGGGAGTCGATCGAGGGCATCGCGGCCGGCATCGTCCGGATTCGAGAAGCGTTCGCGGCGGCGGATCGTGATCCGGCGGAGTTGCAGGTGCAGGCGCCGGTGCGGATGGTGATGGGCGACGACAAGCGCCCCGCCCTCGATGCGAGCATGGCTTCGGTCCCCGACCTCGTGGCGGCGGGCGCGACCGACGTGATCGTCACGCTCAAGGCGTTCGCGCGCGACGCCGCGGCCGGCCCCGACGCGATGGCCCGGATCCACAAAGCCTTCGACGCGGTGATCGGGTAGCGGAAGTAGCTTCGAGGCCGTGCTGACACCGTTCGACGACTATCCGATCCACCAGACGCCGCTGCCGATCGCGCATCCCGCCACGGGCGACCCGAACCATTACGACCGGTTCTGGTTCAACGGGTACACCGAGGACTACTACTTCGCGGCGGGCATGGCCGTCTACCCGAATCGCGGCATCATCGACGGCGCGTTCTCCGTCGTGCACGACGGCATCCAGCGTTCGGTCTTCGCGTCGGGGCGGATTCCGCCCGACCGCGGCCAGACGCGCATCGGGCCGCTCACGATCGAGATCGTCGAACCGTTGCGCGTCACACGCGTCCGCGCCGATGCGGCCGATCTCGGGATCGATGCCGACGTGACGTTCACGGCGCGCACCGTCGCGCTCGAGGAGCCACGTCAGACGCTCACCGCCGGCACGAAGACGGTGATGGACTCCACCCGGATGACGCAGTGGGGTACGTGGTCGGGCCGCATCGCCGTACCCGGCCGCGAGATCGCGCTCGATCACGTCTACGGGACGAAGGACCGTTCGTGGGGCGTGCGACCCGTCGGTGCGCCGACGCCGAGCGCGCCCGAGCGCACGCTTCCGCAGATCTTCTTCCTCTGGGCGCCGATCAACTGGGAAGACCGCTGCACGCATTTCCTCTGCTTCGAGCGCGCGAACGGAGATCGTTGGGTCGGAAGTCAGGCGGCCCTCGACGTGATCGGCGCAAGCGACGCCACCTGGAACGCCGACGAACGCATTCATCACCTGGCCGGTGCGACGCACGAAGTGCACTGGGCGCGCGGGCTGCGGCGGTCGGAGGGTGCCACGCTGCGACTGCTGAACTACGACCACTCCGAAGAGCGCATCGAGCTCGAACCGCTCATCACGTTCCGTATGCGCGGACTCGGCTACACGCATCCCGAGTGGGGCCACGGACACTGGCACGACGAGCTTGCGGTCGGGTCGGAGGAGCACAAGGTCGAAGATCTCGACAACGTCGATCCCTGGAACATCCACATCCAGCAGGTCATGCGGGCCCGCAGCGGTGACCGGGTCGGGCTCGGCGTGCTCGAGCAGCTCGCGTTCGGCGCACATCACCCGAGCGGCCTCACCGGAATCCTCGACGGCTACGCGGGCTAACCCTGCGTCCGATCACACGACGCCGGCGACGTGCGAGTCGTTCACGATCACGACGTGTCCGTCGGGATCGCGGAACGTGAAGCTCGCATGGCCCTGACGGGCGATCGCCGACACGTCGATCCCGCTCGCTTCCATCCGGTCGTGCAGCGCGTCGAGGTCGTCGGCCATGAGGTCGAACGGCGCGACACGGCCGTCGGTGCGCGCGTCCGAGTCGAGGACGAGCACGAGATGCGTGCCGCCTCGCATCTCGAGCTCGGCGATCGGATCGGTTCCCCGGGCCTCGTGCACCGAGCGCAGACCGAGGTCGCGATAGAACGCGAACGATCGGGCGACGTCGTGCGTTGCCAACGCCACGTGGCCGATCCACAATGCCGGCCGGTCGTCTTCGGCTCGAACTGGCGAGGAGTCGTCCACGGCGTGCAGTGTGACAGGTGATGAGCATGCAGACCACACGCAGGCCGAACATCCTTCTCGTCGTGTCCGACCAGGAGCGCCAGCGCGGTTGGCTGCCGTCGAGCGTGCAGTTGCCGTGGCGCGATCGGCTGCGCGCCGAAGGGCTCGAGCTCACCCGGCACTACACGCACAGCTCACCGTGCTCGCCGTCGCGCGCCTCGCTCTTCACCGGCCAGTATCTCCCGCAGCACGGCGTGGTCGACAACGTGATCATGCCCGAGCACAAGGAGCTGGATACGTCGGTGCCCACGGTCGGGTCGATCCTGCGCGATGCGGGTTACCGGTCGAGTTACATCGGCAAGTGGCATCTCTCGCAGTCGGCGACGCCCGACATGGCGGCCTACGGGTTTGCCGACTGGGAGGGCAACGACCGGCACTTCATGGGTTGGGCGGGAACGGGTGTGCACTTCGATCCGATCATCGCGGCCAACGCCGCGTCGTGGTTGCGCGCCAACGCCGCGACGACCGAGGAGCCGTGGTTCCTCACGGTCGCGTTGGTGAACCCGCACGACGTGATGTGGTTCCCGATCGACCAACCCGGTTACGACGAGCGTCACCCCGACGAGGTGCATCGGGCGCGCCAGGTCCTCGAGTGGGCGAAGTGGAAGGACGACGACGTGTTGCCGATCTTCGACACGTCGTACGAGGAGGTGTGCGAAGAGCTCCCCCCGAACTTCGGCGACGAGTTGATCGACAAGCCCGCCGCGCAACGGCAGTGGCGGTGGGACCAGCAGCACGGACTGTGGGGCTACATCGACCCGAGCGACGAGAAGTCGTGGCTGCGGCATCTCGACTACTACGTCAAGCTGCAGCGGATGGCCGACGAGTCGCTCGGAACGGTGTTGGGCGCGCTCGAGGAGTCGGGCACCTACGAGGACACGATCATCATCTTCACCTCCGACCACGGCGACATGTGCGGTTCGCACGGCCTACGTTCGAAAGGCCCGTTCGTCTACGAGGAGATCATGCACGTGCCGTGCTACGTGCGCGTCCCGGGCGTGACGCGGCCCGGTTCACAGTCGGACGCGCTCGCAACCCACGTCGACCTCGCCTCGACGATCTGCGGGCTCGGCGGCGTGGATCCGTCGCACCAACCGTCGTTGAAGGGTGTCGACCTCGCGCCGGTGCTCGGGGATCGGTCGTCATCGGTTCGTGACCACGTGTTGTTCGCGCACGACACCGCGCATACCGACGAGATCAATCACACGCGCTACGCGATCCGGGGTTTCTTCGACGGCCGGACGAAGTACGCGCGCTACTACGGTGTGGGGGGCGGCAAGCCCGGAACCGGTCTGTGGGGCAAGGATCCCGGCCGCAAGCTGTTCGACGTCGACGCGAGCTTCGCCGACCAGGAACACGAATGGTACGACCTGCAGAACGACCCGCACGAGCTCGTGAACCTCGCGCACGACGGCGGTCGCCGGGCCGAGCTGCACGAGAACTACCAACGGCTCCTCGAATATGAAGCCGCCGACTTCACGTCGTAGTCGAAGTGGTTGCGACCGCGCTCAGCTCTTGAGGATGTACTCGCTCAGTGGGTAGTTCCGCATCGTCGCGGGGTCGTACAAGAGCTTCGTGCTGTCGAGCATGACCCGGATGTTCTCGCCGAGCTCCTCGTTCGACGACGCGCCGAAGAACGTGTGCAGGTTCGTGACGTGCTCGACGCTCGGCCATGCTTCCTCGACGATCGCGCGCAAGCGGGGCGCACCCGGTGTGACGGCTCGTGCAACCGCGTTGCGCACATAGCGGGCGCGGGGCTGCATGTCTTCCGACATCGTCGACTGGTGGCTGTACCAGTGACCGTAGAAGGTCTCGTCGTCGACGCCCTGCGGTTTGTCGAAGACAGTCAGCGTGATGATGCCCGGCGAACGGGTGCCGTCGGGCCAATCGCGCGGCTTCGAGTGTTCGTTGTCGCCGTACTCGCGGAACATCGACTCGGTGACGAGGTAGCCGGCGAGACGAACGCCGGCCGCCCGCAAGACGGCCTCGTACGGGGCGCGCTCGTCGTGGGCATCGATCCAGATCGACACGCACGCCCGCACCGGCAGCTCGTCGCCCGGCACCGGAACCATCGACTGCATCTGCGCGTGCTCGTCGTCGAGATCCATCTGCAGGGCGTGCGGCTGCAACGCGACGAGTTGCGGCGCGACGTCGTCGAGGAAGCGTTTGCGGAGCGCGGCGGGGTTGACCGAGGGTCGTTCGTAGACGAGATAGACGAGCTTTTCCATAGGGGAGCGAAGCTAGCTGCTAGAGGTCCCGCCTCGGCACTACTGCCGCAGGAGGTCGCGCACCTCGGACGACACCGGCACCTCGCCCCGCGCCGCGTACGCCTCGGCGCGCTCGGCGATGCGGTCGGCCTCGTAGAGGTAGTTCGTCATGATGGCGAACGAGCGGGACCGACCGAGCGGTGACGTGTCGGCCATCCAGTCGATCCGCTCGACCGACGCACCGTTCGAGAGGTGGAAGTTCGCGACCGGGTCGAGGGCTCGGCCCCCGGGCGCGGACGTGAGGTAGCGCGCGCACAATGCCAGGAGCGCGGGCCGGATCGCCTCGTCGGTATCCCAGTCGGTCGCCGACAGGCGGGCCAACGCGCGCGCCGGTTCCGCCGGAAGGAGCTCCAACTCACCCTCGGTGAGGCCCGCGCCGTCGGCGTCGAGCGCGGCCTCGACCCAGGTCCGGAAGTTGGGGATCGGCGACAACGTCACGAAGCGGCGCAGTTGCGGCAGGTCGAGCCGCAGCGCCTCGACGACCTGCTTGATCAACGCGGTCCCGAGGTTGACCCCCGCGAGTCCGGGCTGGCAGTTCGAGATCGAATAGAAGACGGCGGTGTCAGCCCGTTCGATGTCGACATCGGGGGCGCGGGCGTCGAGCAGGGGAGCCAACTCCTTCGCGAGACCGACCGTCAGCGCGATCTCCACGAACACCAACGGCTCGTTGGGCATTGCCGGATGGAAGAACGCGTAGCAGCGACGGTCGGAGTCGAGCCGGTTCTTCAGATCGTCCCACGAGTTGATCGCGTGCACCGCTTCGTACGCGATCAACTTCTCCAACAGCGCGGCGGGCGCGTCCCAGGTGATGCGCCGCAACTCGAGGAGCCCCACGTCGAAGAGCGTCGCCAGTTGCGCCCGGAGCTCGCGGTCGAGGTCGGTCAACTCGACGTCGTCACCGCCGACGCGGAGCGCGTCGGCGCGGAGGTCGACGAGGAATTTCACTCCGCCTTCGAGGCCGCTGAACAGGCGCAGCAACCGGTCGGCGGGCGGGACGAGCACGTCGCGCAGCCGGCGTTCGTCGGTGCGCCGATTCTGACCGAACCGGAGCGCGGCGACCGCGTCGTCGACCTTGCGGGCATCGGTCCAGAAGTCGCGCGCGAGCAGGCGCAGGAAGTTGTGGCGACCGTCGTCCGACAACGCGATGTACGCGTCGGCGACCGCGGCCGCCTCGGCGCGCTGCGACATCGTGTCGTGCAGCTGCAACAGCCCGGAGATGACCTCCCGCAGCCGGTCGGCATCGCGTTCGGGCAGACCGGGCGCGAGGTCGAGGGCGGGACGGCCGGGCACGCCCCGAAGCCCCCGCCGCCGCAGACGATCGAAGAACCGCCGCGACGCCACGGGCCGGCTACCGGGCTACTCGTTGTTGCCGCCGGGGACCGACACCGTCTCGGTGTCGCGTCCCGAGCGCAGCAGCGTTCCGGGCCGAGCCTCGGTGAACTCGCCGTGGTCGACGATCTCGGTGCCGTTCACGATGACGTGGTCGATGCCGTCGGCTCCGCCGTACAGGCGGGGTGCGCCGGTCGGCAGGTCGAAGCGCATCCGCACCTCTTGCGCGCCGACCGTCTCGGGATCGATCACGACGACGTCGGCGTGCCAACCCTCCTCCAGGCGACCGCGTTCGGTCAGGCCGTAGAGCCGCGCGGGCACGTCGGTGAGGAGGTTGATCGCTTCCTCGATCGGCATGAGGCCGCGCTCGCGCACCGGTCCGCCGAGCATCACGGTCGAGTAGTTGAACGACGCCAGGAAGTCGAGGTGCGCGCCCGCGTCGCTTGCGCCCACGACCGCGCGCTCGTCACGCCACACCTCCATGCGGATCTGCCACGTCTCGTCGTCGTCGGGTCGCATCGGGAACCCGAAGCCCGTCATGAGGTCGTCGGCCACGACGATGTCGCACAGCGCGTCGAACTCGTCGACGCCGCGCGCGTTGGCGATCTCCGCGACCGACTTGCCTTCCCACTGCTTGTTCTCGGGCGCGAACGTCTCGTTGATGACGTAGATGCTCCAGTTGGAGACCTTGAAGCCGGTGGTCGGCTGCAGCGCGGCCTCGCGCAGCACGTCGCGACCGTCGGTCGACGCCAGCATCGCCTTCTTCTCGTCGTGCGGGAGCGCCATCGGCTTTTCCCAACCCGGGATGGTGTCGAGCAGGAAGCCGCTGTCGAAACAGATGCGCGGCGACGGCGAGAACGGAACGGTCAGCGCGATCACGCGCGCGCCGTGCTCGGTCGCGTAGTCGGACGCTGCGAGGTTGTGCTCGGTGATCGCCTCACTTCCCTTGCCTACGAAGAGCACGTTCCAGTTGACGGGCCGGTTCGCGGCGAGCGACATGCGCGTGAGCAGCTCGGGCGCGAACTCCTCGAACATACCGACGCACGGGATGAACTCGAGTGTGGTTCCCGGGTGATCCTTCACCACGCCGCACAGCGCGACGATCTCGTCCTCGCTCGCGTACCGCGACGGAACCATGTCGCCGGCCGCGTCGTTGTGAGTACGGGCCCAGCTCGACGAGAAGCCGAGCGCACCCGATTCCAGGCTCGCGTGCAGTAGCGCGCGCATCGCGTCGAGGTCTTCGGGCGTCGCCTCTCCTTGCGTCGCGCGTTCTCCCATCGCGACCCGACGGATCGTCGAGTGGCCGACGAGGAAGCCGGCGTTCGGCGCGAGCGTGCCGTCGATCCGATCGAGATATTCGCCGAAGGTCCGCCAGTCCCACGGCACACCCTCCGCCAGCGCGCCGAGCGGCATGCCTTCGACGCGCGCGAGCATGCGCATGAGGTAGTCGCCGTGCTCGGGGCCGAGCGGCGCGATCGTGAAGCCACAGTTCCCGCCGATGACCGTGGTCACGCCGTGCAACGGCGACGGCGACAGCGTCGTGTCCCAGAAGACCTGGGCGTCGTAATGCGTATGGATGTCGACGAATCCCGGCGCGACGACTTTGCCGGTGGCATCGATCGTCCGGCTCGCCTTCGTATCGGCGTCGATCTCGCCGATCGTGACGATCCGGCCGTTCTCGATGCCGACGTCGGCGATACGACCGGGCGTACCGGTGCCGTCGACGACAGTGCCACCGCGGATGATCATGTCCAGCATGGCCCCACTATTGTCCAGCAGCCATGGGTGATGCACTTGCCGGTCGGGTTGCCCTCGTGACCGGGGCGTCCCGCGGAATCGGCGCGGCCATCGCGGTGCGGTTCGCCTCCGAGGGCGCCTCGGTCGCAATCGTGGCCCGCAGCCTCGAGCCCGGTTCGGGCGGCCATCTCGCCGGTTCGCTGCGGGAGACCGCCGACGCCGTCACCGCCGCGGGCGGTCGTGCGTTCCCGGTCGTCGCCGACCTTTCCGACGCGGGCTGCGACCGGGCCGCGATCGTGGCACAGACCGTGGACGAGCTGGGCCCGGTCGACGTGCTCGTCAACAACGCCGCCGCGTGCTTCTACCTGAGCATCGACGACACGTCGGAGCGTCGCCTACGCGTCGCATACGAGGTCAACGTCATCACGCCGTACCTCCTGACCAAGGCGGTCGTGCCCGCCATGCGCGAGCGGGGCGCGGGATGGATCGTCAACATCACGAGCGCGATCGTCGACACCAACCAGCTCGACAGCCCGCAACAGGCGCGCTCGTCGACGTACGCACCGAGCAAGGCCGCGCTCGACCGGTTGACGGTCTCGTTCGCGACCGAGCTCCGGGACTCCGGCATTGCAATCAACGCGCTCGCGCCGGAACGCGCGGTGGCGACGGAAGGGGCGACCGCGGTCATGGACCTTCCTCCCGAGTGGTGTGAGCCGGTCGAAGTGATGGCCGATGCCACGCTCGCGCTCGCGACGTGCGACCCGGCGCGGGACAACGGACTCGTCGTGCGGTCCGGTCCCTACCTCCGGTCCCGGGGACTGGTGTCGTGACCGTCGCACTCGTCACGGGCGGGGGAAGCGGGATCGGGCAGGCCACCGCCCGGCTGCTCGCCGAGCGCGGCGCCCAGGTGGTGGTCGCCGACGTCGACGCATCGACCGCGCAGGCAACGGCATCCGAGATCGGGAAGTCCGCAGCCGCGATCGCGGTCGATGTCTCCGACGGCGCCTCGGTGGAAGCGATGCTCGCGTTCACCGTCGAGCGCTTCGGGGGTCTCGACTGGGCCTGCAACGTCGCAGGCATCGCGCCCGATCCGAAGCCGTTCGTCGAGCATTCGTACGCCGAGTGGCAGCGCACGATCGACGTCAACCTGAGTGGCGTGTTCTTCTGCATGCAACACGAGTTGCGGCAGATGGTCGCCCAGGGTCGTGGTGGTGCGATCGTCAACATGTCGTCGGGCGCGGGAATCGTGCCCGCGCCCGGGCAACCGCAGTACACCGCCGCGAAACACGGCGTGCTCGGCCTCACGAAGCAGGCTGCGCAGGAGTTTGCCGCGCTCGGCGTCCGGGTGAACGCGGTACTTCCCGGCCAGACCGAGACCGCACCCATGCGCGCGTATCTCGACGGCATGCCCGACGGGGGTGAGCGGATGTTGCGGCGTCTCCCCATGAAGCGGATGGCGACGCCGCTCGAGATCGCGCAGGCCGTCGTCTGGCTCTGCTCGGATGACGCGAGCTATGTCAACGGCGATTCACTGGTGGTCGACGGCGGACTGATCACGCGGTGAGAGACTGAGGAAATGTCGTCCCGGGTCGCCGTAGCAACCGCGCTCTCACTCGCGACCGCGCTGTTCTACGCGATCAGCAACGTGCTCGAACTTCTCGAGGCCGAGCAGGTGCCGGACGAGTACGCGATGAAGCCGGGCCTCCTGGTCCGGTTGATCAAGCGCCCGCGCTGGTTGGTCGGCCTCGCATCCGACTTCGGTGGATACGTGTGTCACGCGGCCGCGCTCGGCCTCGCGACCGTCGTGTTCGTGGAGCCCATCCTGGCGACGGGCATCCTCATGTCGCTGTTCATCAGTTCCGCCTTCGTCGGCCGGCCGGTCGTGCGCAACGACTGGATCGCGGCGGGTGTGCTCTCGGGTGGTCTCGCCCTCTTCTTGTACGAGGTGTCACCGACCGGCGGTCGTCAGATCGCGCGCACGCGCGAGTGGGTGATCGCGGGACCGAGCGCGGTCGCCGCGATCGCGCTGTGCATGCTCCTCGGACGCGCGACGCGCGGACGTCCGCGTGCGGCGTTGCTCGGAGTGGCGGCCGGGATCGCGTTCGGTGTCTCCGCGCTGCTGACGAAGGCGCTCGTGCACTACCTCGGCCATGGCATCTTCGCGTGGATACCCCACTGGGAGCCCTACGCGCTCGCGGTTGCCGCCATCGGGGGCGTCATCGTCGCGCAGAGCGCGCTGCAGACCGGCGCGCTCGGCGCGGCGGTCGGATCGATCGAATCGATGAGCGTCATCTCGGGATCGCTGTTCGGCCTCTTCCTGCTCGACGAGCGGGTCGGCGCGCACACGGCGTTCGAGATCTTCGCGGTCGTAGTGTCGATCGCCGCGATCGTCGGCGGCATCGTCAAGCTCTCGCACTCCGAGGAGCGCTTGATCGGTGGCGCGGGCTCGGCCGATCCCGCGCCGACGGGTTAGATGTGCCGTAGGCACCAGCGGGCCCAGAACAGCCCGAAGCCGGTGACGACGAGCTGGCCCAATCCGTAGAGAGGGCTCCGCACGATCGTGTAGGTGACGATCGACGCGAGCGACGCGATCGAGTAGACGACGGCCAGCGCCACCCGCCCCTCGTGCGTCACGAGCAACCAGCGCGCACGCTCGGCCAGATCGGTCCCGGACACGGAAGCGATGTTAGGCGCGGCCTTCGGGCGCGGCCGCGTCGGGAACCCACGCCGGCGGGCGCTTGTCGACGAAGGCGCGGAACCCCTCGACGACCTCGTCGCCGTGCACCGACTCCTCGAACGTGATCCGGTCGATCGCGCCATAGCGGGCGTTGATGAGGCGCTTCAACGCGACCCGGGCGCGCGGTGCGGCGTAGAGAAGCTCGCGCACGACGTCCTCGGTCGTGGGGATCAGCTGCTCGTGCGGGACGACGCGTGCGACGAGGCCGTGACGTTCGGCTTCGTGCGCGGTGAGACGGCGACCGGTGAACAGCATGTCCCGGGAAATGGCGATGCCGACGTGCTCGGGCAGGATCGCGGCGTGGTACGCGTCGGCGACACCGCGCCGTAGCTCCGGCGCACCGAAGATCGCGCGCTCGCTCGCGATCGCGACGTCCGCCAGCATCGTGATCAGGAGCCCGCCGCCCATGCAGAGACCATTCACCGCGGCGATCACCGGTTTGCGCGAATCGCGGATCGAGTCGAAGGGCATGGCGCCCGTGCCGAGGAGCTCGCCGATGTTGATGTCGCCGTCGTCGTGCTGGCCGCCGAGCTCGCCGCCGGGCGCGAAGACGTCACCGCTTCCCGTGACGACCAGCGCATGCAGCGTGCGCGACGCGTTGACCCGATCGACCGCGCGCCGGATGCCGAAGTACATGTTCGACGTGAGGGCGTTGCGCCGCTCCGGTCGATCGATAGTCACCCAGGCCGTCGTGCCGCGTTGCTCCCAACGCAGGAATCGGGAGCCCAGGTCGACGTCCTTCGCCATGCCGTTCGTCATGCCCTTGGTTAGCCTTCGCGGGTGGACCGGTTCAACCCATACAGCTACGAGTTCCACGACGATCCCTTCCCGGTGTACCGGAAGCTGCGCGACGACGCGCCCTGCTATCACGACGACGACCTGGGGTTCTGGGCGCTTTCGCGTTACGACGACGTCGTCCGCGCCCTGCACGATCCCGACACGTTCTGCTCGCGTTTCGGCATCACGCTCGAAGCGGGAAACACGCTGCCGATGATGCTGACCACCGATCCGCCCGAGCACACCGCCCTCCGCCGGCTCGTGAGCCGGGCCTTCACCCCGCGGCGCGTGGCCGATCTCGAGCCCGCCATCCGCGCGCTGTCGACCGACTACCTCGAGCGCCTGCGCGACAGCACGAGGCCCGACCTCATCGTCGAGTACGCCGCGCCGTTGCCGATGGATGTGATCTCACGACTGCTCGGCGTGCCGGACGGTGATCAGGAGATGCTCCGGGGTTGGAGCGATGCCCTGTTGCATCGTGAGGAGGGCGACATGGAGGTGACGCCGGCCGGGATCGACGCCGCGTACCAGCTCTACAAATACTTCTCCGCCTTCGTCGCCGACCGGCGCGCCGATACCCGTGCCGACGATCTCGCCGCCGCGCTCGTGGCCGCCGAGAGCGAGGGCGAGCATCTCAGCGACGACCAGGTCGTCGGGTTCCTCTTCCTGTTGATCATCGCGGGCAACGAGACCACCACCAAGCTGCTCGGCAACTGCCTACTCGCGATGCAGCGGTTCCCCGGCGAGCGCGACAAGGTCGTCGGCGATCCCGGACGGATACCCGATGCGATCGAGGAGATCCTCCGGTTCGAGGGTTCGACCCAGCTCATGGCGCGCACGCTCACGCGCGCGGTCGAGGTCCACGGTCGCGAGATCCCCGAGGGTGACAAGGTGTTGCTCCTGTTGGGGTCCGCCAACCGCGACGAACGCGTGTGGGACCGTCCCGACATATACGACATCGATCGCGCGTGGCCGACGCACCATCTCGCGTTCGGGCACGGCATCCACGTGTGTCTCGGAGCCGCGCTCGCGCGGCTCGAGATGCGGGTCAGCCTCGAGGAGTTCCTCGGCCGTCATCCCGACTACGAGATCGACGAGGACGGCCTGGAGCGCGTGCACTCCGGCAACGTGCGCGGCTACTCGCGGATGCCGATACGCCTATGAATGGGGACGGGAGGTGAGCGACGTCTCCGAGATCACCGCGCTCATTCACGAGTACGCGTTCCGTCTCGACGCGGGCGACCTCGACGGGGTCGCCGTGCTGTTCGCGAATGCGGAACTCCGCTCGACCCGCCACGACCGCGTGCGGCGGGGGACGGCCGAAGCCCGCGCCCTCTACGACTCGGTCGTCCTCTACGACGACGGCACGCCGCGCACCATGCACCAACTCACGAACGTCACGGTCGAGGTCACGGGCGAACGGGCGACGGCCCGTACCTACTTCGCGGTGTTGCAGGTGACGGGCCCGGGGCTTCACCCGATCCTGGCGGGGGAGTACCGCGACCGGTTCGCGCTGGTCGACGGTCGCTGGCAGTTCACCGAGCGGGTCTTCGACCCGAAGCTGTTCGGTGATCTGTCGGCCCACATGCGCGCGTAGCCTGACGGGATCACCGCCCCCGGCGCGAGGAGACACCCGTGAGCAGTCAACCGACGCTGGTCGTGCTCGGTGCGTCCGGGGATCTCGCGGCCCGGCTCCTGTTTCCCGCGCTCCTCTCCCTCGAGTTCCGCGAGCGGCTCGAAGACCTGAAGATCATCGGTTACGCGCGCCAAGAGTGGTCGACCGAGGAGTTCCACGAGCACCTGCGCGCCGCCATCGACATGCACGGTGTCGATATCGACCAGAAATACTTCGAGCGATTCATCGACCGGATCGAGTTCCACGGCGGCGACATCTCGATCGAGGCGCTGAAGAGCCTGGCGCCCGTGCTCGACGGACCGGCGATCTTCTATCTCGCGCTCCCGCCGGGGGTGTTCGCAGACGCCGCGGAGAAGATCGCACAGGCCGGTCTCGCCGACCAGACGAAGGGCTATCGCCGTCTGGTGATCGAAAAGCCGTTCGGCACCGACCTCGAGAGCGCGCTGGTGCTCAACGAGCAACTGCACTCCGGCTGGCGGGAGGACCAGATCTTCCGGATCGATCACTTCCTGGGCAAGGAGACGGTCCAGAACATGCTCGTGTTCCGGTTCGCGAACCGGTTCATCGAGCCCGTCCTCAACTCCGCCCACGTCGACGAGATCCAGATCACCGTGGCGGAGACGCTCGGTGTCGAAGGCCGCTCGCACTACTACGACGGGATCGGCGCGCTGCGCGACATGGTGCAGAACCACCTGATCCAGATGATGACGTTCGCGACGATGGAGCCTCCCGCGCTGTGGGAAGCGGAGATGATCCGCGGCCACAAGGTCGAGGTGTTGAAGTCGGTGCACGCCGTGAATCCGGATACCGACGCAGTGCGCGGCCAGTATTCCGCCGGCCTCGTCGAGGGCGTGCCGCGCGTCGGGTACCGCCAGGAACCGGGCGTCGACCCGACGTCGCGCACCGACACGTTCGCCGCGGTGCAACTCCACGTCGACACGTGGCGCTGGGAGGGGATCCCCGTGCTGCTGAGGTCCGGCAAGCGTCTGGCGGCCAAGGCGCACGAGGTCGTGTTCCGGTTCCGCGAGCCGCCGACGAGCCTGTTCCGCCACACCCCCCTCGAGCACGCCGAGCCGAACTGGCTGGTGTTTCGCATGAGCCCGTCGGAGGCCACCGAGCTGGTCGTCCGCACCAAGCAGCCCGGCCTGGAGCTCGAGACCCGGGAGTCGGTGCTGCGCGCCGACTACGCCACAGCCGACGACCATGAGGCAAGTGCCTACGAGTCGCTGCTGCTCGACGTGCTCGAGGGCGACCATACGCCGTTCCTGCGTTTCGACGAGGTGGAATGGTCGTGGCGCATCGTCGACCCGATTCTCAAGGCGTGGGAGCACGGTGCGCCCGAGGAATATGTCGGTGGCAGCGACGGCCCGGCCGGTCAACACCGTTTCCTCGGCCCCGGTCACTACTGGCGACCCCTCCTCAACGCGGCGAAGTAATCCTTGAACCGCGGGGCGTGATCGATCACGATTTCAACTGATCTGCTTGGGTAGGACACGATCCTCATTGCGATTGGGAGGTGGGCTCCGTGCAGGTTCACGAACGTCCTGTCAGCCACGCGACCCCGTCCGCGCGACCGTTCGGGCTCGCCGCCGCGATCGCCGGGTTCCTGGGTAGCGATATCCCGATCGGTCTGGACTGTTACGACGGGAGCCACCTCGGGCCGGCCGACACCGCGACGCGCATCGTCGTCCGTTCGCCGAAGGCGTTGCGCTACGTGCTCACCGGTCCGGGGGAGATCGGCTTCGCGCGCGGGTATGTCGCGGGCGAGATCGACGTCGAGGGCGACATCTTCGAGGCGCTCTCGTTGCGCGACAACATGCCCGACGTGAAGGTGACGCCGCGCGAGTGGCTCGCGCTGGCGCGCGCTGCCGGGGTGGACGGCCTCAAGCCGTTGCCGCCGCCGCCCGAGGAGGTTCGGGTTCGTGGTCGCCGCCATACCAAGGAGCGCGACGCCGCGGTCATCGCGCATCACTACGACGTGTCGAACGACTTCTACCGCATGGTGCTCGGCCCTTCGATGACGTACTCGTGCGCGGTGTTCCCGGCGTCGGACACGACGCTGGAAGCTGCGCAGTCGACCAAGTACGAGTTGGTGGCGCGCAAGTTGGGTTTGCGTGCCGGCATGCGGCTGCTCGACGTCGGGTGCGGATGGGGTGGGATGGTGATCCACGCGGCGCGCGAGCACGGGGTGCGGGCCGTCGGTGTCACGCTCTCGCGGCGCCAGGCCGAATGGGCGCAGGAAGCGGCGCGGGCGGCCGGCCTCGCCGACCGGGTCGAGATCCGCGTCCAGGACTACCGCGACATTTCTGACGGGCCGTTCGACGCCATCAGCTCGATCGGAATGTTCGAGCACGTGGGCGCGGCGAAGCTCGACGAGTACTTCACCCGCTTGTTCAGCCTGCTGCGGCCGGGCGCCCGTCTGCTCAATCACGGCATCGCCAAGCGCCCGAGCCCGCGGGCCGCGTTCGCGCACCGGGGCTTCATCGATCGTTACGTGTTCCCCGACGGCGAGCTCCACGAGGTGGGTTCGGTGGTCACTCGCGTCCAGCGCGCCGGCTTCGAGGTGCGCAGCGTCGAGGGACTGCGTGAGCACTACGCGCAGACGCTGAGGCATTGGGTGGCGAACCTGGAGATGAACTGGGACGAGGCGGTGCACCTCGTCGGCGCGGGCCGGGCCCGGGTGTGGCGCCTCTACATGGCGGCGTCGGCGATCAACTTCGAAACCGAGCGCAACCACATCCACCAGGTGCTCGCCGTCCGCAACCAACCGGACGGAACCAGCGACATGCCCCGCCGCCCGAACTGGGAACCCCCGAGCCAGCTCGCCGCTCCATAGCGCCAGCGTCCCCGGGGCCGCCCGAGCGCCAATTTCCCCGGCCTCTTGCACCCGCCTTCGCGGCGGAGCTTTGTTGCGGGGAATCTTTTGAAGAATCTTTGTCACGGGGTTTTGTGGGGGGTGCGTGCTGGTCGGGACGGAAACGGTTTTGGGCGGGGGGTGGGGTTGGTGGCGCACCGGGTTTGTATGGTCGTGGCGCTCGTCGTGCGCTGCGAGGTGCGGGCGTCGGTCTTCCCCCTTTTCCGGTTCGGGATGGTTGGGGAGTGCCATGGCGGCTGTTCGTTATCCGATGCGGTATCGGCGGGTTCCGCATGGGCGGGCGGAGTTCGTGGCGTTTCACGCGGAGTGTGCGGCGTTGTTGGCGCGGGCGACGGAGTTGGATGCTGCGCAGCAGGCGTTGGGTGGTGAGCTCGCGCAGGTGCGTACCGCGTTGGCGGAGTTGCGGGTGGTGATGTGGCCGCGGGTGGATCCGAGAGACATTGTGCACGGGTTCCGGGTGACGCATCGGGGTGGTCCGGCGCCGATCCCGCCCGAGGCGCCCGGCGCCCGACCGGTGCGGGGCAAGGATCTGCGGTCGGTGGTGTTGGCGGTGTTGGCCCGGAATGCGCGGCCGATGACGCTGGTCGAGATTCATCGCGAGTTGCACCTCAACGGGTATGCGATTGCGTCGCGTCAGCCGGTGAAGCGTCTTGCGGATGCGTTGGGTTACGAGTCGGTCAAGGGTCGTGCGGAGCGGGTGGAGCGGGGCGTGTA
>JAODBI010000320.1 GCA_025463875.1 Actinomycetes bacterium
CACTTTCCGAAGAACAGCAGGAGCTCGCCGGTCTGGCCGCGCGCATCCTCGAAGACCGCATGGATCTTCAGCACCTGAAGGAGCGCGACCGCTCCGACGACTGGTACGACCTCGACACCTGGCGTGAGTTCGCCAAGGCGAACCTCCTCGGCATCGCGCTGCCGGAATCGGTCGGCGGTCTCGGCCTCGGCTTCGTCGATCTCTGCATGGTGTTGCGCGAGGTCGGTCGACAGGTCGCGCCGCTGCCGATGATCCCCACGCTCGTCAGCGCCGCGCTCCCGATCGCCCGCTTCGGTACCGAAGCGCAGCAAGCGGTCTTGTCGAAGGTCGCGGCCGGCGACCTGTTGCTCACCGCCGCGCTCGTCGAGTACGGCAGCGAGGCCGAAACGCCGGCCACGACCGCGACCGCCGACGGCGAGGGATGGCGCCTCGACGGGCTGAAGGGGAGTGTGCCCGGTGCGTCCGCCGCCGAGCTGGTGCTCGTCCCCGCGCGCGTCGACGACGGCGTCGGCCTGTTCCTCGTGCCCACGAACGCAACGGGCATCACGCTGGAACGTCAGCAGATCATGAACCACGAGCCGCTGTTCGAGATGCGGCTCGACGGTGTGAAGGTCGGCGCCGACGCGCGCATCGGGACGGCCGAGCAGGGAGCGGAGATCCTCGCGTTCACGCTCAACCGCTCGACGGTCGCGACCTGCGCGCTCGTGTCCGGTGTCGCCGACAAGGCGCTCCGGCTCACCGCGCAGTACACGACGGAACGCAAGCAGTTCGACCGCGCGATCGGCACCTTCCAGGCGGTCGGGCAGCGGATGGCCGACTGCTACATCGACAATCAGGCGATCGAGCTCACGATGTTGCAGGCCGCGACGCATCTCGACGAGGGGACCGACGACCCGCTCGAAGTCGCGACCGCCAAGTTCTGGGCCGCCGACGGCGGGAACCGCATCGCCCACGCGGCGCTGCACATCCACGGCGGCGTGAGCATCGACGTCGACTTCCCGATCCACCGGTATTTCCTGTGGCTCAAGCGCTACGAGTTCTCGCTCGGGTCGGCGACTCCGGAGTTGCTCCGCATCGGCCGGGTGCTCGCGGATTCGCCGGTTCTGCAGTAGTCGCAGGGCCCCCCGGCTCGGGGTCCTTCGGCATCCCGTACGAGCGCACCCGGAAAATCGTCCGATTCGGCTCAAGGTCGCGGGCTGGGCTGCCGAAACAGGGCGCGGAACCAGATTGGCTTCCCGGGCGGGGAGTCGGAGCGCTGCTGTGGACCAGGGGGAGTTCGACCGTCGGCTTCGACGGGCCGTCACGTTGGTGGTTTCCGTCTGCGCGCTCGTCGTCGCGCTCGCGCTGATGGCGGTGGCCGACGGAAACGGCGCCCACCTGCGCGCGCAGACCGCGCTGGGACCGTTCCTCGGAGGCGGAGGCGAACCCGCGACGGTGCCGGCCGTGCCGGTCGAAACCCCGACCTCCCGCCCCAGCGTTGGCCGGGCGCACAAACCCGCTCCGGCGTCGATCCCGCCGGCACCGGCTGCCACGATCAGCGCAGCGCCGCCGGTCGAACGAACGCCGGCGACCCTGCTCGTCAGAGCGGTCGAGCCGCAGCCGCCGGCGACGGCGGCCCCGACGACCACCACTCCCACCACCGGTCCGCGTCCTCCGACAACGGCAGGCCCACCGACGACCACACCGGGTTCGACGACACCGCCGGCGAAACCCCCTACGAGGCCGCCGCCGACAACAGTGCCACCCGTGACTGCTGGTCACGGAGGCCATGGCGGGGGCGACGGTGGCAGCGGTGATGACGACGATCACCAAGGCGGACATCACGCCGGACACGATCGCGGCGACCACGACGGCGATCACGACGGCCTCGACCACACGGGTCGGGACTGCCCGAAGGGCCGCCGGACGAGCTAGTCGCGCGCGGCGCGCAACAGTCGCTGCACCGGCTCCAGGTCGAACGGCGGACCCACCATCACGATCAGGTGTTCGGCGCCCGCGTCGAGGTAGGCCTGCGAGTTGTCGACTTCGGTGACGTTGATGCCGACCGTGCGTTCGATCTGACTCGGCTTGCGATCGAGCCGGGCGCACCACTCCTCGAGGACCTGATTCTTCTTCGCGTAGTTCTCGGGCGGCCCGAACGTGTTCCAACCATCCGCGAACTCCGCGACCAGCCGCAGCGTGACCTTCTCGCCACTTCCCCCGATCAGGATCGGGAGCCGGCCGATGGGCGGCGGCTCGAGGCGGCTGAACCGATCCATGATGATCGGAAGATCACGCGCCAGATCCCGCAACCGTGACGGACCGGTACCGAAGTCGTAGCCGTACTCGTCGTAGTCGCGCTCGAACCACCCCGAGCCGATCCCGAGCGTGAAGCGACCACCGCTGATGTGATCGATCGTGCGCGACATGTCGGCGAGCAGGTTCGGGTTCCGGTACGAGTTGCACGTGACGAGCGCGCCGATCTGGGCGTGGTTCGTGTCGGCGGCCATCGCGGCGAGCAACGTGTACGCCTCGAAGTGCGCGGCATCCGGGTCGCCGTAGAGCGGATAGAAGTGGTCCCAGATCCAGATGCTGTCAACCTCGAGCGCGTCCGCGGCCCGCCAAGCCGCGCGGAGATGATCGACGGTCGTCGCCTGCGGGTGGAGCTGGACTCCGACTTTGAATTTCGCCATACGGCCGACGCTACCTTCGGGTTGCCGCGACGCCGAAAGGTCAGGCGCCGTTCCGGTCCTGCAGCTCGATGCGCCGGCCACCGTCGCGGAGAACAAGTGCGGCCTCGCCCCGTAGCAGCCGCTGCAGTGGTTCGCCGACGAGGTCGGTGCGCCAACCGGTGGCCAGGCGGCTCGGGCGATCCTGCAACATCTGGGTGAGCTCGGCGCGGGTCGCGAGCAGCGCGGGGTCGAGCTCGAGCTCAGAGGCGCGTTGCGCGAGCCACGCGCCGAGGACGGTGACCGCCGGTGCGAGCGAACGGTCGATCCGGTCCGACTCGGGAAGCCGCAGCTCCGACGCGGGCAGTTCCAAGCCGACCT
The DNA here is from genome assembly GCA_025463875.1 of Actinomycetes bacterium. Lineage (GTDB taxonomy): Bacteria > Actinomycetota > Acidimicrobiia > IMCC26256 > PALSA-610 > PALSA-610. The sequence goes on from JAODBI010000320.1 coordinate 3,030, forward strand.
TGATCGCGGCGAGCAGATCCTGCGCGGTGTTGTCACGCAAGCGTCCGTCGATCCCGCGGATGCCCGCCAGGTCGTCGCGGCTGCGCGGCGGACGCTGCACGACCCCCGCCAGCGCGAGGTCGGAGAGTACGTAGCGCGACGGCACGTCGAGCGCTTCCGCGGTCTGTTCGCGCCACGCGCCCACCTTCTGCGCGACCCCGCGCCCGTTCCCGCGCAGCTGGCGTGCCCCCTTGATCCGCCACCACGCGGTCTCGGGATCCGGCCGCTGGCGGATGCGTTGCCGGCGTTCCTCGCACTCGTCGGTCGCCCACTCGAGCCGGCCCATCGCCTCGAGTCGTTGCACCAGCTCGTCGTGCAGGGCAAGGAGATACTCGACGTCGGCCGCGGCGTAGACGCGCTGCTCGGGCCGCAACGGCCGCCGCGTCCAATCGGTGAGCCGGTCACCCTTGGTGAGCCGGGTCCCGAGCAGCTTCTCGACCGTCGCCGCCAGGGACGGTGTGCCCATGCCGATGAAGCCGGCCGCGACCTGCGTGTCGAACAGCCTCGACGGCGCACAGCCGCACGCCCGCTCGAGAATCGACAGGTCCTGGTCGGCGGCGTGGGCGACCATGCAGCCCGGGCCCGCGAGGAGCTCCCCGAGCGGCGCGGGGTCGACCGTCAGCGGGTCCACGAGCGCCACCCCGTCGGGCCACGCGATCTGGATCAGCGCGAGGTGGGGCCAGTACGACCGTTCGCCGTGAAATTCGGTGTCGAGCGCGTACCGCGGCTCGTCGGCGAGAGTCCGGACGAGCTCGGCGAGCGCGCCGGGATCGTCGATCCAGAGGGGTTCCACGGCGCAAGCTTGCCCTGAGTTCGCACCCGCGAGCGGCTTTGTCGCGGGCCCCGGGCCCCGGGCCGCCGCTCGGCGCCCCTCATTGCAGGGCCGCGCGCACCACGCCCAACTGCTCGAAGGAGCCGAGCACGGCGTCCTGATCTTCGGCGAGATGACGAACGATGACGTCGGTGCAGCCCGCGGACCCGAGCGCCGCGAACGCATCGGCGACGCGCTCCGGTCCACCGATCACGACGGCGGACGGGTCGAAGCCGCGGTAGCCGCGGGCGACGATCGGTCCGGCGACCTCTTCGGCGGCCTGATCGGTGGCCGCCGCGTGCACGTCGCGCCGAGCGGCGATCCGGTCCGGTTCCCGCCCGTGGCGGCCGCACGCGTCGCGGTACGTCTGCACGAGTGACTCGACCTCGGACGGAGTCGCTTCCGGTCCGATGAGGAACGCGTCGCCGAGCCGGGCGGCGCGATCGATCGCGCGCGCCGACGATCCCCCGATCCACACTTGCAGCGGTTCCGGCGGGATCGGCGCGATCCGGGCCCGGTCGATCTTCCACGGTCCGACCTCGACCGTCACCGTCTCACCCCGGCACAGCGCCCGGACGATCTCGAGGCTCGCCTCCATTCGGACGGCCCGGTCGCGTAGCGACGTGTCGAAGACGCGGAACTGCTCCTCGCCCCCGCCCACCGCGCACTGCAGGATGAACGGCCCGCCCGCGATCGCGGCGAGCGTGCCGATCTGCTCGGCCACGAGCACCGGATGCCACAGCGGGAGGAGGAAGAGCGCGCCGGCCGGGCGGTCGTCCCACTCGGCCAGCAGCCGACCCAGCATCGGCACGTTCTGGTAGTAGGGCACCGGAACATTGTGATGGTCGCCGACGAACAGGCTGTCGAGGCCCGCGTCCGCCGCCGCCCGCGCCCGTTCGATCATCCAGCGGGCGCCGAGCCGCACGTCCATCGGCGGGTACGCGCTCCGTAGCGACACTCCGACTCTCATGGCTCCCTCGCTGCGCAAGAGCGGCTCCGCTGCGTCCGCACGATGTTCATGGCTCCCTCGCTGCGCAAGAGCGGCTCCGCTGCGTCCGCACGATGTTCATGGCTCCCTCGCTGCGCAAGAGCGG